>NZ_JCAXEU010000030.1:0-18679 GCF_059758705.1 Bhargavaea sp. GQ12
CCAAGGGGACGGCGTTTTTTCTTTTGAGCCAGCTGAATTCTCTCCCTGCGAATGACCCATGATATTTTTGGGTAAAGGACAATTACTATTGCATCATGATCAGGCGGGGAGGATATCGCATGAAGACGAGAGGCAGGAGAAGAAGTTCAAATATTGAGGACCGTCGCGGACAGGGCGGAGCGGGCGGTTTTGGAGGGCCGGTTGCAATCGGCGGAGGTGGTCTCGGTATTGTCGGGATTATCCTGTTCCTGCTGTTCGGCGGCGGCCTTGACGGGCTGTTCGGTGTCGGCGGCTCGGATCAGGCCGGCTCGGGAGGCCAGGAAGGCAGTACCGGTTATGTGGAGACGGCAGAGGAAGAGGAGCTGGCTGATTTCGTCGGCGTCGTTCTAGCGGATACCGAAGAAATCTGGGGTGAGATTTTTGAAGAAAATGGCATGGTGTATCAGGAGCCGACACTTGTCCTTTATACGGGCAGTGTCCAGTCTGCCTGTGGCTTCAACAGTGCCGCGGTCGGCCCGTTTTATTGTCCGGGTGACCACAAGTTGTATATCGATCTGAGTTTTTATAATGAATTGAAAACCAAGTTTAACGCACCCGGAGACTTTGCGATGGCGTATGTCGTCGCCCATGAAGTCGGCCACCATGTTCAGACGCTTCTTGGTGTCAACGAAGAAGTGAACCGGATCCGGCAGCAGGTGAGCGAGGAAGAGTACAACCGCTATTCGGTCGCGATGGAGCTTCAGGCCGATTACCTGTCCGGTGTCTGGGCAAAGCATGCTCAGGAAAGAGGCTACCTGGAGGAAGGTGACTTCGAGGAAGCGATGAACGCGGCAAGCGCCATCGGAGATGACACAATCCAGCGGCGTTCCCGCGGTTACGTCGTTCCGGAAAGTTTCACCCACGGAACATCCGAGCAGCGTATGGAATGGTTCAACCGAGGATTTAAATACGGGGACCTCGATCACGGTGATACGTTCTCCGAACTTCTGCGATAACACCAAAAGACGCCCGGCCATGATGGCGGGCGTCTTTTGCAAGTTGCTTAGGAAATTATTAAACGTCACTCTGAGGATAACGGCTATTCACATGTCGTCCGCAGCTGGCTCCAGCGCCCAGCAACTCGCAAACTTCACCCTTCTCCACTACGATAAGTCAACATCGGCTCGTTCGCCGGGTTTCATTTATCTCATTGCGAAGGGCTCCAGTTTGTACGTTGCTAAACGGGCGCTTGCGCTTTTGTTCTTATTCTTTGATGAATTTGACGATCTTCGGTGCCGCGAGGAAAAGGAAGATCCCGAGGACAATCGCAAGTCCCCCGATGGTTCCGAAATAAAGATTTTCCGTTTCCGGCGTGTTCAGCTTGACGATCTGTGCGTTGATTGCCTGAGCTGCCGCATTAGACAGGAACCAGAGGCTCATCGTCTGAGCCGAGAATGCTGCAGGCGCAAGACGCGTGGTCGCGGCGAGCCCGACAGGCGATAGGCAAAGTTCACCGAGGACAACGAGGAAGTAACTCAGAACAAGCCACATCGGGTTGACCAGGGCGTCTTCTCCACCGAGCATACCCGGCAGGAGAATAACGAGGAATGACAGACCCGCAAACAGGAGACCGAACGAGAACTTCCGCGGAATCGACGGGTTCCGGTCACCAAGGCGTGTCCACATCCAGGCGAACAATGGTGCAAGAATAATGATGAACAGCGGGTTCAGCGACTGGAACCAGGCAGGAGAGATCTCAAAGCCGAATGCGTTCAGGTCGGTTCGCTTGTCCGCATAGCGCGCCAGGATGGTGGAACCCTGTTCCTGAATCGCCCAGAACATGACCGATGCGATGAACAGCGGGATGTAAGCGATGAGACGCGACTGCTCGGTCGGCGTCGTTTTCGGGCTTCTGTACATGACGATGAAGTATGCGGTCGGAATCAGGATCCCGAGTACCCCGACAAGTGCGATGACGCCTTCGATCGTGACCCAACCTTGAGGAACCATGACCGCCAGTGCGATCGCAAGGAAGACAACGGCGATGGCCGTGTTCCTGATCCATTTTTTCTTTTCATCAGGAGTCAGAGGGTTCGGCACCTGTGTGCCTGCAAGCCCGAGGTTCTTTTTCTTGGTGATGACGAAGGTGACGAGACCGATGAACATACCGACCGCTGCCACGGCAAAACCGAGGTGGAAGCTTACCCCCATAAGGGCGCCGACAATCAGCGGTGCCAGGAAGCCTCCAAGGTTGATCCCCATATAGAAGATGGAGAATCCGGCATCGAGCCGATGATCATCTTTCGGGTAGATCTCACCGACTGCGCTCGATACGTTCGGCTTCAGAAGCCCTGTACCGAGGACAATCAGCACCATCGAGATAAAGAACAGCGCGACATTCCCCGGAATGGCCAGTGCAATATGACCGAGCATAATGAGGACACCGCCGTAGAATACGGCTTTCGATGTCCCGAATACCCTGTCGGCGAGCCAGCCGCCGATGATGCCGGACATATAAACGAGTGATCCGTAGATCGACATGATCGAAAGGGCGAGCGGTTCACTAAGGCCGAGGCCGCCTTCCGACACTTCGTAATACATATAGAAGACCAGAATGGCCCTCATTCCATAGTAGGAAAAGCGTTCCCAGAACTCAGTGAAGAATAGGGTGAACAGTCCTTTCGGATGGCCGAAGAACCCCTTCTGAGGTACACTATCCGCAATTTCTTTATGCGATAGGCGAGACATTTTGCTACCTCCTTAATTGTAGACCATATTATACTACTCCCTGCATTTTCAATTGTCAAAAATAATTTATTCCAGATTATAATCAAGAATTAAAGGGGTATTCTGAATTTAATAGCTATATTGAAATAACTAAGAAAGAGAAAATTCTATGTAAATCAACAAATAATGATGACTGTTTGTCAATGCTTCTTCAATTCAAATGTCGTGAGGCTTGCGAATAAACAACTTTCTTCTGCTCGATTTGGTTTAAGGAGACAAAGAACAAATAAAAGTAAAAAAAGAACTATCGAAACATGTTTAAAGTTGTAGAAAGCATTGACTGTTTGTAAACGCTTTCCTATGATGGTGGAGAAGACACTATCACGGCGGAAAACAGAGAGAAGCCGGTTCGAGGGGGAGAAAGATGGACAAGGCATCCGGAGTAAACATTCAATTTGTCCCCGTGGTTGTCGGTGGAAACCGGGGAGCTTACAGCCTGGCACGCGCTTTCTACGAAGCTTATGGAGTCAAGACACATATAATCAGCCCGATGATCATCGGACCCATAGAGAATTCACGGATCCTCAAAAATCATATCCAGCCGGACATCGAGCTGCCCGAGAAGTTTTTTGACACTATTGCGAAGATCGAACGGAACTTCCCGGGCATGAAAAAGATCATCATCGGTGCAGATGACCGATATGCCGAGATGCTCGTCCGCCTCCAGGACCGCTTTTCCGAGGAGTGGATCGTTCCTTATGTTAATGAGGACGTGTTTGAACGGGCGACCAACAAGGAAAGTTTTTATGCGGCTTGCGAAAAGGCCGGCGTCCCATATCCGAAGACCCTGGTGATTACAGAGTTCCAGGAGAATTTGCCATTTGCTTTTCCAATTGTGATGAAACCGGCCAATTCACCCGCCTATCAAGGCCTCCATTTTGCCGGGAAGGAAAAAGTCTACTTTGTGAATTCAGTGGAGGAGTATCGGGGAACTTACCGTCTGATGAGGGATGGCGGCTACAGCGAGCCGATTGTCCTGCAGGAATATATTCCGGGAGACGACCGGTCGCTTGCCGTAGTGACGGCATACACGTCTCCTGAGGACGGAGAGGTCAAGCTCATCGTCTTCGGCCAGATCCTGCTGGAGGACCACACGCCAACAGGCGTTGGCAATCATCTGGCGATTTTGGCGAGGCCCGAAGACAGCATCACGGAAGATGTGCGGAAGCTGATTGCCGAAACCGGATTTACCGGATTTTCGAATTTTGATCTTAAATATGACAAAAGGACGGGCAGGTATGTATTTTTCGAGCTGAACGGCAGGCTTGGCGTCAGCAACTACTATGTCACTGCGGCGGGCCACAACCCTGCCACTTACTATGTGGACGACCTGATCAGAAAAGTGGACCTGCCCCCGGTTGTGAATAAAAGAGAAGCGCTCTTTAATGTCGTCCCCAAGAGGCTGCTTCTGAAGCAGATCAAGTCTGAGCCGCTTCGCAAAAAGGTCAAGGCGCTTTACCAGGAGGACAAGGCCACCAACCCGCTGAACGCGGAATTTGAAACAAACGTAAAACGTCGTGCGGTCGTCTGGGCGTCCACCATCAATTATTACCGCAAGTTTAAGCTGCACCCGCCTAAAGAGTAACCGGCGGGTGAAAATAGCCCGCTGTTAAGCGTCCCTCAGAAAAGGGTATGACTTGGGATGACAAGTCTTTTCTGAACGGGGGCGCATAGATTGAATAAGGTCTTTACCATGATTTCATTTGTTGGCGTTCCGCTTGTGGTAGCGGGTTCTTTCCTTCACTGGACGAGTCTGGTCATGTTCATCCTTTGCTGTGTGAGCATTATCGGGCTGTCCGCAATCATGGGAAGGGCGACGGAATCGCTCGCCATCGTATCAGGACCTCGAATCGGCGGGCTGCTCAATGCGACGTTCGGGAATGCGGTTGAGCTGATCATTTCCATCTTCGCTCTGAAGGCGGGACTGGTCGGCATCGTCCTGGCATCCCTGACAGGTTCCGTAATCGGAAACCTACTTCTTGTACTCGGACTGTCATTTTTCCTTGGAGGACTCAAACATAAGCGACAGAATTTCAGTTTGCGGGATGCCCGCTATAATGCCGGGCTCCTGATCTTTGCGATCATTGTCGCGTTCGTGATCCCGGAGATCTTCTCCCAGGGAATGGACGACCGGGGCACGATCAGCCTGAGCATCGGGATCTCGGTCATCATGATCCTGCTATATCTGGCAGGGCTATTCTTTAAGCTGGTCACACACCGCGGGTTCTTCACAGGAGCCGACAGAGAAAGCCAAGGTAAACCGCAAGAAGAGGAAGAAGCCGAGTGGTCGAAGGGCAAGGCGATCCTCATCCTGCTTCTGGCGACAGCTGCAGTCGCATTCGTCTCAGAAAACCTGGTCCATACATTTGAGGAAATCGGTGAGCGATTCGGATGGTCGGAGCTCTTTATCGGGGTCATCATCGTCGCCATCGTCGGAAATGCCGCGGAGCACGCCTCCGCACTGATCCTGGCAGTCAAGGACAAGATGGATGTATCCGTCGAGATTGCCGTCGGCTCAACGCTCCAGGTTGCGATGTTTGTTGCACCTGCCCTGGTCCTTGTCTCCCTGATGATGCCGGTGCAGATGCCGCTTGTGTTCACGGTTGCGGAATTGGTCGCGATGATCACAGCCGCTCTGCTTACTGTCGTCATCACGCTGGACGGGGAGTCAAACTGGTTTGAGGGGCTGACCCTGCTTGCCGCCTATCTCATCATGGGCATCGGGTTCTTCTTCCTTTGACCGAACAAATCCGGTTTCGTTTTCGTCCAATAAGGGAAAGATGAACTCGGTAACATCATGAGCAAGGAGAAGAATGCACCATGAGAGAATTACATGAAGGACCGATGGATGAGAAAAAGCAGTCCATCATCGATAAACTGGTTGATGAAGGTATTTTCAAGATCGACGGCAAGCAGCTGTATGAGCTGCCCATCTATACGTTATTGAAGCAATACACCGAGCTTCAGGAACAATAATCGTTGCCGGACGGCCATCAGCCGGCCGGCTTTTTCTATCGGAGGAATGAAGGATGCAGAACGAACGATTGCAGCGCATCCGGGATGAGTGGCTCGAGGAAGCGCCTATCCGGGAGATGCAGGAATTGATGGAGAACGGAAACATCACAGCGGAAGAAATGACGGTCATGTACCTGTCACGGATCTCGGAATACGGACGGAATGTCAATGCCGTCCTTGAAGTGAATCCGGAAGCTCTCCAGATCGCGCGCCAGCTGGACTACGAGCGCCGGGTGAAGGGGGCACGATCACCGCTGCACGGCATCCCGATCCTTCTCAAGGACAATATGGACACAGGAGACAAGATGCACACCAGCTGCGGGTCGCTCGCACTGGCCGGTCATTACGCGGCTGAAGATGCCTTCCTCGTCAAGAAACTGAGGGAAGCCGGTGCAGTCATACTCGGCAAAGCGAACATGACCGAGTGGGCGAACTTCATGTCCGACAAGATGACGAACGGCTATAGCTCCAGAGGCGGACAAGTGAAAAGCCCCTACGGCCAGTTTGACTGCGGCGGTTCAAGTTCCGGTTCAGCTGTCGCAATCGCAGCAAATCTGGCTGCGGCTTCGGTCGGGACGGAGACAACCGGATCCATCATCGAGCCGGCCGTGCAGAACAGCCTCGTCGGGATCAAGCCGACCGTCGGCGCCATCAGCCGGGCCGGTGTTATACCGCTGTCCATGACGCAGGACATACCCGGACCGCTTGCCCGCACCGTAGAAGACGCGCTGCTGATGTTCCGGGAGATGGTCGGAGAGGATCCGTCTGACCCGGTCACATCCCTTTCCGGTGTATGGGAAGGCAGGGACTGGGAAGCCAGTCTTGATCGGGATGCACTAAAAGGTACACGGATCGGCGTCGCGCGCAACATCTTCGAAAACGAAGCCGAAAGTGAAATCCTGGAACTGTTTGACCGTAAGCTGGAAGTTCTGAAGGCGTGCGGCGCTGAAATCATCGAGGACATCGATCTCGGCGTCATGGAAAATGACCTTGGCTACGACGTGCTTATGCACGAGTTCAAAGCGGCCGTAAATGCCTATCTCGGAAGGACACCGGCAAGCAATCCGATCCGGACATTGTCTGATGTCATCGAGTTCAACAGCCGGCATCCTGAAGAAACATTGAAATTCGGCCAGAACATGCTGGAGCAGTCGGACCGCACATCGGGGACGCTGACGGAGCGGGCCTACCTGGAAGCGCTCGAGCGGAACAGGCATCTGTCGTCTGAAGTTGCACTGGAACGGGCATTCCGCGAACATAATATCACCGCTCTTGTCTTTCCGCAGTCCCATGGCCTCAGTTTCGGTGCCGCTGCGGGCTATCCCGGAGTTGCGGTACCGGCCGGGAAGACGGAAGAAGGAGAACCGTTCGGCATCGCATTCTACGGACGTGCGTTTTCGGAACCGCTGCTGATCGGATTCGCTTATGCCTTCGAGCAAAGGGAGCAGGGCCGGGTCAAGCCGCCGAATGAGTGATTGAGTATAAGAATATTTAATAGGGGCTTCAGGATAGAAGTCCCTTTTTTCACATTCAGTGAAGACGTTGATTTACTTCATTGAGACGTTGACATACACAGACGTCCCCACTTTTATCGGGAACAGCCGCTAAAGGACGGGTAGCACCCGCTGTGCTAAAATAAAGCCATCAAGGATTGAAACGGGGAATGGATGATGAGTTGGATTGAACGGCTGGAGCCGCAATTCCGGAAAAAATGGACATTTGAAGAGGAGATGCCGATCCAGTCGAAAATGATACCTGCGATGATCGATGGACGGGACATCGTCGCGGAGTCTCCGACCGGGTCCGGGAAGACACTAGCGTATGTCATCCCTCTGCTGGAGCTTGTCGACGGCAACTCCAAGAAAACGGAAGCGTTGGTCATTGCACCTTCACAGGAGCTCTGCATGCAGATTGTCGAAGTGTTCCGTGATTGGACGGAAGGGACGGACATCACAGTCACGCAACTGATCGGCGGGGCTAATAAACAGCGCCAGATCGAGAAGCTGAAAAAGAAGCCGACGATCGTCGTAGGGACGCCGGGCCGTGTCTGGGAACTGGCCAATGACCGCAAGCTGAAAATGCACGATATCCGCCACATCGTACTGGATGAGGGCGATCAGCTTCTGGGACGTGACCACCGGACGGATGTAAAGTCGCTGATCGGGGCTGCCGCGCCTGACTGCCAGGTGGCAGTCGTGTCGGCCACCATCACGGATGAAATCCGGCTTGTTGCCGAGCGGTTCATGGACGACCCGCTGCAGCTTAAAGTGACTGCTGAAGAGCTGCCGAAGCAAGGCGAGGTCATCCACTCCTTCACGAAGGTGGATGATCGCGACAAGACGGACCTGATCCGCAGGCTATCCCATATGGAAGGCTTGCGTGCACTGGCTTTCATCAACAATACGGACCAGCTGCTCATGAAGGAGTCGAAGCTGAAGTTTGAGGGCGCGCCGGTTGCCGTCCTTCATTCCGGCATGAACAAAATGGAGCGCAAGCAGGCGCTTGACGGGTTCCGCGACGGCACAGTGCGCATCCTTATCGCGACTGATGTTGCGGCTCGGGGGCTCGACATCAGCGGTCTGACGCATGTGATCCACATCGATGTACCGCGCACCGAAGAACAGTACACACACCGTTCCGGAAGGACGGGACGAGCGGGAGCGGACGGGGAAGTGCTGTCGTTCGTGTCCTATCCGGATGAAAAGACATACCGGAAACTGACCCGTGCACTTCCGGGCAAGCCGGTACAGAAAGTCTGGCACAAGGGCAGCCTTGTCGAAGGATCCTCCAAGACCGTGCAGGCCGCGTCATCCCAGAAACCTTCGGGCAATGCGGGCAAGGGCCCGAGGAACGGCAAGAAAAAAGAAGGGAACAAGGGCGGCAAGCAGCGATGAAGCGGCTTGTCCTCCTGTTCAGTGCGTTGCTGATGATCCTTCCGCAAGCGGGGCTTGTGAAGGCTGCGGCGCCGGCCGCCTATGTCGCGCTCGGTGATTCCCTTGCGGCCGGTCAGACGCCAAACCGTGCGATCGACCTTGGCTATGCCGACATGATTGCGATGGAGTTGCGCAGGCATATACCGCTCGCCTTTTACTCGAAGGATCTCACCTATCCGGGGCTCACGAGCGGCCAGGTGCTCGAACGCGTGCGCTCGGATGAGGCGCGGCCGGTCCTTGAACATGCCACACTAATCACGGTTTCCTCGGGCGCCAATGACCTGCTCGGGCTTGTGCGGTATGATCCGCGGACAGGCACGCTCGCCTATGATCAGATTCCGGCGGACTATGCGCTGAACGGCGTCAGGAAGAACACGGCGGCCATCTTGGATGAACTTGCGGAACGGGCGCCGCGGGCGACTGTTTACATCATGGGTTATTATTTTCCATATCCCCATGCCCGTGAGGAGATGAAACCCGGCCTGCGGAAAGAGCTCGGCCGGCTGAACGCGATCCTGAAGAAGGAGGCAGAGGCCGCCGGGGCCGTCTTCGTACCGGTCGAAGAGGCATTTGCCGCCGAAGGCAGCCAATTGCTTCCGAACCCGGCGGACGTCCATCCGACGCTCGAAGGGTACCGCCGGATGGCGAATGCCTTTTTCAAGAGCTCTCCATACGGCCTGACTGTCGAGCCATGGGAAGTGCCGCCGCCGAATCCGGTCTCGTTCGAGGAAATGAACCGGCGGATGCAGGAGGCGGACGGGCGAAGTGCCGACGCAAGCGGTGAGACATTCTCCCGGTCTGCAGTCGATGAACATCTTCAGGGCATCCATGCCATTTACTTTAACCCCTCCGACATGCCGGAGGGGGTTTCGTTTTCCGTATAGGGCGTGAAACGTTGACGATCTTCGGTGAAATGTTGATTAAGTTTATTGAGACGTTGACGATCTTTTATGAAACGTTGATTAACTTCATTGAAGCGTTGGTGATCTCAGTTATAATGTCCCCAACCCAAAACCCCCGCCAGACCCGGCGGGGGTTCGTCTGTCCATATGAATTCCGGTTTATACCAGCCGTCCCTGGGACAGACTGGATCTATCGCTTAAGCAATCGCGGCGCAGTGCTGAACAGGAGGGCGCACGCGGCGGCTGTCAGGATGATCGACGGGATCATGTAACCCGCGTTGTAGACGATCGAATACCACCAGATGTTGTCGCCTGCATCAATGGCAGCCGCTCCGAAGAATACGACGCCGGACAGGACATGCATGACGTAGCGGAGCAGGCCGCCGATGACCGTCCCGATGACGATGCCTGTCACCATCCGTCCCTTCTCGCCGGAGTCGGCGCCCCGCAGCACCATCGGCCGCAGGAAAGCAGCGGCTCCGATTACGACAAATGCTGCGATGTAATCCAGGAAGCCCTGCACCGGGTGGATGATGTAGGCGCCTGCAAATGTCTGGAGAATGCCGAGGATCAGCCCGGTGAGCAATCCGCCCCCGAGCCCCCAGCGAAAGGCCATCAGGACGATCGGCACCATCGTGAGGCTGATGGAGCCGCCCTGAAACCAGAGTTTGATGGAGATCTGGTCGAGGACAAAGCCGATCGCGGAAAAGATCGCGACCTCGATCAGGAATTGAAGACGTTTGTTGCGCTGCATAGGAAGATACCCCCATTTAAATAGTGTCGCAAGATGGGGATGACCAATAAAAAAAGCATCCGGGACAGAGCCGGACGCCTTCGGGCATCGTTTTCCATCCACATCCCTGCGCAAGCATGACCTTACAGGTTCAAAGGGTCTGGGCGCCGGCCGCCCACTCTCAGCCGCATCTGCGGCTCCCCTTGTGGTTCAGTTATTCAGTATGGACAATCCAAGTGTAGACTACCCGGCCGGTGTTTTCAACCCGTCCCCGCATAGGATAGGAACAGCTGTGCCGCTTACCGGAAGGAGCACCCCATGGACAATCCCCGCCTTATCGCGTCATTTAATTACTTCAGCATCCTATTCGCCCCCGTCCTGTTCCCGCTTATTCTGCTTTTGGCCTCGGGCGATGGCCTGGTCCGCCGCCACGCGAAGCGGGCGCTGGCCATCCAGCTCCTCCCGGCTGTGCCGCTTTGTGCGCTTCTGGTCACGACTTTCATCGCAGCCAATGAAGTGAGGGAAGCGGCGTTCACCGGTATGGCGCCGTCATTTGGGCATGCGGGCACGACTGTCCTGCTCACTCTTTTGTATGCGGTTCTGCAGGGGGCGGCGTTCGTCTGGTGCACCGCGGCAGGAATCCGTGCGCTGAAAACCTGACTGTTTGGCGACCGTCCGGTCTGTGGTATAGTGGAAATTGAATCCACAGAAGGAAGTGCTGAATCGAATGATCGCGAAGACGACAGAAGACTTCGAGAACCTCAAGAAAATCGGGCGCATCTGTGCGGAAATCCGCGATGCGCTGAAAGACGCCGCAAAGCCCGGTGTCACAACCAAACAGCTCGATGACATGGCAGGCCGCATGTTCGAGGAAAAGGGTGCCGTCTCCGGTCCCAAGGGCGAGTACGATTTTCCCGGCTTCACATGCATCAGTGTCAACGAAGTGGTTGCCCACGGCATCCCGGATAACTATGTGATCAAAGATGGTGACATGGTCAACATCGATGTGTCCGGATCATACAATGGCTACTTTGCCGATACCGGGATTTCGATCGTGGCCGGCGAGCCGGACGACGAAAAGCAGAAGCTGATCGACGTGGCCAAGTCGGCCCTCGACAGTGCGTTGGAGAAAGTGAAGCCGGGCGCACGGCTGAACCAGATCGGCAAGGCGGTCAGCCGCGAGGCAAGCGACAACGGCCTGCATGTCATCAAGAACCTGACGGGCCACGGTGTTGGCCGTTCACTGCACGAGGAACCGAGCCATGTGCTGAATTACTATGACCGCTGGGATACGACTCTTCTCAAAGAAGGCATGGTCCTCGCTGTCGAGCCGTTCATCTCCCAAAAGGCTGAACACATTATCGAAGGCGGGGACGGCTGGGCGTTCATCACGCCTGACAAGTCGCTTGTCGCCCAGATCGAGCACACCGTCATCGTCACGGCTGACGGACCACTTCTCATTACAGACATCA
Organism: Bhargavaea sp. GQ12; assembly: GCF_059758705.1. NCBI lineage: Bacteria > Bacillati > Bacillota > Bacilli > Caryophanales > Caryophanaceae > Bhargavaea > Bhargavaea sp. GQ12. Next base: position 11,822 of record NZ_JCAXEU010000030.1, read on the forward strand.
GCGAAGACTAAAAAACGGTCCCGGGAAATTTCCCGGGACCGTTTGGCGTATATTGGCTGATTAATCTTCTGCCGTTCTCGGCACTTTTTGGCTTTGACGACTGGAAATGATCATCCAGGCGATGACGGCACCGGCGAGGAAAAGCGCAGCTGCGCTAACAAGCGGCTCGTCCAGCCCGTTCCTTGCAGCGACCATGAGGGACATCCAGGCGAACACGATGGCATACATATGGTCCTGGTGATGATAAAGGAAATGAAGCGCGGCCGCAGCGGCAAATGTGAGCGTGATGATCGCCCAGAGCGCGTCACTCAGGCCCAGGCCGCCCCAATCATTTGCCTCTAGCGCGTAATGGACTGCAACCAGAACGCTGAAGAAGAAATAGGAAAAGATTCCTGAGACGGGTATCCGTCCGGAAATGAGGTTCTCCTTTTTCGGATAGGTGAAGTAAAGGGCGGCAAGAATGGCGAGCATGGCCACTTCCGTTGCGGTGAACAGGATAAAGCGTTCTTCCTGCCAAGTGATGAGTTCGATGATATGGAGGACGCAGGCCGTGATGAAAAGCGCGGCCCGCAGATTTGCGGTTGCCGGCCGGTCCGCCTTTCCGCCGTCCCGGATCACGTACAGTACGAGGAGCGGCACGAGGACGAGCAGAACCAGCGACGAGTACATGGACGGCATGAAGACGACCGGAAGCCGCGCGGCAATCTCCCCGGCGGGCCGCCCGAATGCCGGCATGAACAAAGCCGACGCATGGAAGCCGACCGCCGCAAGCAGGGCGATCCCCATCAACAGTTTTCGGATCAATCTTCTTCACCTCCTACCCGTATTAGTATACATGGGTTTTTCGGTATTTACGGCGGAAAGTGTGACGCTTTTTTGCCAGTTGGCAAGTTTCGCCTTCCGAACAACCGTGTTATAATTGTAAGGAAATTGTTATTAGAAAATTGGCAAACAGTCAGGGGGAATTGGGATGTCAACAACCACGTATCCGGTCACCTGGGACCTTGAGACGTTCTTTAGAGGCGGAAGCGAATCTGAAGAACTCAGAGCCCATCTAGATGAAGGGGCGGAAAAAGTCCGGAGCTATGCAAAAGCGGTCGCGGATTTCAGCACACCGGAAGCCGCCGACGCTGCAGAAAAGATTGTGGCCCTGATCGAACAGACAAAGAATACCTCGGCCCACCTGAGAGAGGCCGGAGCGGTCATCGGCTGCTTCCTGGCACAGGACACGACAGATAAAAAAGCGAATCTCCTGCAGGGAGAAACATCCGCGCTGGGTGCGAAGTTCCAGACGGCGTTCATGTCGCTGCAGCAGAAACTGTCGAAGACAGATGAGAAGGTCTGGGAAGAGCTGCTTGCCTCCGGTCAGCTCGAAGAATTTTCGTTCATCCTGGGTGAATGGCGCAAAAAAGCCGGAGCCAAGCTTCCGGAAGAACAGGAAGCACTCATTACAGGCCTGTCCGTTGACGGCTACCATGGATGGGGCGAGCTGTACGACCTGCTTGTCGGGGACATGCAGGTGAAGGTCACAGTGGACGGAGAGGAGAAGGTCCTTTCCGTCGGCCAGGCAAACAACCTCGGCACGCATTCCGATCCCGCGGTCCGAAAAGAAGCGTTTGAAAAGCTGGAGGCAGCATGGGCTGAGAAAGAAGAATTCTTCGCGAAAGCTCTTAACTCGCTCGCCGGCTTCCGCCTGCAGGTTTACGAGAAACGGGGCTGGGACCAGGTCCTCCGCGAGCCGCTCGAGTACAACCGCATGAAGCAGGAGACGCTCGACGCGATGTGGGGTGCCATTTCGGCCAATAAAGGGCCGTTTGCGGAATACCTGAACCGCAAGGCAACCCTGCTCGGCAAAGACCAGCTTGACTGGTATGACTTTTTCGCACCGGTTTCCGAATCGGCTTCAAAACTGGATTATCAGGATGGCGCTGAATTCATTCTGAAGCATTTCGGAAAGTTCGGTCCGGAGCTGGAGTCGTTCGCCCGCATGGCATTCGAGAACGGCTGGATCGAGGCGGAGGATCGTCCGAACAAGCGCCCGGGAGGCTTTTGCACCGGCATGCCGCTTTCGGAAGAATCCCGTATCTTCATGACGTATAGCGGTTCAATGTCGAACGTCGCCACACTGGCACACGAGCTCGGTCACGCATTCCACTCCTATGCGCTCCGTCCGGTCCATCAGCTAAACAGGCAATATGCGATGAATGTGGCGGAGACCGCGTCAACATTCGCGGAGATGATCGTGGCGGATGCAGCTGTTAAGGAAGCAGGGACGAAGGAAGAAAAAATCGCCCTGCTTGAAGACAAGGCTCAGCGCAGTGTCTCCTTCTTCATGAATATTCATGCGCGCTTCCTGTTTGAAACGCGATTCTACGAAGAGCGGAAAAAAGGAGTAGTTTCGACCGCACGCCTGAACGAACTGATGGAAGAAGCACAGCGCGAGGCTTATGCCGGAGCGCTTGGAGAGGCACACCCGCACTTCTGGGCCTCCAAGCTGCACTTCTACATCACCGGCGTGCCGTTCTACAACTTCCCTTACACGTTCGGCTACTTATTCTCCCTCAGCATCTATGCCAAGGCGCTTGAGGAAGGTGAGGCGTTCGAGGAGAAGTACATGGCACTTCTGCGGGACACGGCCGTCATGACGACTGAGGACCTGGCGATGAAACATCTTGGTGAAGATATCACAAAACAAGACTTCTGGGAAAAGGGCGTCCGCCTCTGCATCCGCGATGTGGAAGAGTTTCTCAGCCTGACGTCCAACGAAGGGTGAGCCGCCGTGATCTCACTAAAGGGCGAGACAATCATCCTTCGCGTCCTTACCGACGATGATGCACTCGCCATGACCAACCTTGTATCCAGGAACAAGCACTACTGGTCGGTGTATGAGCCGCGGCACGATAGCTCGTATTACACGGTAGGCGTCCAGAGGGAGAAGATCCGTGAGTCACTCCAGCAGCTCAGGGAAAAGCGGGAGTATAGTTTTGGCATTTTCCGGGCAGAGGATGGTCGCCTGATCGGCCACATCTCTCTATATGGCCTGAAACGCCTGCCATTCCTGAGTGGCTTTGTCGGCTACTCCGTCGATCAGGGCGAAGCGGGACGCGGCATTGCGACCGAAGCACTAAAGATCATCCTGAAGTTCGGTTTCGAACGCGCCGGACTGCACAGAATCGAGGCCTATGTTTCCCCGAGGAACCAGGCATCGGTCAGGGTGCTTGAAAAGGCCGGCATGGAGCAGGAAGGCCTGCTGCGCCAGTTGCTTTTCATCAACGGTGTCTGGGAGGATCATTACCTCTACTCGATCATCGAGGACGAACATTGAAAGGGTAAGGCCGCTTTGCGGAGACCCATTGCAAAACTAAGGACCCTATTCAGGCCGTGAGCCGGAATAGGGTCCTTTTATTGTAATCCGTATACATTATTAAACTGCAAAAAGCAGGAGTTCGTAAAAAAGTGGAAAATCTGATTTCCGTTCCATGTCCTCGCTTACCGCGGGCATTGCCTCAGCCTCCTCGGACTTTTTCCTGCGGAGTCTTCGGCTAATGCTATTCCCGCAGGTGTCTCGGACCTTTCACTTCAATCAGCTATTATAGAGAGTTTTTCAGTGGCTGCGGAAGCAATGGGCTGGGTCCCGCGGCGATACCGGTTCAGTTTGCGATTTTTCGCATCGTTTTAATCGTGCCGAGTGCTTTACCGGTGCCGACTACGACCGCCTTCATCGGTTCGGGCGCGGTGTGGACAGGTACAGAGATGACTTCAGACAGCCAGTCCTGCATGCCGTTCATGAGCGCGCCGCCACCGGTGAGGACGATGCCCTGATCGACGATGTCGCCGGAAAGCTCTGCCGGGCAGAGTTCGAGCGTCGTGCGGATGGCTTCCAGAATCGTTTCCATCCCTTCCTTCAGGCACTGCTGGATATCACGTGAATGAAGCGTGATTGTTTTAGGAAGACCCGTCACGACGTCACGGCCCCGGATATCCATCGTTTTCGCATCATGGGCGATCGGTGCAAAGCCGACTTCTTTCTTGATCGCTTCTGCGGTCTGCTCGCCGATAATGAGGTTGTGGCGCTTGCGGACGTGATGGATGATTTCCTCGTCCATCTTGTCACCGGCAAACTTCACGCTGTTCGACGAGACGACGCCGCCAAACGAAATGATGGCGACCTCGGTCGTGCCGCCCCCGATATCCACGATGACATTCGCAATCGGCTCGCTCACGGGAAGATCTGCCCCGATGGCTGCCGCAACAGGTTCTTCAATCAGGTGAACCTCTTTAGCGCCTCCGGATTTCACGGCGTCCACGATGGCACGCTGCTCAACCGAAGTTGCCCCGCAAGGGATCGAAACGACCACCCGTGGCTTTCGGAGTGTCTGGCCGAGCTTTTTGGATGCTTCGGCCATCGCAGCCTTCAGCAGCTCCGCTGTCATGTCGTAGTCTGCAATGACGCCGTCACGGAGCGGCCGGATGGCGGTAATCTGGCCAGGTGTCTTTCCAAGCATCACCTTGGCTTCGTTGCCGATGGCAATCACCCGTCCGGAAAGGTCCGTCGCAACGACAGACGGCTCATTAAAGATGATTTCTTTGGATTTTGTATAGATCAGTAAATTGGCGGTGCCAAGATCGATGCCGATATCAGTAGAATTCCACATGTAATTGCCTCCCGGTGACGGTACTTTCTATTGAAGATTAGTATAGTTGAAAATAACTTAACCGCAAATAAGCAGATATTGGAAGATGTCAAAGGGGGATGATCTTTCAGGCCTATATTATGGATAATTGTGGAGGATTGCTGAAACGATATGATTGGAATATTACAGGGAAAGTTCGTTTCTGAAATGAGATTGTAAGAGAAATTTCATCTCGAAATGAAAAAGAACTGCCGGAAAGCCCGGCAGTTCTTTAGGAATCGAGTGTGTATGTTGTCTCAGGTTTCTCATCGATTGTCGTTGAGTCTTCCGAGATCATTGCGCGTTGCAGGAAGTGGATCATGATCAGCATGCCCAAAATCAGCAGGACTGTGAAACCGAAAACTGTTGTAAACATCAGCCACATAATCGGAATGCTCCTCTCTATAACTACTTGTTGCTCTCTTTTCTATAACTCATTATACAACAAATTATGCCTGTTTTTAATAGGACATTGCTGGAATACGGGTCAATTGTGACAAATGTGAACCAAATATCCCGGCATATCAGAGTTCTGGGGATCAGAACGCCCATTCACCGCCGCGGAGAATCGGTTCGGCCGTACCGTCTTCAAGGATACCGTCAATGTCCATCTTATCGGAACCGATCATGAAGTCGACATGAGTGATGCTTTGGTTGAGACCATGCTTTTTCAGCTCTTCGCTGTTCATTTCCTTGCCGCCTTCGATGCAGAAGGCATAGGCGCTGCCGATTGCCAGGTGATTCGAAGCGTTTTCGTCGAACAGCGTGTTATAAAAGAGCAGCCCGGATGTCGAGATCGGGGAGGAGTGCGGGACGAGTGCGACCTCTCCGAGGGATTTTGCACCCTCATCCGCCTCGATCAGGTGTTTCAGTACATCTTCACCCTGTTCGGCCTCCACTTCCGTAATCCGGCCGTCTTTGAAAGTGATCTTGAATTGATCAATGATATTGCCGCCGTAGCTGAGTGGTTTTGTGCTTGAGACAAAGCCGTCGATGCGGTCTTTATGTGGAACGGTGAACACTTCTTCCGTCGGCATATTGGCCATGAACGATGCACCTTGGGCATTGATGCTGCCGGCTCCGGCCCAAATATGGCCTTCCGGCAGGCCGATGGTCAGATCAGTTCCGGGAGCTGTGTAATGAAGCTTCGTGTATTTTCTCTTGTTGAGATGGTCGGCTTTTTCGTGGAGTGTCTCATCATGTTTTTTCCATGCTTCGACCGGGTCTTCCACATCGGCGCGCACCGCTTTGAAGATCGCTTCCCAAAGGGCCGGTACCTGGTCTTCTTCAGGAAGATCGGCAAACACTTTGGCTGCCCAAGCCTTGGATGGGGCGGCAATGACCGTCCAGCTTACTTTGTCGGATTGGACCGCCTGGCGGTAGGATTCCAGTGCCTGGCCGGCGGCCTTCTGGAAGCTGGCGATCCTCATCGGATCGACCCCCTTCAGCAGATCGGGGCTCTGCGACACGATGTTCATGAATGCTGCATTCATCCCCACCAGCTCTTCGCGCATCTGTGGAATCCAGGAAGGGAAGTCGCTGAACGAATCTTCAGGAGCCAGCTCATACCGGAGACGGGATATCTCATCGTCCGACCAGTCGACGAAGACATGCCTTGCGCCCGCTTCATAAGCTTTTTTCGTTACGAGCCGGACAAATTCCGCCGAATCAGTCGAAGCACCGATATAGAGTGGTTGACCCGGCTGGATGTTGACGCCGACTTTCACTGCGAGTTCAGCATATTTGTCGAGATTTTCTTCAAAAGTCCCCATAGTCCAAATCCCCTTTCTGTTCTAATAACAGTCTACCAATAGCAGGCTATGGCCGGCAACGTAAAATCCCCCGGCTGCAGAGGCGGCCGGGGGATTGCGTTTATTTGGGTTATTTTCTCAGGCTTCCGAGTTCTGCTGCGATTGCCTGCATTTCACTCGGGCTGAAGTTGTTGCGCTTCACGACCATGTCATAAAGGTCGCGGAGATCCTCGTAGTCGGATGTGTTGAAATGTTCAGCCTTCATCGCATCGACATTGACCATGCGGAGCTTGTCTTTGATGGAAGTGATCATATACTCCACATTTTCCACGGTGGGGTTGTTAAGGTCCATTTTCACGGTTCCTGCCTTTCATCGGATTGCCATCAATTCTCACATTAATAGATATCAAAGTCAAACAGCCCCGCGTGCGGAA
>NZ_JCAXEU010000031.1:0-15146 GCF_059758705.1 Bhargavaea sp. GQ12
GGACCGCTCAAGTCGGTCCTTTCACATGCGCCAGATAGCGCCAGCGGATCAGAAAGAAATACAGCAGCTGGATCACCGTGAAGCCGACGAGGACGAGGGCCATCTCATTCAGAATCGAGATGTCGGCGAATTCCTTCCAGATCGCCTGCAGGGAAATAAAGGCGAATGTACTGTGCAGCATCGCAATTCCCCACGGCAGGAAGAATTGCGGGACCAGCTGGCGGTTGACGATTTTGATGAACTCGCGCTCTGTCATGCCGAGCCGCTTCAGGACGGCCGCCTGGCGCCGGTCGCGGTCGAGCATCGTGTAGAGCTTAAAGTAGATGAAGCTGCCCGCCGCCAGCATGAAGACCATGGCCACCATCAGGCCGGTCAAAAGCAAAAGGTGGAATGTTGACCGGATAATCGAATAGTCGAGGCCCGGATTTTTGAAGTAATACGGCAGTGCCTCTCCTTCTTCAATTTCAGAGAGAATCATCTCCTGCTCGATCGACAGCCCGATCCCGACAGTCTCCTCCCAGTCGGGGATATCGAAAGCGTGGAAACGGAGAAGCTGATCGGGCTGTGCGGAGGCGACTTTCACAAAGTCAGTCTCGCTGACAACCACCGAATTTGTCCCGAGGCTGTAGGCCGGCAGCAGGAGGCCACCGACTACGCCGCTCACATGGACCTCGACTCCGCTTTCCTCGAGCTCTGTTCGGATGTCTGCATCCTGCAGTCTCGGGGCGGCTTCCGTAGAATACGGCAGGAATACGGCCTCGCCCGGCCTTAACCTCACCGGCCCTGCGCCGAGTGCTTCTGCGAGCCGGTTCACTTCACCCTCGCGAAGAATATTGATGGGTTGCCCGGAGAAAGAAGATTCCTCCCTGGCGACAGTAAGCGGTACGTGGGTGTACTCAAGACCCGCGTTTTCCAGTTCTTCCATCAGTCCCGTCACATGTTCATACTCATGCGGGTTGCCCGGATAACTTTCGTAAACGAGGCCGAGCGGGTTCAGCGCACGGTACTGGGCGGTATATGTGGCAAGGCTCGCAAGCGTGCCCACGGACAGGAACGCGACTGTCGAGACGATTGCGACGATAAAGAACATGTTCGCATTGTCCCGAAGCTTCGCCGCGGTCTCAGCGAGTGACACGAGACGCGTCCGTTTCCAGTACAGGCTTTTCTGGTCCCTGAACAGGTCGAGCAGGTAGAGGATCGAGTGAGAGAAGAAATAATACGTCCCGAGAGTAGCCGCGGGCGGCAACAACACCGACAGGTAAAGGACATTTACCCGTCCTGCCAGAAGCGCCGCTCCGTAGGACGACAGCAACAGGAGGATGCCGGCAGCGGCCCTCCCCGGTGAATAGCCGAACGGATCCGCTTCCCCGCCGATCCCTTTCCTGAACTCCGAAATATCCCGATTGGAAACGATATAGGCGGACAGCAGTCCGATCAGGAGGAACAGGCTAAAGAATGCGCCCGCGGTCATGAGGAACGGTTCCCACGATACATAAAGCGGAAGCGTCGGCAACTGGAGCAGTTCCCGGACGATCATGAAAAAGTACTTCGAGAACGCAAACCCGAGCACGATGCCGCTTGCGGTCGACGCTGCACCGAGCAGCAGCATCTCAAGAAGCAGCAGCTTACCGAGCTGCCGGCGCTCCATGCCGATCTGCAGGAGCAGCGCAAATTCACCCGAGCGTGCCTGCATAAACGCCCTCATCGAGTAAAACAGGAAAAACAGCATAAACACATAAAGGATGATGTCCGCCGTCGTCATCCCGATCAGCGTGATACCGGTGATGAACCGCTCCCCGATGCCCGGGTGGAACATGAGCATCGAGTAAAGGAAAAACACCATGACCGAAAACACACTGGCCAGGAAAAACGCCGCATAGACGCGGCGGTTCCGGATGACGTTACGGTAGGCGAACTGACGAAAGGTCATCGACGTTGCCTCCCAGAAGCGACAGCATGTTCAGGATGCGCTGGAAGAACGTCTTGCGGCGGTCGTCCTTGTGGATTTCATTGTAGTAGGCGCCGTCCTTGATAAAGAGGACACGGTCGCAGTAGCTGGCGGCGATCGGGTCATGGGTCACCATGATGAACGTCGTCCTGTTTTCCCGGTTGATCGTCCCGAGCAGGTCCAGCACTTCGCGCGCTGCGTTCGAGTCAAGATTCCCCGTCGGTTCGTCGGCCAGCACGATCGACGGCCGGTGGACGAGGGCGCGCGCGATCGCGACACGCTGTTCCTGCCCGCCCGAAATTTCATCCGGACGTTTGTGCAGGATGCCTTCCAGTCCGAGCCGTGCCGTGATCGCCTTGACCCGAGCGTCCATCTCCGAGACGGGCAACCGGTCAAGCGTCAGCGGAAGCACAATGTTCTCCTCGACGGTCAACATACGGAGCAGGTTGAAGTCCTGAAAGACGAAACCGAGCTCGCGGCGGCGGAAACGGGCCAGGTCATCCGGCCGGAGCGCCGACGGATCGGTCCCTTTGATAAGCACTTTTCCCGATGTCGGCATATCGATGCCGGAAATCAGGTTCAGAAGCGTCGTCTTGCCGCTTCCGGAAGGGCCCATGACGGCAAGGAACTCTCCTTCTTCCACGTCGAAGCTGAGCCGGTCAAGCGCCCGGTGGGTCACTTTCCCTTCGTAGATCTTGATGACGTCTTCAATGCTGACGATCGGCATGCGCCTCTTCCTTTCCTTCTTCCTTCTTCTCCCTGAACAGAACGGACACCGCCGTCCCCTCACCGGGCTCCGACTCGATCTTCAGGCCGTGACCGAGCTGATCACACACTTCCTTCGCGATGAACAGCCCCATCCCGGTGGACTCACCCGTTAGCCGGCCATTTTCCCCGGTAAAGAATGCATGGGTCACCCGCTTCAGGTCGGATGCCGGTATGCCGATTCCCTCGTCCCGGACGGTGAGCCGGATGCCCTCCTCTGTCCTGTCCGCGCTGAAGTAGACGTGTTTGCCTTCTCCGCGCGTGTATTTCACGGCATTCGTGATGAACTGGGCGATGATCGTCTTCATCCATTTGGGATCGGTTGTCACCGTCAGCCCCTCTTCAATTGAGGAGGACGGATAGACCCGGTTGGTGATGAACAGCTTCTTGTGTTCCGAGATTACTTCACGGACGAGCGCTGCGAGATCCGCACGGGCAACCTGCATGTCCCGTTCGAAAGTACCGAGCCGCGCATTCAACAGGACGGTCTCCAGACCCCGCCGGATTCTGTCGGCCTCTTCTCCGATCGCTTCCCGGTCCACTTCCTCTTCCTGCAGCAGCAGCGAGATGACCGACAGCGGCGTCTTCATCTGGTGCACCCACTGGTTCATGAACGTCTCATGGCGCTCATTTTCCGAACGCAGCGCCTGCACTTCCTTCTGATAGATCCCGTACACTTCATGGCCAAATCGCTCCGCTTCGGTAGTTTCCGGGGATTTCGAGGTGCGCATGAGGAGGTCCTCCATTTTGGACGGGTGCCTCAGGATGCGGTTGTAATACGCCCTCCGCCCGATAAAACCGACCGCCAGGAAAAGCGTGGTCAGAATCAGGACCATCACGATCGAATATACAGCGGTGTCCACATTCCGGAAACCGTCCAGCCAATACAGCGACAAGATGAAAAGCGTCAGAAGTGCGTGGAATACCAGATAGGCCGAGTGTTCCCGGATAAATAAACGAAATGCCTTCATGCTTCCTCCGGCGCGGCGATAAACCGGTAGCCCGCACCGCGCACCGTTTCAATCTGAGATTGGATGCCGTAGTCGGCAAGCTTTTTGCGCACACGGGTCATATTGACATTCAGCGTGTTTTCGTCGACAAACGCTTGGTCATCCCACAGTTCCTCGAGGAACCGCTCCCGGGAGACGACTTTCGGCGACTCAGACAGGAGCAGTTCCAGGATGACGCACTCTTTTTTCTGGAGCGGGATCTCCTGTCCGTGCGCATGCAGTTCCATCCGCTCCGGATACAATTCCAGACGGCCAAGACGGATCGTGCGCTCCTCCATTTTCGGCGCATATTCGCCGAACGACCTCCGCAGATGGCTCCTGATCTTTGCCAGGACAATCTCATAGTTGAACGGCTTCGTGATAAAGTCGTCGCCGCCATTTTCCAGCGCAAACACCTGGTCCATCTCGCCGGAGCGGGCGGAGATGAACAAAATCGGCACCGTCGTCCGCTGCCGCAGCTGGCGGCACCAGTAATAGCCGTCATAGGACGGCAGGTTGATATCAAGCAGGATCAGGTGCGGGGAAAACTCGGCCTCCGCCTCCAAAATCCGGTCAAAGTCATCTGCAGCCTGCACATTGTAATGGTATTTCCGGAGTGTCTCGGCAAGCAGCGAGGCGATCTTCCGGTCGTCTTCGATGATGAGGATCCGATGTTGTTCCACGGTCTTTCCCTCTTTTCCATTTCCGGTTCCGGTCGGTAAATCCGACCGATAACCGTGATTTTCATTGCTTTTATGATAGCAGAAAAGGGACCCGGCGTCTGTCGAGTCCCCTTTGTATAAGCTGCGTCTGATCAGTAGATCAGATCGATGAAATCTTCTTTCGTGATGCCGCCGAGCAGCTTTTCGATGTTGATGCCCTCGATCGCCTGCTCGATGCCTTCGGTGCTGTATGGCGCGCCTTTCAGTGCTTCTTCAATCTCGGCCACCTCGCCGACACCGAAGAAGTCGCCGAAGATTGCCGCGTCTTCGATCTTGCCTTTGTTTACATCGAGTTTTACATCGATGCCGCCGACCGGGAAGCGTTTGGAGTGGGACATGTTGAACTTCGGTGATTTGCCGTAGTTCCAGTCCCAGTTACCATAGCGCTTCTCGGACAGCTTCCTGATGTTTTCCCAGTCATCTTCCGTGAGCTCTACATACTCGATCTTGTCCTTGCCGCCGAAGATCTGCTCGAGGATATACTGGCGGAACTCTTCGATCGTCATCGGCTCTTCGAGGAACTCGGAAATGTTCGCGACACGGGAGCGGATGGACTTGATGCCTTTGGACTCAATCTTGTCTTTCTTGACCTTCAGCGCGTTCACCACTTCTCCGATGTCCGTATCGAACATGAGCGTGCCGTGGCTGTACATACGGCCCTGCGTGGAGAACTGGGCATTCCCGGAGATTTTGCGCCCTTCGACGAGCAGGTCGTTGCGTCCCTGCAGCTCGGCTTTAACGCCGAGGCTGTTGAGCGCATCGACGACCGGCTGCGTGAATTTCTTGAAGTTACGGAAGCTCTCCCCGTCATCCTTCGTAATGAAGCTGTAGTTTAGGTTGCCGAGGTCATGGTACACCGCTCCGCCGCCGGACAGCCGGCGGACGACCTTGATGCCGTTTTTATCGACGTAGCCGGCGTCGATCTCCTCGATGGTGTTCTGGTTGCGGCCGACGATGATGGACGGGCCGTTAATGTAGAACAGCAAATAAGAATCCTTGTCCGTATCAAACGTATTCAGGATGTATTCCTCGATCGCGAGGTTGATGTAAGGGTCATGATTGCCCTTGTTGTCGATGAATTTCATGCTTGTGGACCTCCTGTCATTTTCCTTTGTCCAGTTTATCACACACCCCCGAAACGCTCCCGCTATTAGGCTGTCCGAAAGGGACCGGAACCAATCTGAAAAAATATTTGTAAAATTAGGTGAAAACCATTGACACCCTCTGCTCTGTTATAATACACTGTGTACAACAACAGAAGTTGACTAATAAAACTTCTTCGAGAGGAGAATGCGGAATGATGGAAAGTGTCGTTGAATTCTTCAAGAACCTGCCTCCGAAAATGTGTACTGACTGTGGTGAACAAATCGAGGAACAACATGAGTGCTACAGCAATAAGTGCGACAAGTGCAACTGCGAATAACAAATGCCGACCGACCTTAACGGCGCCCCGGATTATCTGTCCGGGGCGTTTTTTCTGTTTCAAAAAAGATATGTAAGCGCTTTTATAGTACAGATAGAATTCTTTTGTATCAGTACAGCCTGTCCCGCTAAATTCCGATGAAAGAGGATAATTGGAGACGAAACAGTAAAATTCTCCGATAGAACGGATTGATAGATTTCACCTTTTCCCTGTATCACGTTTTACTAAGTGAAACCAATCAATCTGTTATTACGTATTCCATACATACAAGACCCGAATTGGAGGAAGTATCGTGAAACCAATCACCAAGAAACGTTTCAAGGCCTATTTGATCGATCTGGCCATATCAACCGCCGCAACTGCAGGTGTCGAATATGTCCTAAGGAAGAAAATCAAAAGCGAGGCCTTTCACGCACTCGTCACCCCTACTGCTGTCATGTGGGCGCTGGAATATGCACAGTTGCGCAACAGCGGACGGACGATCGGCTACAAAACGATGGGACTGGCCATTGAAAACAAGGACGGCACCGAACCGACACCCGGCCAGATTGTGAAGCGCATGGCCTACCGGGACACCATCAGCACATTCGACTACATAAAAGACCGTGAAGCCTTCGAGGCGCAGGACGGAGCGCTCCTCCCTCACTACCGGATTTCTGGAACGGTTGTGAAGGAACAATAAACATAAAAACAACCTCAAGCGGACGCCCCATGACTGATCATGGGCAGTTCCACTTGAGGTTGTTACATTCTGATGAATCTCGGTTCGTATTCAGACAAGACCTCAAAGACCTGATCACCGTTCATGTACAGATGATGTTCCAGTTTCGGGTGCGTCTTTCTGTTAATGAGCGGATTGTGATCGAACCATTTTAAGTATTCCGAGTTCAGGACTTTATAGAAATACAGCGAGTTTTCATCTTTCACGGTGGACAAGTCTTCTTCCTTGCTGAGCAGATCAAACCGGCCGTATTCGGTTGAGAACCGATAAGACCAAACGTAATACTCGACTGGTGAAACAAACTGATCGTAAATGACATCGACTTTTGTCTCTGCCAAATCACTGACCGAAAGTTTCAGGTAATCAAAATGGGCGAGTACTTCAAAAAAACCCAAGTCCGCAAGACTTCTTCCTTTCAAATAAGTGACGGGCTGCCAGGCCTGCAGAATCTCCATCATATTGCCTCCTTCACTCAAGCATATAATCAATCATTCTGGTCATATGCAGGATTTCCCTTTTCCCTTTTTATTGGAATCAAAAGGAGCCGTCATCTTAGATGACGGCTCCCCGTTATTTCATTTACTGCTCCGATTTCCCGACGCAGCGTTCGCATTCATGATGGAGGGACTCGACTTTCTCAACGATTTCACAACCGCACTCGACACAGATCTTCCGGGACTTTTCGATCTTCTGCTGGTTTTTCATCATTCAGATCTCCTCCTTATGGGTTTGGGGTTATGCCAGCCGGCCGTAGCCCGGCACGGTCAGAAATTCTTCAAAGTCATCGTTTTCCGTGAGTTCCTTGAACAGGTCGGCGGCTTCCTGGAAACGGCCTTCTGTAAACCGCTCCGAGCCTTCCGATTTCCGGATTTTCCACAGTTCCTCTTGCAGCAGCTGCCGGAACAGGCTTTCCGTGATTTCCCTGCCGTCATCCAGGCGGGCTTCCGGGTGGCGGATCCACTGCCAGATCTGCGATCGGGAAATTTCGGCTGTCGCGGCGTCTTCCATCAGGTTGTTGATCGGGACCGCTCCGCTGCCGCACAGCCAGGCTGCAATGTAGCGGATGCCGACGTTGATGTTCGTCCGGATGCCGCCTTCGGTGATGGTCCCGTCCGGCACCTTCAGAAGATCCTGGCCGGTCACCTGGACGTCTTCCCGTTTCCGTTCCACCTGGTTTTGCCCGTCGCCGATGACGGCATCGAATTCCTGCATCGCGACCGGAACCAGTCCGGGATGCGCGACCCACGTGCCATCATGGCCGTCGGTCGCCTCGCGCCGCTTGTCTTCGGCAACCTTTCGGAACGCATCAGCATTGGCTTCTTCGTCTCCCTTGACCGGAATCTGGGCCGCCATGCCGCCGATAGCCATTGCGCCACGCCGGTGGCATGTCTTGATGCAAAGTTGGGTGTAGGCCCTCATGAACGGCGCGGTCATCGTTACCTGCCCCCGGTCCGGAAGCAGCACATCGTCCTGGTTCCGGAACCGCTTCAGGAAGCTGAAGATGTAGTCCCAGCGTCCGCAATTCAGTCCTGCCGCGTGGTCGCGCAGTTCGTAGAGGATCTCATCCATCTCGAACGCGGCGAGGATCGTTTCGATCAGGACCGTCGCCCGGATCGTGCCGTGCGGGATGCCGAGCCGCTCCTGCGCATAGGTGAAGACGTCATTCCAGAGGCGCGCCTCCAGATGGCTTTCCACCTTCGGCAGGTAGAAATACGGCCCCGTCCCGCACGCAATCTGTTCTTTCGCGTTGTGGTAGAAGAACAGCCCGAAGTCGAACAAACTGCCGGACACCGGCTCCCCGCCGACCGTCACATGGCGCTCTTCCAGATGCCACCCGCGGGGCCGGACGATCAGGACCGCAGTCTCCTCGTTCAATCGATATTCCTTGCCGTCGGACGGACGGGTGTAGGAAATCGTCCGACGCACGGCATCATGCATATTCTTCTGGCCCTCGATCATGTTTTCCCATGTCGGGGAGGTCGCGTCCTCAAAGCATGCCATGAAGGTTTTCGCGCCCGAATTCAGCGCGTTGATGACCATTTTCCTGTCGACCGGACCGGTGATTTCCACCCGGCGGTCCTTCAGGTCGTCAGGGATCGGGGCGACTTCCCAATCGCCCTCCCTGATCTGTTCCGTCTCCGGAAGAAAATCCGGCTGTTCTCCCGCGTCAAACCTTGCCTGGCGCTCCATCCGCTTTTCAAGCAATTCAAGCCGCCGGTTGTTGAACCGTTCATGCAGTTCGCCGATGAATCGGAGTGCGTCTTCGGTCAGGATCACGTCCGAGGACGGCGTCCGGCTGCCGGTGACGTTGACCTGCCGCTCCCTTGCCGTTTCGTTTGTCGTCATGTGCACCCGCTCCTTTCCTTATGCGAACTGCGCGGTTTCCGTCGATCCGGCCATCGCGGTCGTGGACGACTGGCCGCCGGAGATGACCTGCGAGACTTCGTCGAAGTAGCCGGTGCCGACTTCGCGCTGGTGACGTGTCGCCGTGTAGCCTTTTTCTTCGGAGGCGAACTCGGCCTGCTGGAGGCGGGAGTAGGCTGCCATGCCCTCATCCTTGTATGCATTTGCCAGTTCGAACATGCTGTGGTTCAGCGAGTGGAAGCCGGCGAGAGTGACGAACTGGAACTTATAGCCCATCTTCGCGATTTCGCGCTGGTACTCGGCGATCGTTTCCTTGTCGAGGTTCGCTTCCCAGTTGAATGAAGGCGAGCAGTTGTATGCAAGCATCTTGCCCGGGAACTTCTCGTGGATCGCATCGGCGAACTGTTTCGCTTCATCAAGCGACGGTTTGGATGTCTCGCACCAGATCAGGTCGGCATACGGCGCGTAGGCAAGACCGCGTGCGATCGCCTGGTCGATGCCGGCGCGTGTGCGGTAGAAGCCTTCCGGCGTGCGCTCTCCGGTGATGAACTCGTGGTCCGCCGGGTCGATGTCACTTGTGATCAGGTCCGCCGCATCCGCATCGGTGCGGGCGATGATGATCGTCGGGACGCCCATGACGTCTGCCGCCAGACGGGCGGAAATCAGGTTTTTGACCGCGTTCTGCGTCGGGAGGAGAACCTTTCCGCCGAGGTGGCCGCATTTTTTCTCGGATGCGAGTTGGTCTTCGAAGTGGACACCTGCAGCACCCGATTCGATCATGCCCTTCATCAGTTCAAAGACGTTCAGCGGTCCGCCGAATCCGGCTTCCGCATCTGCGACGATCGGTGCGAACCAGTCGAATCCTTCGCGGCCTTCCGCGCGGTCGATCTGGTCGGCCCGCTGGAGCGCCTGGTTGATGCGCTTGACGACATGCGGCACGCTGTTGGCCGGGTAGAGGCTCTGGTCCGGGTACATATGACCGGAGATGTTGGCATCCGCCGCGACCTGCCAGCCGCTCAGATAGATGGCCTGCAGCCCTGCCTTGACCTGTTGCATCGCCTGGTTTCCGGTGAGGGCGCCCAGCGCATTGATGAACGGTTCTTCCTGAAGGGATTTCCAGAGCCGTGCCGCTCCGCGCTTCGCGAGTGTATGTTCAATCTGGACTGAGCCGCGGAGGCGGTACACATCTTCCGCCGTGTAAGGCCGTGTAATTCCGTTCCAGCGCTCATCCTGCCATCCCATTTCAATCTGTTCGATTTCCGCCTGTTTTGTCGTCATCCGAAACACACCTTTCAGAGGGTTTTTTTTAACGCTGTTATAAAATAGTTCTTTCAGACTGTTTCATAACAGCGTTCTTTGTTGTAACTTACTATATAACAGAACTATCTTTCTTGTCTGGGTTTTCTGACTAAAGAGGGAAATTCTTTGATGAACATGGGCGGTTCGCCGATGAATGGAGGAGATCAGATGAAGAACGGTGTGTTAGAACAGTTGGCGCAGTTTGCTTGTGAATGGATTCCGGAAAAAGCGGCATTTGCCGTGGCGGCAGACGGGCATTACATTCATCTGGACCAGCGGGGCCTGGACATCCCGCTCGTCACCGGACATCCTGTCACCCCCGGGGACATCGCTCATCGGGTATTGGAGACGGGACGGCGAGCCGAGGAGCGGCTGTCCTTCCCCGAACAGGACTCTTCCTATTATGGAATCGGGTATCCGGTGGAAATTGATTCGTTGCCGGGTGCCGTAATCGTCCTTCTGCCTGAGGAAAGGAAAATGGAGAAGTCAGCCCCCATCCGCTACCTGACCGGCCGCACTGACGAAGACTGGGTACCAGTCTCCGTCAGCCGCATCACCCACATCGAAAGCGCGGACAAGAAAACCTGGTTCTACGCAGACGGGGAAGAATTCGCCTCCACCCGTACTCTGAAGCAATTGGAGGCGGAACTGCCAGGCTCCTTCCTCCGGGTGCACCGCTCCTATCTCATCAACACGGACTTCATCAGCCGCATCCGCAAAGACGACTTCACCTCGGGACTCCTCATCACGACATCGGACGGATCGGAAATCCCGGTCAGCCAGACCCATGCCCCCACCCTCAGGAAAGTTCTCGGATTCTGAAATGGAAAAACGCCGTTCCGGTCATGTCCGGAACGGCGTTTTGTTATCATCAAGATTTCTAGGAAGCCTTCTTGTCGCGTTTGTTCAAGAGGAACAGCCATAATGCCACAAACACCGGGATGAGCGGGACATAGATCGCCCACGGAAAGGCCGGAGTCGCCCCGAGATACCAGGCATCGGGATAAATCAGGACCGCACTAGCCAGCATCCATAACCAGGAGCGCAAGATCAGTCCTAAGACAAATGTGATAGCCGACATGACGATCAACGGAAAAAATAGCTGTAGGGTACCCAACAGCAATCCCATCACCTGCTCCATCCATCAGCCTCCCCAATCTCCGCACTAAATTGATCCGCCGGTTTCCGCATTCGTGAGTTAGCTTTCATCATTCGACTGTCCGATTTCGTCATTCATCCCGATGAATTCGTCATTCAATGAGCCCGGCCGGGCGAATGACGAAATTGAGGCCACGAATGACGAGACTGCGACCATGAATGACGCAACCGCCGACCCTGAATTAAAAACATCCTAATCGCCAAAAGCCCCTTTTCACCTGCCAGCCTTACTGTGAAACTCACGATGAAGCTCCCGAACCTGCTCCGCCAATTCCTGAACCGGCCCGTCCACCTCGGCATCACGGATCACTTCCCGTATCGACAGGTTCCGGACGCGTGACTGAGTAACGCCCAATTCACCGAGCCATTCGGCCAGCTGATCCGATGAAGAAGCATAGACGATCCGGCCAAGTCCTACCCAGCCATGTGCCGCGGCGCACATCGGGCAGTGTTCACCGGATGTATAGACGGTCGCACCTCCCCTTTCTTCAGGAGTCAGGTTTTGCGCCGCCCAGCGCGCCAGCGCGAATTCCGGGTGCCGGGTATGGTCGCCCCCTGCCACGTGGTTATGGTCTTCGGCAAGCACTTCCCCGTCAGCCGAGACAAGGAGAGAACCGAATGGCTCGTCCCCTTTTTCCAGCGCTATTTCCGCCAGTTCCACACAGCGCCGCAAATGTTTCAGATCCACCTCAGTAATCATCGTAGTCTCCTCCTATCTATTATCATGACCATCTTAATAGAGAAAGTGTTTTGGGACCAACGAAAAATCGGGAACGGCATAAAGCCGTTCCCGATCCGTTCATTTCTTATTTTAGTACATCCATCACCGCATCCGCCATTGCATCAACAAACAGCGGGTGTGTTTTCGGCATTTCCGGACGGTAGTAGGAAGCGCCGACTTCATCGCAGACGACTTTGCACTCGTAGTCGTTGTCATAAAGCACTTCAAGGTGCTCCGCAACGAATCCGAGCGGCGTGTAGACGAATGCCTTGTAGCCGTGTTCCTTATGAAGGTCGCGTGTCAGGTCCTGGACGTCCGGGCCGAGCCAAGGGTCAGGCGTGTTGCCCTCGGACTGCCAGCCGACCGCGTACGTTTTCACGTCAGCCGCTTCAGCGACAAGCTTTGCCGTTTCGTCCAGCTGATCCGGATACGGGTCGCCGTGCTCCTTGATCTTCTCAGGAAGAGAGTGTGCGGAGACGACAAGGCACGCGTTTTCGCGCTCTTCATCAGTCATCGAGGCGTACGCTTCGCGGATCTTCTCTTCCCAGTACTGGATGAACTTCGGCTGGCGGTAGAAGTCCTTGACGGAATGGATCTTCATATCGCCAAGTTCGGCAGCTTTTTCTTTCGCCCGCTTGGTGTACGACTCGACGGAGAACGTCGAGTAGTGAGGTGCAAGAACGATTGTGACCGCCTCGGTGATGCCGTCTTCATGCATCTTCTCCACCGTATCCTCGATGAACGGGTGAATATGCTTCAGGCCGACATACACTTTGAACTCGATGTCGTCCTGCACTTCGTTGAGCCGCTTGCCGAGCGCTTCCGCCTGTTCGTCGGTCGTCTTGGCGAGCGGGGAGATTCCGCCGATCGCCTCGTAGCGGTCCTTCAGGTCCTGCAGCTGTTCCGGCGCAGGCGGGCGGCCGTGGCGGATATGCGTGTAGTACGGTTCGATATCTTCTTCTTTATAAGGGGTTCCGTAGGCCATGACGAGAAGGCCCATCGTCTTTTTTGCCATTCGTTTCACCTTCCGATTAAGGAGTTTGGGTTATTTCCGCAGTTGTGCAGAGTACGTGTGGACGAACTCTGTCAGCTTCTTCAATGTCGCCGGCTGCACGTCCGGGAAGACGCCGTGTCCGAGATTGAAGATATGCGCGCCGTGTTCGACGCCCTGTTCGACGATTTCCTTCGCCCGTTCTTCGATGACGTCCCAGTCCGCAATCAGGAGTGTCGGGTCCAGGTTGCCCATGACCGGCTTTTGGATGCCGCGCTCCCCTGCTTCTTTGATCGGGAGGCGCCAGTCGAGGCCGACAACATCCACCGGCAGATCGTTCCATTCATTGGCCAGGTGGCTGGCACCGACGCCGAATGTGATCACCGGAACACCGGTCTTTTTCACTTCGGAGACGATTCGTGTCATCGTTGGCTTGATGAACCGGCGGTAGTCAGCCACGCTCAGTGCGCCGACCCAGGAATCGAACACCTGGACGATTTTCGCACCTGCGGCAATCTGCGCCTTCAGATAAGCGATGTCCATGTCCGCGAGTTTGTCCATGAGTGCCTGCCAGGCTTCCGGCTCCGACACCATGAACGATTTTGTCAGGTTGTAGCTCCGTGAAGGTCCGCCTTCGATCATATAGCTGGCGAGTGTGAACGGTGCACCCGCGAAGCCGATCAGGGGCACATCGAGCTGTTCCTGTGTGAGAATTTTAATGGTCTCAAGCACGTACGGCACCTGTTCTTCGGCATTGAACTCGCCGAGGCGGTCGATGTCCGACCGGGAGCGGATCGGGTTGGAAATGACCGGGCCGATGCCGGACTTGATCTTCACATCCACGCCAATCCCCGCAAGCGGTGTGACGATGTCTTTGTAAAGGATCGCCCCATCAACGTTATACTGGTCGACCGGGAGCTTTGTCACATAGGCGCAGAGCTCCGGCTGGTGGGTGATTTCCTCCAGCGAATACTTCTCCTTTAGCTTCCGGTACTCCGGCTGGGAACGTCCCGCCTGGCGCATAAACCAGACTGGCGTATGTTCCGTTTTTTCCCCGCGGGCTGCGCGAAGCAGTGTGTCGTTAAACTTGGTCATGTCATGATTCCTACTTTCTCCGTAATCATTCCGTTCTAACTATAGGCTGTCCATCATTTATTGTATAGATTAGGCAGTGAAATGTCATAGAATTTAACCTTTCCCGACACCGTTCGGACATACATCCTGTCAAGGATTGGTCACACTTGTTTTAACGGGCCCGGCTATGGGAAAATTAAGGCTAGAACAGGCAGATACGGGAGGAATGTCAAATGAACTTATACACCACATCCGGCACGCCGGAATTCATGGAAAAAATCAAGGAAAAACATAGCGGCGAAAACATGGTTCTCCTGCATGGTGCGGGGAACTCACTTCTTCTGCACGAAACAGAGGGCAAGACCGTCTTCCAGACGCCAAAGCGCTATGAAGTGATCGGCGCAAGCGGACCACTCGCCAAACACGGCTATTACATCGTGAACAACATCCCGGTCACCGACGAGGGACGGCCGATCTTCGAACACCGCTTCCAGAACCGCGCGAACATGGTTGACGGCCAGCCGGGCTTCCTCACTTTCCGGCTGCTCCGTCCGGTCAAGGACGATACATACCGTGTCGTAACCGCCTGGGAGTCAAAGGACCACTATGAACTGTGGAAAGGCTCACAGGCATTCAAGGGCGCGCATGAACGCAAAGAACAGACGCCACCTGCTGAGAAGGTGCAGAACATTTTCAGCGCGGCCTCCTACATCACAGAATATGAAACTGAAAAGCCGGAAGACGAGAAGCTCTGATTCGGCGGCATCTGCATCGGGAATGGAAGTACATTGGTGCTCAGCCAAACACCGGTGTGGGCATTGTCGATAGGACTGAAGGTTATGTGTAGTTAAACGCCTCTAACCTTCAACAAAAGGCCCCCTTAAAGGCGGCCTTTTGTTGTGCCCCTGAAAATCCGTCGCAGGGTTTTTATGAGTTTTATACAGAGAACATAAAAACAGGCCCTGTATACA
>NZ_JCAXEU010000032.1:0-9174 GCF_059758705.1 Bhargavaea sp. GQ12
GCCTCGGCGGGGCGTTTTTCGTTTAGTTCCAAAAGAAGGCAAACAGAAGATCCTGTTTCTAAGGAAGGAGTTTTGACATGAATCATCAAAAGAATTAGAGAAGAAAGAAGGGATGTCTATGGAGCTGAAATTTCACCCGCTCGGGGATCAAGCCATCGTGGTGACGGCAGGGGCGTCGATCAGCAAGGAATCCACCGCGCTGGTGCGGGCGATCTCCGAAAAAATCACTGATTCGGAGATTCCGTGGGTGACTGATGTCATCCAGGCGTATGTCACCGTCACGATTTGCTATGAAGCGAATGGCGGAATGACGTATGCGGGGATGGAGAAGCGGCTGCGGGAGTTGCTTTCCGGAATCAGGCCGGCAACTGAAGGTGAAGGGCGTACGGTGGAAATTCCAGTATGCTACGGCGGGGATTTCGGCCCTGACCTTGCATTTGTCGCCCAACATAACGGGCTGGACGAGAAAGAAGTCGTCCGGATCCACAGCGGTAATACATATGACGTGAAAATGATCGGCTTTGCCCCCGGGTTTCCGTTCCTTGGCGGCATGGACGAGCGCATCGCCGCTCCAAGGCGGCCATCGCCGAGGCTGGAGATACCGGCCAGGACAGTCGGCATCGCCGGCGCGCAGACAGGTGTTTATCCGATCGGAACGCCTGGGGGATGGCAGCTGATCGGCAGGACACCTGTCGATCTGTTTTTGCCGGACGAAGAAATCCCGAGCCTTCTCCGGCCTGGAGACCGGGTCAGGTTCAGGCCAGTATCCCCGGAAGAATACAAACAATTGGAGGCGGACCGTCATGCTGATCATTGAAAAGCCTGGCCTCCAGACATCTGTCCAGGACCTTGGCCGTCCGGGTTTCCAGCAGTATGGGGTGGTCGCTGGCGGCGTGATGGATCCGTATTCACACCGGATAGCGAATCTTCTGGTCGGCAACAGTGAGCACTGTGCCACGATCGAGGCGGCGCTTGCCGGTCCGTCCATCCGTTTTGAAACCGACAGTCTGATTGCGCTGGCGGGCGGGGACCTGTCTCCCGGAATTGATGGCGAACAGATCCCGATGTGGAGGCCGGTCGCTGTAAGGGCCGGTGCAGTCCTCACATTCGGGAAGCCTGTCTCGGGTTGCCGGGTCTATTTGGCGGTCGCAGGCGGGATTGACGTGCCTGAAGTGATGGGCAGCAGGTCCACTTATACGAAAGCCCGCATCGGCGGGTTTGATGGGCGGTGCCTGGAGAAGGGTGACCGCCTGCTGGTCGGGAATCCGTCCGTTCCTTCAAAGCAATGGGCAGCAACAGTCCTGTCCGGTGCAGGCAACAGGAAATTCTGCCCGGCGGACTGGACCATCCAGGACAGCCTGATTCCCGCATACGGAAATGAAGCCGAAATCCGGATGATGAAAGGGCCTCAATATCACTGGTTTGATGAAGAAAGCCGGAGCACATTCTTCGGAAGGAACTTCACCGTCTCTTCGGAATCGGATCGCATGGGCTACAGGCTAAAAGGGGATACGCTCCGCCTGTCCGAACCGCGCGAACTGCTGTCGGAAGGAGTCGTGGCCGGATCGGTCCAAGTGCCGTCCGGCGGAAGCCCGATCCTGCTCATGTCTGACCGCCAGACAACCGGAGGTTATCCGAAAATCGGCCAGGCCGCAACGGTTGATCTTCCGCTTATCGCCCAACTGCAGCCCGGAGCGAAACTGCGATTCAGAGAAGTATCGGTCAAAGAATCGCAGCGACTGATTTTGGCACAAAAACGGCAGCTCTCGGAATTGAAAACGGCTATCGCTTTGAAAATGAAAGGGGAATGAACATGACTTTTCAAGTAGACCTGAACTGCGATATGGGAGAATCGTTCGGTGCGTATACGATGGGTAACGACGAGGACATTCTCGAGCTGATCACAAGTGCGAACATTGCCTGCGGCTTTCACGCGGGCGATCCGTCCGTCATGAAAAGGACGGTGAGGATGGCGCTTGAAAAAGGCGTCGGCATCGGCGCTCATCCGGGAACACCGGACCTGGCCGGGTTCGGCCGGCGCGCCATCGCGATCTCCCCGGATGAAGCTTATGACCTGACGATGTACCAGATCGGCGCTCTTGATGCGTTTGTCCGGGCTGAAGGCGGCAGGATGCAGCACGTCAAACCCCACGGCGCACTCTACAACATGGCCGCACAAGACGCTGCACTGGCTGAATCGATCGCTGAAGCGGTATATGCGGTCAATCCGGAACTGATCCTGTTCGGCCTGTCGGGCAGCGAACTGATCAGGACGGGAGAGAAAATCGGCCTCCGGACAGCAAGTGAGGTGTTCTCGGACCGCACTTATCAGCCGGATGGAACACTCACCAACCGCCGCGAAGCAAATGCGCTGATCACGGACCCGGAAATTGCGGGCGCCCAGGTGGTCCGGATGGTGAAAGAGGGCAAAGTGCGGACGGTGGATGAAACAGACTTCACCCTGCGCGCGGATACTGTCTGCATCCACGGCGACGGCGTGGCCGCACTGGAGTTTGCCCGGCGGCTAAAGGATCTGCTGCCCGAGGAAGGGGTCAAGGTGGAGAAGATCGGCAGCAGGTTTTCATGACCGGCTGAATGAACCATCCAAAGAAAATAGGGGAAATGTAGGGGGAGACCAATGAATCAGACAGTGGACCAAAAACAAATCCGCAGCGTGATGCTCGGTGCCGCGTTCCTGATGGCCACTTCGGCCATCGGACCGGGCTTTCTCACGCAGACGACTGTATTTACCGAACAGTTGCTGGCCAGCTTTGCATTCGTCATCCTGATTTCTATCTTGATCGATATCGCTGCACAGCTGAACATCTGGCGGATCATCGCCGTCTCCGGCAAGCGGGCGCAGGACATAGCGAACGAAGTGCTGCCCGGACTCGGTTATGTGCTTGCGCTGCTCGTTGTGATGGGCGGCCTTGCGTTCAACATCGGAAACATCGGCGGAGCCGGACTCGGCGCCAATGTGCTGTTCGGCATCGATCCGAAAACGGGTGCCGTCATCAGCTGCCTTCTCGCCATCGGCATTTTCATTGTGAGGGAAGCGGGACGCGTCATGGATCGGTTCACGCAGATTTTGGGCTTTGTCATGATCGCCCTGACACTTTATGTAATGTTCACCGCCCAGCCGCCTTATGGGGAAGCGGCGCTGCGTACCGTGGCACCGCTTGAAATGGACATTCTGGCCATCGTTACGCTCGTCGGGGGGACCGTAGGCGGTTATATCACTTTTGCCGGCGGACATCGCCTCATTGACGCCGGCATCAAAGGGAAGGAGTATCTGCCGGTCGTTTCCAAGAGCGCGGTCACAGCGATCGGTGTCGCCTCGCTTATGCGGGTTCTTTTGTTCCTTGCCGTTTTGGGTGTTGTTTCGCAAGGGCTGAAATTAAATCCTGACAACCCGCCGGCATCTGTATTCCAGCTGGCGGCAGGAGACATCGGCTACAAGATCTTCGGTGTCGTCATGTGGTCCGCTGCAGTCACATCGGTTGTCGGAGCGGCCTACACATCCGTCTCCTTTATCCGGTCATTCAGCACTTGGATCGACCGGCACGCAAAAAAGTTCATCATCGGATTCATCCTGGTCTCCACTCTCGTCTTTGTTATCGTGGGGCAGCCCGTCAAGATTCTCGTGCTCGTCGGCTCGCTCAACGGCCTCATCCTGCCGCTTGCGCTCGGCGTCATGCTGATCGCCGCCTACAAAGCGCGGATCGTCGGTGATTATAAGCATCCGATGTGGCTGACTGTTGTAGGGGTGATTACAGTCATCGCTATGGCCCTGATGGGCGGGTATTCCCTGATCAATGGGATTCCGCAATTGTTTAAGTAAAAGATTCAAAACCCGATTGACGGGACAGTCCCCGTCTTGGTATTCTGAATTCAACAAACAACGGAAAGCAGGTGATGTGAGATGGCAAACGTACAGAGTGTAATGAAACAATCCGGTCGGCCTGGACTCACACGCCTGCAGGGCGCGTTTTGACGCGTTCTCCTGTTTCGCGTGCCTGAGAACCTCCACAGCCGCCGGATTGCCGGTGCTGTCGGAGGTTTTTCTTATGGTCACGGACATAACAGGAGGAAATGAATTTGAATATGACCCAATATGGTTTTAAAGATCCGTTCAAGACACAGGCAGAGAGCCTGATGGCGACACCCGAGTTTTCCCGGTGCATTCCGGGGCGGGTGGTACTTGAACACAAGCGGATGTACCGCGTGGTGACGGAGCAGGGAGAATGGCTCTCGACGGTTTCGGGCAGCTATGCTTTCCATTCTGCCGGACGGATGGACTTCCCGTCGGTCGGGGACTGGGTGCTTGTGGAACAGATGCCCGGTGAGGAGAAGGGGATCATCCATGCGCTGCTCGACCGGACTTCGGTCTTTACCCGCAAGGAAGCGGGGCAGCGGGTCGAGGAACAGATCGTCGCGGCAAATGTAGACATCGTCTTTCTCGTCATGAGCCTGAATGCCGACTTTAACGCGCGCCGGCTGGAGCGGTATCTGGTTGCAGCCTGGGATTCAGGAGCGAGGCCGGTGATCGTGCTGACGAAAAAGGACCTGTGCGAGAGTCCGTCCGATTATCTGGATGAGCTCGGAGGCATTGCTTTCGGGGTGGATACGGTGCTTGTAAGTGCCGTAACCGGCGAAGGGCTGGACGAAGTCCGAGGCTTTCTCGGCGAAGGAGTCACGGCCGCACTTCTCGGTTCATCGGGTGCCGGCAAGTCGACGCTGACGAATGCATTGTCGGGCAAGGAAATGATGGCCGTGCAGGACATCCGGGAAGATGACGCGAAGGGACGCCATACGACGACCCATCGCGAACTGATTCCGCTTCCCGGCGGAGCCTGTCTGATCGATACGCCTGGAATGAGGGAACTCCAGCTGATGGATCAGAGCGAGGGACTGGAATCCGGTTTTAGTGATATCGATGAATTGGCAGATTCTTGCCGGTACCGCGACTGCGGACACAAAAAAGAACCGGGCTGCGCGGTCCGGGAAGCGGTCGAAGAGGGCCGGCTGCCGGAAGAACGGCTCACGAGCTACTTTAAGCTTCAGCGGGAAATCGCCTATATCGAACAGAAATCCGATGCCCGCGCCAGGATGGTAAGCGCCAAGCAGCGCAAGGACCTCACCAAGGCCGTACGCCGCACACAAAAACAGAAGCAGAAACGATGAAACGGATGCCTCCGGACCGGGGCATCCGTTTTTTACCAGATTCCAATGATGTAGTAGACCACCAGCGCCACGAGCCCGACTGGCACACCGAACCTGGCCCATTCTCCACTCGTGATCCGGAGTTTGCCGGCGGAGATGATGTTCGGAATGTTCCCGGGAATCAGCATTCCTCCGCTGATGAGGAGACCGAGCAGAATCGCCCGGATGGCATCAAACTGCATGAGCGGGCTAATTTCGGCGGCAGCCAGCGTGGCGTTATCGAGAACTGCTGACAGCATATTCAGCCAGTAAAGCGTACCCGGAGAGACATCGGTGAGATGTTCGCGGATCAGCGGTTCAAAACCGGCACCGAGCATGGTGAGTGCCATGATGAACAAATAGACCTTGAACGAGCGTGTGAAGATCGAGGAAACCGGCTCTGGCGGCGGAGGATTGCCATCCGTCTTAGCTTCCGGCGGGTCGACCCAGACGGCCGCAAGGATTCCAAACATAAGAATGGCAGTGAGGACATCCAGGCCGATCAGGTTGAACAGAAAAGAAAACTCGGCATTCAGTTTCTGCACGGTGATAGTGGAGAGTGGCTCGCCGATCGGCGTGAGTGCGGCACCGAGTCCAATCGAGTAGCATGCGAGGATGACGAGCCGGATCTCGGAGCGCCGGGCAAGTCCGAGCGTGCCGGTCACCGTAACGAGAACGAGTGCCGCTATGATGGCTGTGATGACACTTGAAACAAGTCCGAGCAGGGTGACAAGCAGCGCATAAAGCAACCGGTCAGGCATGACAGTCCGGAGCCAGCGGATGCCGACGGTAAGCCGGCGGTAAAACAGGCGGAAGACGATGCCGGCGACGAGAACAGTCACCGTGATCGGCAGCGGATCTGAAAAGGCATGGCCGAGCAGTTCGCGATTCATCATTCCGCCGGTGATGGCCGCGGCAATCCCCATAACGAGAAGAAAAAGTTCCAGCTGCCGTTCGACCGGCTTCACCGCAAACGGCAGGACGAGGACAAGGAGTAGAATGATCAGGAGGCCGGTTGTCATATCGATTGCTCCTTTGCTTCAGGCTATTTGCCATCATATGAAGCCGGGCGGAAGGACATGCCCGAAGATGGAGAAACCATTCTGCTGTTCCGATTGATCAGATTTTTCGTTATACTAAATACTAGTTTCATGAAATGAGCTGATGCTTATATGAATAAAGACTTGTTCATCGCATTTTTCCGGGCGGGTATGCTCGGTTACGGGGGCGGGCTTTCCGCCATCCCGCTTATGAAAAGGGAAGTCGTCGATCGGTACAAGTGGATGGACGACGATGAATTCTCGGACATCCTCGCCTTGGCGAACACGTTGCCGGGACCGGTCAACACGAAGCTGTCCGGCTATATCGGCTGGCGGCTGAACCGCTGGACGGGCATGCTGTCGAGCCTGGCCGCCACGGTCCTGCCGACGGCTTTCCTGATGGTCATCCTGCTGACACTGCTGAATGCATTCAAGGACAAGCCGTGGGTACAGGGGATGGCAAGAGGGGTCATCCCGATCGCCGGTGTCATGATCGGCGTGCTTGCGATCGATTTCCTGAGAAAAGCGGGAGTCGGCCTGGGCTGGCCGCTGACCGTGGTCCTGGTCGTGGCAAGCCTTGCGCTTACTGAGTTTGCGGGTGTCCATCCGGCGATCATCATCGCCGTCCTGATCCTGTCCGCCTTCATCCCTTGGAAGAAGAAGGGAGGCGCTTCATGATGATCTACTGGCAGGTGTTCTGGGCGCACTTCACGTCCAATCTTCTCGGCTACGGCGGCGGGCCGGCGACCATTCCGCTTCTCCAGCACGAGGTGGTCGACCGGTACGGCTGGATGACCAACGGGGAATTCAGTGAGATCGTGGCGCTTGGCAACGGGCTGCCCGGTCCGATCGCGACGAAGATGGCCGCTTATATCGGCTATGATGTCGCAGGAATCCCGGGAGCTTTTATCGCACTGTTCGCAACGGTCGCGCCTTCACTGATCCTCATGGTCGTGCTTCTTGGAATCCTCATGCGGCATAAAGACGCGCCACAGGTAAAACGGCTGACGAAAGTCGTCCGCCCGACGATTGCCGTGCTTCTCGGCGTGATGACGTATGATTTCTTCTTCGACTCGTTCACCGGATCGGGCTGGATCCACACGCTGATCCTGATCGTCGCAGCCTATGTCCTGCTCGAGGTCCGAAAAGTCAGCCCGACCTGGGTTGTCCTTGGCGCGCTCATCTACGGCGCAGTCTTCCTCGGAGGCTAATCCATTTACATATAAAGAAGGGGGAAATGATTCATGGATTACTTGTATCATCCGTTCCGCTCACAGCGGCATACGGTATTCGCGAAAAATGGTGTGGTTGCGACAAGCCAGCCGCTTGCGGCACAGGCAGGGATTGAAATCATGCGGCGCGGAGGCAATGCGATTGATGCTGCCATCGCCACAGCTGCGGCACTGACGGTCGTCGAGCCGACGAGCAACGGCATCGGTGGAGATGCGTTCGCACTGATCTGGACAGAAGGCAAGCTGCACGGGCTGAACGCTTCCGGTCCGTCGGCAAAGGGGGCAACCGCCGACAAGGTCAAAGCGCTTGGACACGAGAAAATGCCGGTGTTCGGCGCCGTACCGGTCACCGTTCCAGGCGCGCCTTCCGCTTGGGCGGAAGTGTCCCGCCGGTTCGGTAAGCTGAGCCTGTCCGAGACACTCGAGCCAGCGGTGCGGCTGGCGGAGGAAGGCTACCCGCTCACGCCGATCCTCGGCAAGTACTGGGAAGTCGCCTACAACAAATTCAAGAACCTTTCGGGAGGCAGTGAAGAAGAGAGGAAAGCCTTCGAGGCATGGTTTGACACATTTGCTCCTGACGGCCGGCCGCCAAAGACCGGCGAGATGTGGCGTTCTCCCGGGCATGCCGACACGCTCCGGCAGATCGGTGAAACGGACGGCAGGGCATTCTATGAAGGTCCTCTCGCAGAACAGATTGCGGAAGCGATTCAGGCCAACGGCGGTTTCCTGAGCAAGGAAGATCTCGCTGCTTATCAGGCTGAATGGGTGGAGCCTGTGTCTGCAAATTACCGTGGCTACGATGTCTGGGAGATTCCTCCGAACGGCCAGGGAATGATCGCCCTCATGGCGATGAACATCCACTCGGCAGGCGGCCAACAGCCGGCCTATGGGGACGCCGAAACGCTCCACCGCCAGATCGAGGCGATGAAGCTGGCGTTCACCGACGGCAAGGCGTTCATCACCCAGCCTGACGATATGCCGGTCGAAGCGGCGCATCTGCTGTCACCCGAATATGCGGAAAAGCGCGCTGTCGCCATCGGTGATCGGGCCGTTGACCCTGAGCCGTATGAGCTGCCGAAGGGCGGCACCGTTTATCTCGCCGCGGCAGACGGGGATGGCAACATGGTGTCCTTTATCCAGTCGAACTACATGGGCTTCGGTTCCGGGATCGTCGTGCCGGGCACCGGCATCGCGCTCCAGAACCGCGGCGCGGACTTCTCGCTGGATCCGGAACATCCGAACTACCTGAAGCCGGGCAAGAAGACGTATCACACGATCATCCCGGGCTTCCTCACAAAAGATGGAGAAGCGGTCGGACCGTTCGGCGTCATGGGCGGCTACATGCAGCCGCAGGGCCACTTCCAGGTGATTTCCAACACGGTCGACTTCGGGCTGAACCCGCAAGCCGCGCTTGACCAGCCGCGCTGGCAATGGGTCGGCGGCAAGACCGTCCAGGTGGAACCGGACTTCCCGCTCCACCTCGCCCAGGCCCTCCAGCGGAAAGGCCACGACATCCAGATCGCGACTGACTCAGGCGGCTTCGGCCGCGGCCAGATTATCTGGCGCAACCCGGAAACCGGTGTGCTCGAAGCTGGCACGGAATCCAGGACAGACGGTTCCATCGCCGTCTGGTAATTGAATTAATGAGAAAAACGCCGGCATCCCGGAGGCCACTGAAAAACCAATTGAATTTCGTACGG
>NZ_JCAXEU010000033.1:0-9043 GCF_059758705.1 Bhargavaea sp. GQ12
TTCAATTAGAACTTTTCGAATTTTGCCATGCGCTTTTCTTCACTTTTATCTACGGCAGCAGCACCTACCAGGTCCCCGGTCACATTCGTCGCCGTTGCGCCCATTCCCAGTATCGCGTCAATACCGGCTACAAGTGCCACAACTTCTATGGGTAAGCCCGCCTGCGTGAGAACGATGGACAGGGCGATGAGACCGGCACCCGGAACACCCGCCGTGCCGACGGAAGCGAGCGTGCCGGTCACGATAATTCCAAGAATCGCAGCGAAGCCAAGATCCAGCCCGACGATGTCTGCGGCAAACACGACTGATGCACCAAGCCGGATCGCCGCTCCGTCCATATTGACAGTGGCTCCCAGCGGCAAGGAGAATGAGGCGACATCATCACTGATGCCGGCTCGCTTTGCCGCTTTCATGGTGACCGGAAGCGTGCCCAAGCTGGATGACGTCATAAACGCCGTGCCCACCGCATCCTTTACATCTCTGAAGAACTCACCGATTCGGACGCCAAAGAGCTTCATGATGATAAAATAGACCAGTACAAATTGAAGCGCGATGCCTCCATAGATCACTACCGTTAATTTCCCGAGAGAAATCAATGTCTGAAGCCCCTGAGATCCGATTGCCGATGCCGCGATGGCGAAGATGCCGATTGGCGCATATTGAAGGATGCCGTTCAGCACCCGGAATGTCACTTCACTCAGGCTGGCAGTCAAATCACTGAGGAAGTGTCCCATTTTGCTGATCCGCTCCTCACTGGAGTGAACCATCGAAGAAATTGATAAACCAACAACGACAGAAATAAATATCAACGCCAGGATGTCTGCATTTACCAGCGCAGAAAATAAGTTGTTTGGCACAATTCCCAGCAGGGTATCTATAACGGACGGACGCTCAGGCACATCCACTTGCGCATCCGGGAGGGTCAGTCCTACACCCGGTCTGATCAGAAGTGCCAGAAGGATTCCGAAGACGATCGCTATTCCTGTTGTAATGAAGTAAAAGATAAAAACCTTCCCGCCGATCCTTCCGAGCTTAGCCGGATTCAGCTGCTCAACCGCTGCAATCAGCGTAAAGACAATAAGCGGAATCACAATCAGATTCAACAGCCGAAGCAGCAGTTCCCCGAGCGGCGACAGCACGCCTGCCGACTCGCCGAATATCAACCCGACCACGATGCCGAGCAGAAAACCGACAGACATCTTCAGCATAAATGACTGATCGCGATAAAATCTCCAGACAGCCCCCATCTAACGACCTCCCTGGTTACTCATCTGTACGAACATCACGTCTCTATACAATCATCCCCTTCTTTAACGTAAGCAAAACAGAGACCGGTTTTTTTCGAAATTATCCTCCCAAAGGAAAACAGAAGGCATTTTCGCCTTCTGTTATTTAAACTTTTTTGGTTTTGGTAGATGACGAAAGTCGTTTACCAGGAACACACTTCAGTGCGGTTCGTCCTATAAGCATCATTAGATTGAACTGGAGGCATGTAACACCATGCACGGAATAACATCCAGACAGAGGCACTCCCGCCTTGTGGACCTTCTTTTTTTCTTGCTTGGAAGCCTATACTTGGTCGGCATTGCCGGGGCGTTTATTTATGTAGTCAGCAAGATAGTGACCTACTTTTAATACAAGAGCTGGCGCCATCTAGGCACCGGCTCTTTTCGATTACACTAGCAACACTTGCATCCTACTCTCAAAGCCATTAAGTCATAAGCCATTGCAGAAAGCTGTACAGTAATGGAATCGTCAGCAAACAAAGAATGGTGGAATGAATGACGCCATAGGATGCGAAAACAGCGTCAGCGCCGAACTTTTGTGCATAAACCGTAGTGGTGGTGGCGCTTGGCATAGCGGCTGTCAGCACGGCAATAAGAAGCAGTGTTTCGGGGACTCCGAACAAGATAAAGATGAGCAGGGTCAACGGTAGAATCAACAATTTCATCAGGGATGCCAGCCAGATATACAGATTGCTGCAGTACTGCTTAAAGTCATCTATGCGCGTGTCTGCAAGCAGACTGCCAATCAGGATCATCGATAGAGGAACTGTGATCTTCCCGACATCCTCAAATGTCCTCACGATCATGTCCGGCCAGCTGAAAGGGAGAAACAGCATGATTAATCCAATCAGTGTAGCCAGGATGCCCGGATTCAGGAACAGCATGCGCCAGTTCACGGACGCTTCATGCCGGGCAAACAGATAAATCCCATAGGACCAGATCAGCACCAGATAAAAGATGTTGAACAGGGTCAGATAAACCACCCCCTGCTCTCCCATCAGCATATAGATTACCGCAAACCCGATGAACCCCTGATTGCCGAACACAATCAGACTCTCGAACACACTTTTCTGCCCGTCAGGAAGATCAGCCCGCTTCCTGAGCCAAGCACCGAGTACCATTGAAACTGTCATGATAAAGACCGACATGGAGACGAGCCAAGTGAATTCCATTAATAGATCCATGGAGAATGTCGTGTTTAGCGAAAACAAAATCAAAGCCGGCAACGTGACATACAGCATTAGCTGTGTGATTACGGGATTGGCATTGCCGTTGAGAATATTCATCTTCCTTGCAACGAAACCGATTCCTGCCATCAAATAAAGTGGAATCATCGTCAGGACAAATGCGGAAGCGGACAGATGCCCTCCCCCTTTCTTCATTCTGTAGGCTATGAAACATTTGTCTGGACGGTGCCAGTAGAATAAGTTGATACCTGTTATTTGGCATCAGCTTAAAACTTCCCTATATAATTCAGGCAGCCTGTTTTTCCAAGAGGATATGAATGAGTTGCGTCCGGTCGACAAGTCGGACACCATTGCTCGATGCCAGCTCCTTTGCAGCTTTTGTAAACTGGCTGTTCGTGACGACCCAGGCATCTTCAGCCTTGTAATGACTTTTGGCTGCGACAACCTCTTGTACAGCCTTTACGCCAACATTCTGTTTCCATCGCTTTGCCTGGACGACAATCCTTCTTCCATCCCGGGTCATAACAAGATCGGCACCAAAATCATTCTGATAGGGTGTCATGCGAACCTTATAGCCTCTAGCCTCATAACGGAGTTTCAGGAATTGCTCGAACTCCTTGCCGCTCATCTCATCCACCTGTCGGATACCGGATGCGTTCAGCTTCCGCTGTTTCATCAAGCCAATTGCAAACAAGATCAGCATCAGACCGATTGCACCGCCGAAAAAAACAAACGTTGTCGCTTCAATGGATTGAGTATTGATGTAGGTCAGGCCACCGGCTGCAAGCAGCAGTCCGGTTAATCCGCTAGTTAATTGATCTTTCTTTTTTCGAGCCATTAGGTTCCTCTTTCATGATTTATTCGCTACCTGCAAAATAGTCCTCATCCACACGCTTGACGACAAATGTCTCGGCGTGGCTGACGCCCAGGCCGTACCGGAACATATAGTCCACGAGCTGTTCTCCATCAATCAAAACTATCTTTTTCTCAATCATGTCGACATACTCGCGCGCACCGTTGGAAAATGTCGAGGTCGTAATGAACACGCCCTTTTTAGCCCGCCTTCCTTCGAGGCTTCCGGCAAATTTCTGGACCTCTGGCCGCATGACCGAATTCTCCCAGCGCTTTGCCTGAACGTAAATCATATCCAGCCCCAACACATCCTCTTTGATGACGCCATCGACACCGCCATCACCGGTACGTCCCAGTACACCAGCGGCTTCTTCCACATCACCGCCATACCCCATCGCCACCATCAGATCAACGACCACTTTCTCAAAGAAGGAAGGCGTTCCTGTACGAAGCCGCTCCAACAGCTCATCCATGACACTCTGCTTTAATAGACGATATTGCTGTTTGAGTTCATCTACTGGATCATCTTCTTTTTCATCTGGGTCAGGAGTCTCAACTGGTGTGTCTGCATTCTTTATGGCAGGTTTACCGACAAATGTTTGGAACTCGGGATAACGCAACAAATACTTCTTGTCCAATCCCTTAACTGAATCCTCTCTCAGCAGGCTAAGACCCCGTTCGGTGATCCGGACTTTTCCACGTCCGGCAGACTCAAGCAAGCCTGCTTTTGATAAATACGTTCTGGCCCAACTCACCCTGCCATCCACCACGCGTGTGCCGCTCGCCGTCAAATGTTCCTTTTGCTCTTGGTTCAATCCGAACCGGTCAGCCATGGCTCGGTATGCAACCTGCATAGAATGTACCTGCCCATCACCAGTCCACTCCAAAAGCGGATACATGAAGTCTTCATAACTTGGCAGTTTCAACTCATCACCTCTTTAGACGAACATCTGTTGCATGAGGCCTTTTTTTTGCAGTTGTAAATGTGAGAGCTTTTCATTTTCTGTTGCAATATAATCGTCTAATTTCATAAGGAACTCTGATATTTTCCTTTGTTCAGGTAGTGATGGAACTGGCACGATCAATGAATAGAAATCCTCTTGATCGACGTTTAATAATCCATCAAGTCTGGCAGACGATGAAATGAATCGTCTAAGTTGTCTATCTGCATAACCTGTTGAGAACAATTGATTAAAGAATTCCGGGATGTGATCCCTATTTAGTTTGAAGCTTCTATATACGTTTGGCACCAGAGCTTCTTCATAATCATTTTGTACATAGATACAACCATATGGAAACAACTTGGATGCACCACGGTTATACGATAGCTCCCCTTTCTTAAGCAAAGTATATTTACTTAAACTAGATCCTGCAATAACTTGACTAAAACGTTCTTGTTGATTTAAAAATCCTCTACCAGCAGAAATAGTCAACACAGGAGGTTTCCTCGAGGAATCTTTCAGAGTTCTTTTAACTGGTTTAGATATCTCCTTTAGCCTCGCATTAATCCATTCCGGATACTCTTCCCCGTTCTCATCTTTAAATCGCAGTTCCCGGCTGAAGATTTTCTGCAGCAAGCCCTTCTTCTGTTCTTTTAATGCCTTGACCTTCGATTGCTGGAGCTCAATACGACGATCGACTTTAGAGTAGAACTCTGCAATTTTATCCTGTTCATTACGACCGGGTAGTTTAATCATAAACTTCCTAACGTTAGCCATACTTAATGAAGATTGGGAAGAAGTAGTGACAAGAGGCATGATTACTTTCTCTTTAAATAAATCTCTCTGCATGTAGGTGAATAAATATGAGGGGTTTACTTTAGTAGAAGGCCTTATCAAGCAAACATTGGGGGCTAAATAATATTTATCGTCTTCATCAACAATAGCTACTTCACCAATTGTTCCAACATAGGTAAATAAGAGGTCCCCTTTATAAAGTTTGCTTCTTTCTAACTTTGAAAAATCACTTCCATCTATGTACTTAACGTCATCTAAAATTAGTTTTCCTTCTTTTACATTTAAACCTCTTAAGGCAATTATCGAACCAGTGTCTTTATATTTTATATACTTAGTAAATTCAAATCCAGCAAGCTTTGTTACATCACTAATCTCCCCTAGCTCACACGGAACCCATTCTTCCGAACAGTTATTAAATCTTAATTTCGGATTGCCCATAAATGCCCAACTCCTCAAAGTACTTCTCTAACTCTTTATCTATTTCCATAATTTCCGCGTCGATCTCTTTCAGATTCTGTGAGACTTCTTGCAGGTCGATAGGTTCATCTTCCTCGAAAGTATCAACATAACGCGAGATATTCAGGTTGTAGTCATTCTCTCTGATTTCATCGAGTGTGGCAGCATAGGAGTATTTGTCGATTGTTTCCCGGCTGAAGTAGGTATTGACGATCTTGTCCACATGCTCATCGGTCAGATTGTTTTTCGCCTTCGCTTTTTCGAACTCATTGGAGGCATCGATGAAGAGAACGTTGTCATCTACTTCCCGGCATTTCTTGAATACGAGGATACTCGTCGGGATAGAAGTGCCAAAGAAGATATTTGCCGGCAGACCGATGACGGCATCCAGGCAGTTTTTCTCTTCAATCAGATACTTTCGGATGACGCCTTCCGCTGCACCGCGGAACAGGACACCGTGGGGGAGGACGACCGCCATCGTGCCGTTATCGTCCAGCTGGTGGATCATGTGCTGGACGAATGCAAAGTCGGCCTTCGACTTAGGTGCCAGCCTGCCATAGGCGCTGAAACGTTCGTCGTCTAGGAATTTCTGATCTGCGCTCCACTTTGCTGAGTACGGCGGGTTCGCCACTACTGCTTCAAATCGGAGATCAGTGTGTTGCGGTTCTTCGAGCGTATCGGCATTCCGAATGTCGAAGCGCTGGTAGGAGACGTCATGCAGCAGCATGTTCATCCGTGCCAGGTTATACGTCGTCGAAGTGAGTTCCTGTCCATAGTACCGGGAAACTTCTGCTTCCCTGCCGACACGAAGAAGGAGCGATCCGGATCCGCATGTAGGGTCATAGACACTCTTGATCCGCTCTTTGCCCGCCGTAACGATTTTCGCGATAATTTTTGAGACCTGCTGCGGCGTATAGAACTCCCCCGCTTTTTTTCCTGCATTCATCGCGAACTGGGAGATCAGGTATTCATACGCATCTCCAAGCACATCGATTTCCACATCGTCGTGGAGGAATGGAATGTCGCTGATGTTCACCATAATGTTGCCGATCAGTTTGGAGCGGCTTTTTACATCACGCCCGAGTTTTGACGAACTGAGGTCCATGTCATCGAACAGGTGCTGGAAATCATCCTGTGATTCCTTGCCAAGCGTAGATTCAGTAACGGCTGTAACGGCCTTCCGAAGAAGTTCGGTATCAAAATTACCGTTTTCCCCTTTTAGGATTTCCGCAACCATCGTCGAGAACAGGTATTCCGGTGGGATGAAGAAGCCGATTTGATCTACCAGCTCTTCCTTCAGGTCATCCCTGATCTCTTCATCTGCGTAAGCCTCTGCATAGGTGATGCCGTCTTCCTCAAGCAGTTTGGATGCACGGGCTTCCACTTTCTCTGACAGATATCGGTAGAAGATGAGACCGAGGATGTAGTTCTTGAATTCATAGGCTTCCATCGTACCGCGGAGGCTGTTCGCCATATCCCATAGTTTTTTATGGAGTTCCGCTTGCTGCTGACGTTGTTTTTCTGATGTGGTCATGATGTTCTCTCCTTAAAAATAAGAGGCCGCAGCCTCTCACATGTATTTCTCCGTGTTGTCTCTGATAAAGTCGATGATTCGGTGGACAAGTTTCCGCTTTTTTACGAACGGGGCTTTCACCGAGTCGCTGATTTTTGACTTCGGTAGAAGATAGCTGTACTCGTACTCTCGAATGTAATCCTTGATCTGAGCAGGAGGCATTTCGACTTCTCCCGCAAATTCATCGATCTCCCTCTCCCGCTCTTCTTCCTCGTGCTTATGGTATTCGTCATCAATCGAGGCATCCGGCGGAAGGTCCGGAACGACCCGGTTCAGGAAGCTTTTCAGGAGATCGATTTTCTTCCGAAGATCCGGGCTGTCAGACCGGTCAATCTCTTCCTCGATTTTTTTGATTTCCTTCGGAAGGTTGTCTTTGTCCTTAAGGTCAATGTTGCGGATCAGGTTCAGGATATAGTCGACATTGATTTTGTCCGAGTGCATGAGCTCTAGCTCAAAGTCGATGTCCTGTAGGATAGAGATCTTCTCTTTCTTAGTGCGTGCCTCATCGACGACCTTCAGGTATTTGCTCTTGAAGTCCAAGTATTCCTGCTCATCAAGACCGATCGTCCCTACGTCGAACCGGAACTCTGTGAACGTCTTGAGGCGCACCAAGATTCGAGTAAGGTCACGGAATGCCAAGATAAACTCGGCCTTTTCCGTTTCGCCTTCCAAGAGGTCGACTTCTTCCGGTGTCTTTACAATTCGAAGCAGGTCGGTCAGAGCAGCCTCAAACTTCTTCTCGTAATAGTCGTATGGCTTCATTAGGACGTCATCAGCCGTATCGGTCTGCGAGAACAGTTTGATTGCCTCATCCGTGCTCTTCTTCAGATTCCGGTAGTTGACGATGTTGCCGTAAGGCTTGGACTTTTTCTCAACACGGTTCGTTCGGCTGTATGCCTGAATGAGGTCGTGATATTTTAAGTTCTTGTCGGTATAGAGGGTGTTCAGTGTCTTCGCGTCAAAACCCGTCAAGAACATATTGACGACAATGAGAATATCAATCTGGGCGGACTTTACTTTCTTCGAGACATCTGTGAAATAGCTGCTGAAAGTCTCTGTCGAGTAGTTTGTGTCGAACAGCTGATTGTAGTCACGGATCATCCGGTCAAGGCTCTCGCGGGAATGTTCGTCTGCACCTTCCGATTCCTCATTCGCGTTGTACGTGAAGATTCCTGCGATCTTCAGCCCGTCCTGATTCGCCCCCCTGACTAGATCATAGTACTTCACGGCCATGGGAATGGATTGGACCGCAAAAATCGCTGTGTACTTCCCGCCCGCCGTTTTCCGGCCGTGGATGTCCAAGATATGACGGGAGACCAGCTTCATCCGCTCCTCTTCCATCCAGACTTCCTCTGTGTTGATTGCCTCGGCGAGCGATTCGTCTGACTCGTCATAGGCGCCTTTGAATGTTGATATATGTTCAACGGAGAAACCGAGAACGTTGCCATCTCGAATTGCATCTTTGATTAAATAAGAATGCAGCATCTTATCAAACAGGTCGGCGGTAGTACGGCCGTCCTGACTTTTGTTTTCTTCAAACCGCGGCGTTCCTGTGAATCCGAAGTACTGCGCCTTCTTGAAGTGGCGATTGATCATCGTGTGCATCTCACCGAATTGGCTCCTGTGACATTCGTCGATAATGAAGACCACCCGCTCGTCGCGGTATTGGTCCATTACTTTGGCATAGCGGGGATTGCGGATCGCGTTCGCCATCTTCTGGATCGTCGTCACAATAAATGGTTTTGTCTTGTCCTTGAACTGCGCGACCAGCTTTTCTGTCCGGTCGGTCGTATCGACTGAGTCTTTTTCAAACTTATTGAACTCGGCGATTGTCTGGCTGTCCAAGTCGCGCCTATCAACGAGAAAAACCACTTTGGCAATACGAGGCCACTGAAAAAGTCCATTGAAAGAGCTATCACTCAGTTTTTGTGTGGTGGCTCTTTTCTATGACAT
>NZ_JCAXEU010000034.1:0-6871 GCF_059758705.1 Bhargavaea sp. GQ12
TCGAAACTGTCCGCGGTTTTAATATAGTTAAATAATGTCTTCCTGCAGCTTCTCGTCCATTTCGTCTCCGTGCCGCTTCACATACCGGACGATCATCCGGTCGAGGTCTTCCAGCTGTTCTTCATATTGAAGAAGCGAGGAAAGAAGGTGAAGCAAGTGGTAGGCAGAAAAGTCCTGTTCCTCTTCCTGCTTGGCGATGTTGATCTCTTTGACAAAGATATCCATCACTTCATGCCGGTCCATCCGGCCATCCAGCCCGGAGCGGTTCATCCGGTCGTCCTTCAGTTTGCCCGCAAATTTAAGGAGGATCTGCTCATGGTAGGTGAGCAGTTCATCCAGAAGTTCCTGGATCATCATCCTGAAATGAGGAGGCATGTCGATCAGTTCATTCTCATACAGATGCAGCTGTTTCAGGATATCAAAACCGTCCCGTGACGCGGCAAGCATCTGACGGTATATGACGAGCTTGCGCGCTTTCTGGAAAGTGAAGGCTTTTGTGAATCCACGCTCTTCCTTGTAAAGGGAATAATACATATCGATTTTGTTATAACGGTCACCGATCTTACTCATGGCCTTTTTCGTTGCTGAATGCTCAGAAGCCTGTCGTCCGGTGAGCCGTGTCCAGCGGATGATTTCATCCTGTACGTCATAAAGCGACTGGAACAGGCGCGGCTCGTATTTCGGCGGCAGGAAAAGCATATTCACGAGAAAAGCCGAGAAGATTCCGGTCAGCATCGTCGCAAATCGGAGAACAGCATACAGGATGAAGTTATCATCCGGGAGTTCCATGATCCCGATCATCATGACGAGTGCAAGTGTGACAGCATCGCCCAGCTTCAGCTTCAGCATGATCGCGATGATCGTGACGGCTGCAAATCCAACGCCGATCAGGTGGTCACCGAAGATAAGGGCGAAGATGATTGCGATAAACGCCCCGATGACATTTCCCTGAACCTGCTGGATGATGGTCCGGAACGAGCGGTAGATCGACGGCTGGATGGCGAAAATCGCTGCAATCCCCGCGAAGAGCGGCGTCGGCAGCCCCATTGTCTGTGCGAGGAACAGTGCGAGGACGATCGCGACACCGGTTTTTAATATGCGTGCGCCGAGCTTCATTCAGTGATTGTCCTTTCCGCGCGGTTTAGTTGTTCCCATACTTTACCCCAACGGCGGAAGTGAAATCAATCGTTCCCCCGGAGCCCGTTTATCCGCGCGCCATTTCGGCGAAGGATTCATCCGCCGCCTTGATCGTTTCACGGATGTCATCTTCCGTATGGGCAGTTGTAAGGAACCATGCCTCGTACTTGGAAGGAGCGAGGTTGATGCCTCGTTCCAGCATGAGGCGGAAGAATTTCGCGAACTGCTCGCCGTCGCTGTCTTCGGCCTGCTTGTAGTTGCTGACCGTTTCATCCGTGAAGAACACGGTGAGTGCACCCTTCAGGCGGTTAACCGTCATCGTGATGCCGTGCTTTCGGGCGGATTCGAGCAGCCCTTCTTCGAGAATGGCGCCGAGCCGGTCAAGTTCCTCGTAGACGCCAGGTTCCTTCAGCACTTCAAGACAGGCAATTCCTGAAAGCATCGATGCCGGGTTGCCGGCCATCGTGCCTGCCTGGTACGCAGGGCCGAGCGGTGCGACATGGTCCATGATCTCCTTGCGGCCGCCATAAGCGCCGATCGGCAATCCGCCGCCGATGATTTTACCCATCGCGGTCAGGTCCGGCGTCAGGCCGAGCAGATCCTGCGCGCCGCCGTAATGAAAGCGGAACGCCGTGATCACTTCATCATAGATAGTGAGGGCGCCGTGCTTTTTCGCAAGTTCATGCACCAGCTCGAGGAATCCTTTTTCCGGCTCGACAATCCCGAAGTTGCCGACAATCGGCTCAATAAGGATGCACGCCAGTTCGTCTCCCCATTGTTCCATCGCTTTTCGGTAGGAATCTGGGTCGTTGAACGGGATCGTGATCATCTCTTCCGCGATCGACTTTGGCACACCCGCGGAATCTGGCGTGCCGAGTGTTGCCGGGCCGGAACCCGCCGCAACAAGGACGAGGTCCGAGTGTCCGTGGTAGCAGCCGGCAAACTTCAGCACTTTCGTGCGTCCGGTATAGGCACGGGCGACGCGGATCGTGGACATGACGGATTCCGTACCTGAGTTTGTAAAGCGGACTTTGTCCAGCGAGTGGATGGCTTCTTTCAGCATCTCTGCGAACTTCACTTCATGGCGTGTCGGAGTTCCATACAGAACACCGGTCTGTGCAGCATGCGTGATCGCTTCCGTGATGTGGGGATGGGCATGGCCGGTGATGATCGGACCGTACGCGGCGAGATAGTCGATGTACTTATTGCCGTCGACATCCCAGAAGTATGCGCCTTCTGCGCGCTCCATGACTGTCGGGGCGCCGCCGCCTACCGCCTTATAGGCGCGAGACGGGCTGTTGACTCCGCCTACGATATGTTTTAGCGCTTCGCTGTAAACCTGTTCAGACTGTTTCCGTTCCAAAGGAACCCCTCCATTCATAATCTCCGACTCTTATTGTAGACAAAGTGCGAGGCGAACACCAAAAAAATTGTCAGGCCAGGCATGCTCCGGTACGATGAAGAAAACGAATTCATGGAGGGATCGGGAATGGCAGAAACACTGGAAGGCCTGTCCGCGCCGGACTTTACACTCACCGACAGCGAGGGGAACGCGGTATCGCTGTCCGACTATAAAGGAAAGCAGCACGTCATCCTTTACTTTTATCCGAAGGACAACACGCCGGGGTGCACGACGCAGGCATGCGACTTCCGCGATAGCCACGGAGAATTTGAAAAGCTGAACGCAGTCATTCTCGGCGTGAGTCCGGACAGCCAAGCGTCCCATACGAAGTTCATCGATAAGCACGGACTGCCGTTCAGGCTCCTGGTGGACGAAGATCATCAGGTGGCGGAACAGTACGGAGTCTGGACACTCAAGAAAAACTTCGGCAAGGAATACATGGGGATCGAACGATCGACCTTCCTGATCGATCCGACCGGTACTGTCGTCAAGGAATGGCGGAAAGTCCGCGTTAAGGGACATGTGGAAGAAGCACTGGAGACGCTCAGGCAACTGACGGACAATTAAGGGGGAACCGGACGTGGATGTATTGTTTTTGTTCAGGATCAGGGAACACCAGGAAGACATGCTTAGAAGTGAGTTTCCGGAAGTCAATTTCCTGTTCGACCGAAAAACAGATGACCCTGCGGTCGAAACGAGTGAAGTCATCGTCACCTATGGGACGGACGTGGATGAAAACGTCCTGGTCCGTGCGAAGAACCTGAAATGGATCATGGTCGCATCCGCCGGAATGGAGCAGATGCCACTGGGACGGATTGCGGAGATGGGCATTCGTGTAACCAATGTACGGGGAATCCATAAGACGCCGATGGCCGAAACGATGCTGGCGCATATTCTGTCATATCGAAAGAAATTGAAGGACGTGTACGAACAGCAGGAGCGGAGTGAGTGGAACCAGAAGATCCGGGGTACCGAATTGCTTGGCTCGAAGGCGATGATTCTTGGGCCGGGGGCGATCGGCGGAGAGGTCGGAAGGCTTTTGCAGGCATTCGGTGTCAGGACTTACGGCTGCAACCGTTCCGGCAGGCAGGCTGACTATATGGACGAGATGGTCTCCTTCGGCGGGCTTGCCGAGGCACTCCCTGAGATGGATACCGTGATTTCTGTACTTCCGAGCACATCCGAGACCAAAGGGCTTCTCAGCCGTGAACATTTCGGCGCGATGAAGGAATCGGCGCTTTTCCTCAACTTCGGAAGAGGCGATCTTTACGAGGAAAAAGTGCTGATCGAAGCGCTGGAGAGCGGCAGACCTGCCGCAGCAGTTCTCGATGTTTTCGAAACCGAACCGCTTCCTGCGGACAGCCCTCTCTGGAATATGGAAAATGTGACCGTTTCCCCGCATATCTCATCACATTCGGGCAAATATGTGGAGCGGGCTCTGGAAATCTTCATGCCAAATCTCCGCGCCTACCTCGAAGGCCAGGCGGATAAAATGCAAAACCGGGTCGATCCGGAAAGGGGATATTAAATATGAAGATTTATACGAGGACAGGGGATAAGGGACAGACTTCCCTCATCTATGGCAAGAGGGTTCCGAAGACGGATCCGCTTGTCGAGGCGTATGGTACATGCGATGAGGCCAACAGTGCGATCGGTCTGGGGCTCTCGCACCTGCACCAGGAATTCTTTGACGGCAAGGACGAGCTGATGGCTGCTTTTCATCAGATCCAGACGGTGCTGTTCCACGTCGGGGCAGAACTCGCGACACCGGAAGGAAAAGAGGTCA
The DNA here is from genome assembly GCF_059758705.1 of Bhargavaea sp. GQ12. Classification (NCBI taxonomy): domain Bacteria; kingdom Bacillati; phylum Bacillota; class Bacilli; order Caryophanales; family Caryophanaceae; genus Bhargavaea; species Bhargavaea sp. GQ12. Next base: position 4,326 of record NZ_JCAXEU010000034.1, read on the forward strand.
AGTGGAAGCTGGAGAAGCCGGAAATTGAGAAACTTGAACAGTGGATTGACCGGTATGACGGGGAATTGCCGCCACTAAAGAACTTTATCCTCCCCGGAGGTCATCCGGCTGCGGCAGGCCTCCACTATGCAAGGACCGTTGTCCGCAGAGCGGAGCGGGCCTCGCTGCTCGTAGGCGATCACGTTAATCCCGATGTGCTTGCTTACCTGAACCGCCTCTCGGATTTTCTTTTCGTGGCAGCACGTTACATCAACATGAAGCTCGGCCGCTCGGAGGATGTCCTGCACGCCGAGTAAGCGGCAAGGGGGTTTCGTTGACAGAATCTCCTACTTTCCTATAAACTGTTTATAACGATTATTAAGAAGGAATCTTTATGGAAAGAGGTGGGCATGTCCATGTCTGAAACTGTGCTGCAGGAAGCGCTGGATACGTTGAAGACGAGCGGCGTGCGAATCACGCCCCAACGGCATGCGATTCTTGAATTTCTCGTAACTTCCATGTCCCATCCGACTGCCGATGAGATTTATCGTGCGCTGGAGGATAAGTTCCCGAATATGAGTGTCGCAACTGTCTATAACAATCTTCGCGTCTTTCGTGAAGCCGGCCTGGTCAAAGAACTTCCTTATGGAGATTCTTCGAGCCGCTTCGATTTTGTGACGCATCACCATTACCACATTATCTGCAGCGACTGCGGCAAGATCGTTGATTTCCATTACCCGGGACTTGATGAAGTCGAGCATCTGGCCTCCCACATCACGGGTTTTCAGGTTGACTCCCACCGAATGGAAGTCTACGGCAAATGCCCGGACTGCGCAGAAAACAAAACTAATCCAGTGGTCCAGTAAAGGACCGGAAACTCACGAGGCATACCGCCCCGTGAGTTTTTTATTTCCCCAACAAAAAAACCGCCCAATAAGACGGGCGGCGAGATACCGGTTATTCTCCGGACTGTGCCGGTTTCTTGCGGTTGTAAGATTCATCGAACTCTTTGCCTTCCAGTTCAGGATCGAGTGTGAGTGGTTCACGGCAGTGGCCACACATGTCGACCCGTCCGAGCATCTTCGTCGGTTTGCCGCAGTTTGGACAAACGACCTGGACGGCCTTAGTCGATAGCATTCCGATCCAGAAATAAACGATGGTGCTCGCGATGATGCAGAGAAGCCCCAGGAACATGAAGATGACCATGACGATCGGATACTGCTTAAAAAAGATTCCGAAATACATTACGACAAATCCGATGAAGATCAGCGCAAGAGCGAACGATCGGATCCGGTTGATTTTATTCTTATATGGTTTCATGACTCGTCTTTCCTCCTCATTTCCCGTCTACTATACCACAATTTGTGCGGCTCCGTTTCCTGTCGGGCCTCCCCAACAATGACGATTTTGAGAAGTCCGCATGTCCGGAACTGTCCCTTTTTTTTGCTCTGAGAAGGAATCGGCGATTGCTTGTCGAAATTGCAAGCATGAGTAAAAGGAGGAATCCCCATGGAGCATCTACTGCGCCCGATTTATCAGGAGCGAGCGGGTGACCCGAATACGCTCGGTGTCATCCTGGTCGAAAAGCGGGGAAAGCTGGACCCCGTTACAGATACATTCGACGCCATCCTTCTCATCCTTGTGCAGGATGCGGAACAGCCGGTATTCACAAAGCACTACACGGACGGACAGGACAAGGCGGCCATGCACATTGTCGCGGAGAGGCAATTGAAAAAGTGGCTCCTGCTCGGAACGAACCGCAAAATTGTGGACTGGCTATTTTTCGGACGGATCCTCTTCGACCGGAATGAATACATTGAAAACCTCAAGACGGAACTCAAGGATTTCCCGTTCTATGGGAGACAGATCAAGACCGGGCTCGAATTCGCCCGACTGATCCGACACTATATGGAAGGACGCATGTTCTACGAGCAGCAGAATCACCTGGACGCCTATAATCATGTGGTTCGTTCCCTTCATGGCCTGGCACGGCTGGCGGTGCTCGAAAGCGGATTGTTCCCCGAGGTCACGGTCTGGTCACAGGTCAAGAAAATTGATCCCGCGATCTATAAGCTATACGAAGAATTGGTGCTGAGCGACGAAACGCTTGAAAAGCGGTTGGAGCTGCTCTTCCTTGCCGGGGAGTTCTTTATCAACTCCAAAGTTGCAGATGGTGCCAGGCATATCCTTTCGGTCATGTCCGGTCAAGAGGATTGGACGATCCAGGAACTTCATGAGCACGATGAACTTCGGAACTATTCGGTCGACCTCGAGGTATTCGTCGAATATCTGATTGAAAGGGGACTCATCGAAGTGGTCAGGAAGCAGGCGAAGGACGGGCGGATCGAGCACCGGAACTACCGCGTGGCCCATATCGAGGAGTAAATCCGGGGATGCGAAAAAAGTTTTAGAAATCCTCTTGACGAAATGACGGGAACTGAGTATGATAGTAAACGTCGCTTGAGAGCGGCGGCCGGCAGCGATACGGCGTCAAACTTCTTGGAAAAGAGTGTTGACATCGAAACTGCCTGGTGCTATCATAGAGAAGTCGCTTTCGGAGCGGCACA
>NZ_JCAXEU010000035.1:0-6798 GCF_059758705.1 Bhargavaea sp. GQ12
TTTCTTTCTCCCTTCCTCAAGTACCAGTTTGCACACGTACTCTTTAAGCTCTGGCTTATATACTTTACCCATTACGGACACGTCCTTTTTATTGTTATGAGAAGCTTATCAAATGACAGGTTCCGTGTCCGTTTTTAATACTAACCCCAATTAATTTCGTCATTCGCTGGCAATTCATCCGCGAATGACGAGACCGGAGGCGTGAACGATGAAATTGAGCCCATGAATGACGAAATTGAGCCCATGAATGACGAGACTGCCGCTTGGCTTCTCTGGCAGTCCGTCATATGAAAAAGCGATGCATCGCGGGCATCGCTTTTCATCATCGTTTCTTTAAAGCACTTTCTCGAGGAAGTCCTTTGCCCGGTCCGTCTTCGGATTTCCGAAGAATTCTTCCGGAGTGCCTTCTTCGACCAGTTTGCCCTGGTCGAGGAACAGCACACGGTCGGCCACTTCACGGGCAAAGCCCATTTCGTGGGTGACGACGATCATCGTCATGCCGCTTTTTGCGAGGTCCTTCATGACGTCCAGCACTTCCTTGACCATCTCCGGGTCAAGGGCCGACGTCGGTTCGTCGAACAGCATAAGCTTCGGTTCCATGGCGAGCGCGCGGGCGATGGCGACGCGCTGCTTCTGGCCGCCCGACAAGCTTGCCGGATAGGAATCAGCCTTTTCGGAAAGGCCGACGCGCTTGAGGAGGGTGCGTGCCTTTTCCTCCGCCTGTGCTTTTGTTTCTCCCTTTACTTTCATCGGCGCATAAGTCAGGTTGCCGAGGACGGTAAGGTGGGGGAACAGGTGGAAGTGCTGGAACACCATGCCGATGTCCTGTCGCGCGGCGCGGATATCGGTCTTTTTATCAGTGATGTCAAAGCCTGCGATGTCGACGGTGCCGCCGGTCGGCTCCTCCAGCTTGTTGAGGCATCGGAGGAACGTCGATTTGCCTGAGCCTGAAGGGCCGATGATGGCAATGACCTGGCCCGTATCCACTTCTGTTGAGATGCCTTTGAGGACTTCCAGGTCACCGAATGATTTGACGAGTCCTTTAACGGATATCACTTGCCTTCAGCCTCCTTTCGATTCTGCGTCCGATGAGTGTGAGGATCATGACGAGGACCCAGTAGATGAGTCCGACAAAGAGCAGCGGCTCGAACTGACGATACATGCTGGCACCGACGACCTGCGCCCGGCGCATGAGGTCGAGGTAGCCGATCGTCGAAACGAGCGCGGATTCCTTGGTGAGTGTGATGACTTCATTCATCAGCGCGGGCAGGATGTTTTTGAACGCCTGCGGCAGGATGATGTCCTTCATCATCGCGCGGTACGGAACGCCGAGCGCCTGTGCGGCTTCCAGCTGGCCTTTGTCGACCGCCTGGATGCCGGCACGGATGATTTCTGAAATATAGGCCGCGGAGTTCAGCCCGAATGCCGTGATTGCCGAGAGGAACGGCGTGATGTCGTAGCCCGTCAGCTGAGGAACGGCAAAGTAGATCAGCATCAGCTGGAGGATCAGCGGCGTCCCGCGGAAGATGGACGTATAGGCGATTGCGAATGCCCGGAGCGGAGCGGGGCCGCTGATCTTGAACAGGGCAAGCACTGTCCCGATCAGCGCACCGATCACGAGGGCGACCGCGACAAACTTCAGCGTTACCCAGATGCCTTCCAGCATATAGGGGATATATGGGGTCATTTGCGTGAAATCAAGGTTCATGATGGTTTCAACTCTTTTCTGTCATCCCGTACTGACGGGAGATTGGGATAGGAAAAGGGGCTGCCGGTTAAAGGGCAACCCCTGCCGCAAGGCTTATTCCTGGTCGGTCAGCCACTTGTCTTTCAGTTCCTGGAGGGAACCGTCTTCTTCCATTTCGGCAAGGACTTTATTCACGTCCTCAACGAGGTCGCTGTCTTTAGGGAAGGCGACCGCCATGCCCGGAGAGCTGGTGGTCGGGTCGTCGAATCCGCCGAGGCCCTGTTCTTCTACATGGCCGACTGCAACGGATTTATCCATATAAGCAGCATCGATACGTCCTGTTTTGAGTTCTTGGATAAGGAGAAGGGAGTTGTCGAGCGATTTGAGTTCGAAGTTGATCCCTTCATTTTCCTTCAGGCGTTTGGCGCCGTCTTCCTGAATTGTGCCGAGCTGGACGCCGACTGTCTTGCCTTCGAGGTCTTCGATGGACTTGATGTCAGAATCCGCTGTTGTGACAAAGAATTCACCGGAGCGGTTGTACTCGGTCGAGAAGTCGACGTTCTGCTTTCGCTCATCGGTCGCGCTCATGCCGGAGAGGACCATGTCGACACGCCCTGTGTTGAGTGCGCCGATCAGGCCGTCGAATTTCATGTCGTTAATCTCCAGTTCGTAACCGAGTTCCTCAGCGATATGGTTTGCAAGGTCAATGTCGAATCCGATTTCCTTGCCTGCTTCGTCCCGGTATTCAAATGGAGGGAAGTCGGCGGATGTCCCCATCTTCAGGACTTTTGTTTCCGCATTGTCCGCGGATGTGTCCGCTGTGTCGCCGGATGCGGAATCTCCGCCCGAGCCGCAGGCTGCGAGGAAAAGTGCCGCGGATGCAACTGATGCAAATAGTGCTTTCTTAAACATGTATAAAACCCCCGTTGTATGTATATTTATTCGTTAAAATGATTATAGACTGTTAGACCCACGGTGTAAAGTGCAAATTCATGAAAAAAGCCGATTTCTTATGGGAAATCGGCTTCATACAGCAGGGGGCGGGTGAGATGTTGATGATCTTTGGTGAAACGTTGATTACGTTCGTTGAAACATTGATTAAGTTCATTGAGACATTGACGAACAGACGCGGATCCTAATCCTAATCTCTCGGCTCTCCGATGAGGAGGTCCAGCTCCACGGTGATTTCAGCGGATTCACGGTCCAGAAATCTTGAGACAGCCTCCGGATCCGGAGACCAGGAAAGCGGGGTCATGCGCACCAGGTCTTCAAGCTGCGCACGCCCAAGAAGGACGGAGTAGCGGAGAGGAACCGTTTCCGTGCGGCGGAAATGCCGGTCGAACAATTCAACCGTTCCTTCATTGGAATACGTCCGGCGCTCATCTGTATAAAGGGCTTCCCGAAGCTCACGGAGATAGCCGGCGCCCGGCACGGCTTTAATCAACCTGCCGCCGGGGGCAAGCATGCGCGCAAACTCCTCGTAGTTGGACGGGGAGAGGATATTCAGGATGGTATGGATGGATCCATCCGCAAACGGCGACTGGGCCAGGTCGCCGACGAGCCATACCGCATCCTGAAAGTCCCTGGCCGCCAGCTGGACGCCTTCCTTCGCGATGTCGAGCCCTGCCCCGGTTATATCCGGGTCATCGAGCTCTTCCAGGATCTTGTGCAGGTGAGTGCCTTCGCCGCAGCCGATATCTGCAATGATGCCAGGCTCTGAAGCAGGAAGAGGCACTTCCCGGACCAGGTCCGCCGCCGCTTTATGGAACGGGGCATACAATCCGCTTTCCAGCATGATGCGCCGTCTCGCCTCGAACAGTTCCTTATTATAATGACCGGCCGCGGGCCGGGTCAGCACATTGACATAACCCTGTTTCGCAAAGTCGAACGAATGGTTTTCCGGACAGAGGAGCCGACCGCCCTCCTCGACTTGGACCGGATTTCCGCAGACCGGACATTTCAGCGCGTGCGCAATCCGTGCCGCCCGCATTGCTCCGTCGATCCTTTTTGACATGTGAGCACCTTCTTTTCCGTACAGTTTGGTGGTTGACCTGATTCTAACAGGTTTCGCAGTCTGGCCAAAGCGGGTCCTGTGAAATTCCGACACAAATCCGCCTTTCTTTTCCGGTTACAGATCTGAAGACAGGGGTAGAAGAAAGAAGTAGGAAATAAGAAGGATTTTCCATTCAGTTGAGGAGTTGGAATCATGTTTTTGGCGTGGAGAGAGATCAGACAAAATAAACTCCGGTTTGCACTTGTGACTGCTGTGTTGCTGCTTGTGTCATATCTTGTGTTCTTCCTGTCCGGGCTGGCAAGCGGTCTTGCGGGATTGAACCGTGAGGCGGTCGACAAGTGGCAGGCGGACGGCATCTACCTGACCGCTGAGTCGGATAAGAGCCTGAACCAGTCGATGATGGAATCGGACCTGGCAGATGAAATCGAGGCTGACGAAACGGCGGTGCTCGCACAGACGAATCTGATCGCCGATAACGGCGATGTGAAAAGCGGAGTCGCGCTGTTCGGGATCCGTCCGGATGAATTCATCATGCCAGAGCCGACTGAAGGCGAGGAATTCTCGGAGGAGTTCGAGGTAATCGCCTCGGATAGCCTGAAAGAAGAAGGATTTTCCGTCGGGGATGAGCTGGAGCTTTCCGGATCTGATGAAACATTGACGATAACGGGCTTCACGGATGAGGCACGATTTAATGCAGCGCCGGTCTTATATATGGATCTTGAAGATTTCGAAAAAGTCCGTCCGGGTGCCTCGGCAATGAGTACCCAGGAGACTCCTGAAGGGCCACCGGCTGAAGGGAGTCAGGGACCAGTTGCAGAAGAAGTGGATCAGCCTGACATGGTGAATGCGATTGTCGTGAAAGGCGGCCAGCCTAATGACGTGCCGGATGATCTCGAGTATATCGAGTCTGAGATATTTATCGAAAACCTTCCCGGCTACACTGAGCAGAACCTGACATTGACATTCATGATCTACTTCCTGTTCGCGATCTCAGCGGCGGTCGTGGCGATCTTCCTGTATGTGCTGACGGTCCAGAAAATCAGCATGTTCGGCGTCATGAAAGCCCAGGGTATCTCAAGCGGCTATCTGTCCCGATCTGTCATCGCGCAGACATTCATTCTGGCGGTAATCGGCGTGCTGATCGGATTCGGCTTGACGGTGCTGACGGGACAGTTTCTGCCAGCGGCCGTGCCGGTTTCATTTGACTACGGCATGATGGCGATCTACGGTGCCGTACTGATTGCTGTCGCCGTTCTCGGTGCGCTCGTGTCGGTCTGGACGATTGTGAAAATTGACCCGCTGGAGGCGATCTCGGGATGACGGAACATGTATTGCAGTTGGAAGAAGTAACGAAGACGTTCGGTTCGGGAAGGACGGAGGTCCGTGCGCTGAAGGAAACATCACTTGAAGTAAAGCGGGGAGAAGTGATCGCAATCATCGGGCCTTCGGGTTCCGGCAAGTCGACGCTCCTGACCATTGCAGGAGGGCTTCAGGGACCGACAGAGGGAGAAGTGCGGATTGCGGGTGAGCGGATCACCGAACTCGGAGAAAAGGACCGCTCCAAAGTCCGGCTTGAGCATGTCGGGTTTATCCTCCAGTCCTCGAACCTTGTTCCTTTCCTGACCGTTTCCGATCAGCTGAAGCTGCTGGATAAAGTCAAGAAGGGCAATATGACCAAGGAGGAGCGGGACGGCCTCCTGGAGGAGCTGGGAATAACGAAGCTCACGAAAAAATACCCCAATGACCTGTCGGGCGGGGAGAGACAGCGCGTCGCGATTGCAAAAGCGCTCTACTCCAACCCATCCCTTCTGCTGGCCGATGAGCCGACCGCATCGCTGGACTCGGACCGGGCATTTGAGGTGATGAAGCTTCTGAAAAGCGCGGCCGTGAAGAAAAACGCAGCAACCATCGTCGTAACCCACGATACGCGGCTGACCGATTATGTGGATAAAGTCTACAAGATGGTTGATGGCGTTCTGCATCTGGAATCTGAAAATGGCGGTGCAAAGCCGCTTGAAGAAGGGCGGACGGATTTCCTGGAGGAAGGCGGGAATGAAGATGGCATTTGACTATGACCTGGATTTTGACAATATCGATTTCCGGGAACGTCCCGATCTGTATCGTGTCGGAAAGGGCGAGCAGGGCGTGCTTCTCGTCGAACCGTACAAAGGAGAACTCCTTCCTCACTGGCGGTTCCGCACGCCGGACATTGCCAAAAAGTCAGCCGAGACGCTTTATGAGATGTTCGAGGACTACCGGAAGAAAGATGACTTTGTCGGCATGGACATGGCACGCAAATTCATCCAGATGGGCTATACGAGGGCCCGGAGATACACCAATTACAAGGGCGGCCGGAAGTACAAGGAAGACGGGACGACACATGAGCGGATCGAGGATCCTGTAAAGGCCGAATCTGCTGCCATCTTCAAAGAGTACTGGGACCGAATACGTGAAGACGAAGACTATCTCGGACACAAAAAAGACCATCAGAAAAAATACGGATGATGCATAATGGCAATGGAATCTCCCCATACTATCTGTGATTACGAAAAGGATGGGGGATTCGCCAATGGGTGTCATGAATGACAATCCGAAAAATGAACCGCTGCATTACGGTGAAGTCGTCGGTATTTGGGCTTATGTCGCTGCGAACAATGGTTTGATTAGCATGTACGAAGCCTTTGTGAATCATGCAGGCGACAAGGAACTGATCGGTGTGATTGAGGATTCCATCAAGATGATGAAGTCTGAAAACACAGCGGTCGAGAAGATTCTGAAGGAAAACGGCGTGACACCGCCGCCGGCGCTGCCGTCACGCGGGAAAGCTTCTTCCGAGGATATTCCGGCAGGCGCCAAGTTTGCAGACCAGGAAATCGCTGCGATCCTCGGCGTCAACGCCGGCCAGGGCCTCGTGTCCTGCAGCCAGGTGATGGGTCAGTGCAGCCGCGAAGATGTGGCAGCGAATTTTGCGCGGTTCCATGCCGACCGCGCCACGACCGGAGCCAAGCTGCTCCGTCTCACGAAGCAAAAAGGTTGGCTCGTCACGCCGCCGCTCCATCAGCAAAAAAGCAGCTGAACGAAAGCGCTCCGCCTCGGC
>NZ_JCAXEU010000036.1:0-2401 GCF_059758705.1 Bhargavaea sp. GQ12
CTCCGACGTCAGGATCAGATCGCCCGCGTTCTCACTGACCGCTAGGATGGCATCCTGGTCGTAGACCATCTCTTCCGGCATTCCGCCAAAATAATGGAAGGCATTCTCGTGGGCTCGGATCATATCGACTGTCCTGAATGGCCGGTCCAACCACTCCGCGTATTTAAAGCGGGAGTGGGAAAGGATGAAGACGATGCAATACAGCTTTCTTTCCTTTCCGTCCACCGTAAGCACCTTCAACTGTCCGAAATCCACTTGGGCCTGATGGCCCGGCCGAAACTCGGGCACCGCTGCGTAGACCCGCTGGTTCTTCACCTTCGGAATCCCATAACGCTCCCTTATATCCTTCACGTAGCTTCGGACCGTTGCCTGGGTAACGCCTTTCAGCTCCATCCGCTCAATCAGCCAATCGTGGACCTGGGCGCCGGTAAGATCCGGATGTTCCCGAAGCCATCCGAGAATGTGCTCCCGATAAGGATCCAACTTCTTTGGCCGCGTCTCGAGCGAATGGATATACTCGATGAACTGCTTTGAAGACATGCCCAGGTAGGAGCTAACCGTATTCCTTCCGACTCCCAACTTTTTAGAAATCTGTCTTTGGGAGAATCCCTTTCCCTCCAAATCTTTCATCTTGTAATACAGTTCCATTTTCTTCACTTCCAATCCCCGCCTTCCGAATACTGTTCCCAGTATACAGAAGGGTTTTTTCTGGTTGGAAAGTGGCTCTATTCTATTTTTCGAAATTGGTCACTTTCAGTTTATCGGTTTCACCCATCCATTGGAGTGATCAAATGAAAGAGAAGAAGCCAATCATTTTTATCGTACTGGCACTCCTGGCCATCGCCGGATTCATCATTTACAAAACCCAGTTCTCCTACCCCGAACCCGAGGAAGTGCTGACACAGGAAGAATTCACGGAGACCTTCGAGGAAACCGGCGCATTGGATAAAGTCGACGGACTCGACCTCGTCGGACTAAACGGCAATTCACCCGAAGACAAGATTCTCGAAGTCATGCACCAGATGACCCATCAGAAAATCGCAGCCAACCAGAAATGGGGAGCCGTTCCGATGACCACCAGGAACATCGAGCAACTGGAATCCATCGTCTCCAATTCCGACAAAATCCGAACTCCTGAGGTGCAAAAAGAGCTGCTGGCTATTATCGCAAAATGGGAACTTGGAGATTTCAATGAAGCAGATAACGACCACAACTACATCTGGGACTTGCAGGACGGACACTCGGCAAAGCCAGGGGGCTCCTGAGCAAAGAGGAAGAACTGAAGTTTATTGAACAGTGGTTCTTGGATGAAGAAACGAAAGCAATGGGAGACTAAATAGAAAGCCGTAAGGAAGCAGAATTGCTTCCTTACGGCTTTCTATTTAAGTTATTCTATAAGGAAATATTCCTTTGCATTCTGGACACTTAATACTCGAATAGTTTTGTAAGTGATTCTTATCTACTACTATATAAGTATTACAATTAGGACAATTCCCGTTGACTTCATTAGGATTACCAAAGATTAAGGTGCCACCATCTCCAAATCCAATTGAGTTACTCGTAACATGAATATTTCCTTGTTGAGTAATACCATTCATACTAACAGCACCTGTGGCGTCTTTAAAATCTGTACCTCGAAGAAAATTAGATGAATGGTTGGTAGCACGTAAATGAGTGCTTCTTGATGTTATTTCGACATTTTCAAAATGGTTATGACTGTTATTATTAGCGGAAATCGCTGTATAATCCGCATTTATGATTTGATTAATTACAGCTTGAGTGCTCCAATTATTTGTTTCAACTATAAACTCAGAAGGTAGCTCTTTCTTTGCCTCTTCAATTATTAAATCAATTTTCTCCTCTAATACCGAAACGGCAGAAACAGTGCGGGCCATTTGTTGAACCTTTTCTACTTCATCCTCAATTAAAGTTATACGTGTATTCGTGCTATAAATACTCTCTTGTAGATCCGTTATAAGTAAGTTTAAATTATGATTTCCTAACAGCTTATTGACTAACAAAGCGGCCTGTTGGAAACCAGGAACAGGAAGAAGGGTAGCCAAAAAAGTATAGTAATCCAAATCATTGGCGACTTGTTGATTGCTAGACAATGTTTGTAAAAACGATTTTATTTGTGTGATTTTATCTTTCATCAATTTAACTCCCCCTGTGACTAATTCCTTTACCCCTCATTATCCTCTAAAACTTTCCAGTAATCCATAAATTTTTATTCTTTTCTTACCTTTTAAATGAAAATACTTGACTTCGTACCTGCCCAGTCAGCGTTTGGATAATGTCTCTTAGGCAGGAGCTTTTGAGTAGCCTACTATGTATTTAGGGGCGCCTTAAATGAACTTAATACAAAGCTCCCATGAAATAATATTAAAAACCCCCAGGAACC
>NZ_JCAXEU010000037.1:0-1839 GCF_059758705.1 Bhargavaea sp. GQ12
GGGGCTGTCCAGAAAGTCAGTGAAAACTGACTTTCTAGGACGCCCCTTTCCTTATGTTTAAATAAAATAGAAAAAGATCGCTGCCTTTTGTAGAATGGAGTTACCACACAACAAACCAAAAAGGAGCGATCTTTTTATGTGCAATCCGAAGACTGCTACTGCTGATTATACCACTTTTCCTGGGATGAAAAAAGAGGTGGGAGAAATGGCCGACCAGCCTAAACGGCAGCTCGCTCCAGTTTTTAAACCCTATAATAATCGTCAGTCGTTCGCCATCTTCGATGTCGAGGCACTAATTCCTGAACACCATGTGGCACGGGTCATTGATGAAATGATTGAGTTGCTTCCGGACAATCAGCTCTTCGCCTATTACCCGGGCGGTGGGCGAAGCTCTTACCATCCAAAAATGATGCTGAAGGTCATTCTCTATGCTTACTCACAAAAGGAGTATTCCTGCCGGCGGATCGAGAAGGTGATCCGGGAAAATCTGCCGGCAATGTGGCTGGCCGCAGGCCAGACGCCGGACTACCGGACCATCAATGAGTTTCGGCGTGTCCGGATGCCCGAGATGATTGATACCCTTTTCGAGTCGATGGTCATGGAGCTCCACCGGCGTGAGTTTATCGAGTTCGAGAACTACTTCCTCGATGGGACCAAGATTGAAGCCAACGCTAATAAATATACGTTCGTCTTTAAAAAGTCGCTCGAAACCCGCCAGGAGAAACTGGAGTCCAAGATTCGGGAGACCCTTGCTGAGATCCATGGGATTGCGGAGATGGAAGGCGTAGAGCTGGGCGAGATGCCTGAAGGGAATCCGACAGTGTCGGAACTCGCGGAAGTTGCTTCGAAACTGGAAGAACGGGATGAAGCCCTGACGGGCGAAATTGAGGCAGAAAAGGATGGATCGGTCCGCAAAGTCATTCGTAAAAGACGATCGCTGATCCGGAAGAAACTAAAACTGGTCCGAGAGGATTTTCTTCCGCGCAAAGAAAAATATGCTATTCAGCTTGGTGTCTGCGGGGATGACCGGAACAGTTACTCGAAGACTGATCCTGATGCCACGTTCATGCGAATGAAGGACGACCATATGAAAAACGGTCAGCTCAAACCGGGCTACAACGTTCAGATGGCCACCGAAAACCAGTTTATCCTCTTCTATTCCATCCACCAGCGTCCGACGGATACCAGATGCCTGATTCCACATTTGAAAGCCTATCGAGAGACCAATCTTCCGATGCCAAAACGCATTGTCGCCGATGCGGGTTACGGGAGTGAAGAGAATTATCGTTACCTTGTGGAAGGTGAGGACGACAAACCGGTTGCTGAATTTGTTGTTCCTTATGGAACCTACATAAGGGAACAGCTGCGTAGTTTTAAAAACAATCGTTTCAATGCGAAGAACTGGGAATATGTCGAAGAGGACGATCTATTTATCTGTCCAAACGGCCGGAAGGTCCGGTTCAAGAAATACCTGCAGAAAAAGAATAAATCAGGCTATTTCCAAGATCTCAAGATCTACGAGTGCGAAGACTGTAGCGACTGCCCGCTGAAGAAGCTTTGCACCAAAGCCAAAGGGAACCGTCAGGTTCACTGGAATCCGATCTATGAGGAAATGAAGGCCAAGGCCAGGAAAGCCCTTGAAGATGAAACCCTGAAAAAAGTCTATGCCCTCCGGAAAATCGAGGTCGAGACAGTTTTTGGGAATCTCAAGGGCAATTTGGCGTTTCGTCGATTCCTACTTCGAGGGCTCGATAAGGTTCACGTGGAATTCGGCATCCTGGCAATGGCCCATAACTTCCTAAAGGTGGCGGGCATCCTGCGGATGCTTTCTGCAAAAAA
>NZ_JCAXEU010000038.1:0-1826 GCF_059758705.1 Bhargavaea sp. GQ12
AAGAAAGTAGGGAAACCACTTGCGTGGCTTCCCCCTTATCAAACCGCACGTGCCCTTTTCAGGCATACGGCTTACCAGTATGTTACCGAATGTTGTTATCTCGATGCATTCCAGGCATTTTGCATCTTTTGCAGGCGGTGAGGAGTGAAATATTCCTCGCCTTTTCTTCTTGCTCGTTGTTTGGCCAGTTCATAGCGTCTCTTGGCAACCTGTTTCTTCTCCTCTGCGAATTGCTCAAGCGTCATTCCGTAAACCTTGTTCAGATACAGCCAGAGGCTTGGAATCAATCGGATTGAGAGAAAGAACTCATTGTTCCATCTGGACCGCATTTTGTATTCTTTAATTTGACTCGGATGCTTATGGATAAATGCCACCCGGAGCCTCTTTCTTGTATAAGCGTCTAGGCTATCCAAAATCCTACGGATTTTTCTGGTAACACAATGGCTTTCCTGTCCCAACTCCGTATTTGCCTTGATGGCATCTACGACGAGCACATAGTAATTGACCTTCCCCCTGATGATGGGATTCACACGATTAACCCATTCCAGCTTGTCGAGAGTTAGGGACTTGGGTGTCTTCCTCTTGATTTTCAGGCGGAATTCTTTGATGGACTCTTCTTTGGGCACGACATGGAAGACCGGTTTCCCTTTCTTGTTTACGGTCCAATGCTGAAAAGTGAATCCGAGGAAGTCGAAGTCGTCTTTCTTGAAATTAACCACCCGGGTTTTGCCTTCCGCTATTTCTAGACCCAGCTCTTTGAGCTTTGTCTTCGTGATACCGACAGCACGCTGGATATCTTCCCTGCTTTTGGCGAAGACGAGGAAATCATCCGCATACCGGACAAACCGGAGACCATGCAAGTCCAATTCCCAATCCAGTTCGTTTAGGTAAACGTTTGCCAGTAGAGGGGAGATTACCCCGCCCTGTGGCGTGCCGCTGTCGCTATCCATCAGCTTACCCTCTTCCATGTGCCCCGCTTTCAAAAATTCCTCAATCAATCCAAGCGTCGTCCTGTCCGAGATGTACTTCTTTAGGATGCCCATCAGCTTCTTATGTGGAATATTATCAAAGAACCCCTTGATGTCCGCGTCATAGACATGGTTATATCCCGACTCGATATTCCAAAGGATGATTTGCAGTGCCCGCTTGACGCCCCGTCCGGGGCGGTAGCCGACAGACCAGTTATGAAACAGAGTGTCCTCGAATTTGGGTTGAAGAATATTGACCAGGCTTTGCTGGATAATCCGATCTTCGATGGTCGGAATGCCCAAGGGTCTTTTCTTTCCATCTTTCTTCGGAATGTAGACCCGCTTTACCGGACTTGGCTTGTATTCCTTACTTCTTAGCCGTTCCAGCAGGTCCATGATGTTGTCATCCAACTTGGCTTCATAGCTCTCAATGGTTTCTCCGTCTATTCCGCCGGTCCCTTTATTGGCCTTTACCTGATTAAAACTGGCCGTCAGTTTCCGGTCAAACAGTAGTTGTCCATAGACGCTGTGCAGTTTCATTTTCCATTCCTGATTCATTCGGCTATTTCACACCTTTCCGTGTGTCCATTCAGTTAGTGTTACCGCAGTAGCTTTACCGTTCACATTACAGACGGGACGGTGTAAAACCATAAGGTGGCTCCCCTTCCGTTCATCCTGCGTTTGGTCACAGGACTACTTCCGTACTATGAGAACCTCTGACTTCTCCACTCATTCGTCTTCATTTCGGCTCAGCCTTATAGAAGGGAATCCCGGCCTGTCGGGTGGAGTGGAGACCTCACGGGGTCATGATAAGTGCCTTCCGAACATACCCTGCATCTTCACCAACAAAGCTATGGT
>NZ_JCAXEU010000039.1:0-1426 GCF_059758705.1 Bhargavaea sp. GQ12
AAAAGATTCGGTATGTACGATACAATGTCTGTTTTATCCGGTTTTGAAAGAATAAAAAAGTTCTTGCTAAATCGGCAGGAATTGATATAATAGTATTTGTTCTTTCAAAAAGAATACGGTCTGGCGATAATGGCGAAGAGGTCACACCCGTTCCCATCCCGAACACGGAAGTTAAGCTCTTCAGCGCCGATGGTAGTCGGGGGCTTCCCCCTGCAAGAGTAGGACGTCGCCGGGCTGTATCATTTGATTGGATCAACGATCCAGTTTCACGGAGGATTAGCTCAGCTGGGAGAGCATCTGCCTTACAAGCAGAGGGTCGGCGGTTCGAGCCCGTCATCCTCCACCATTTAAACAAGCCGGCCTAGCTCAATTGGTAGAGCAACTGACTTGTAATCAGTAGGTTGGGGGTTCAAGTCCTCTGGCCGGCACCACTATGACGAGCCATTAGCTCAGTTGGTAGAGCATCTGACTTTTAATCAGAGGGTCGCAGGTTCGAGCCCTGCATGGCTCACCACCCTATATATACCACATCATGCGGGTGTGGCGGAATGGCAGACGCGCTAGATTCAGGTTCTAGTGTCCTTTACCGGACGTGGGGGTTCAAGTCCCTTCACCCGCACCATTATTTTGATGAGTGATATTGATCCACTCAGTTATGCGGAAGTAGTTCAGTGGTAGAATACCACCTTGCCAAGGTGGGGGTCGCGGGTTCGAATCCCGTCTTCCGCTCCATTTATTTCCGCCGGGGTGGCGGAATTGGCAGACGCACAGGACTTAAAATCCTGCGGTAGGTGACTACCGTACCGGTTCGAGACCGGTCCTCGGCACCAGCTCTTTTTTTATGAATGCGCCCGTAGCTCAATTGGATAGAGCGTCTGACTACGGATCAGAAGGTTATGGGTTCGACTCCTGTCGGGCGCGCCATTATTATCGGGAAATAGCTCAGCTTGGTAGAGCACTTGGTTTGGGACCAAGGGGTCGCAGGTTCGAATCCTGTTTTCCCGACCATCTTTATGAAGGGGCCTTAGCTCAGCTGGGAGAGCGCCTGCCTTGCACGCAGGAGGTCAGCGGTTCGATCCCGCTAGGCTCCACCATTATACTATTCCGGCGGTGTAGCTCAGCTGGCTAGAGCGTACGGTTCATACCCGTAAGGTCGGGGGTTCGATCCCCTCCACCGCCATTCCAAAGGACCTTTAGCTCAGTTGGTTAGAGCAGACGGCTCATAACCGTCCGGTCGCAGGTTCGAGTCCTGCAAGGTCCACCATTAATTGGTTCAAACGGAGGAATACCCAAGTCTGGCTGAAGGGGTCGGTCTTGAAAACCGAGAGGCGGGTAACACCGCGCGGGGGTTCGAATCCCTCTTCCTCCGCCATATTTTTAACCTCTTCAGTCAAGGGGAGCCCTGAACCAAGAATTATGCATCATT
>NZ_JCAXEU010000004.1:0-242440 GCF_059758705.1 Bhargavaea sp. GQ12
ATTTTTTTTGGGGATGTGCCGCTGCACCCACTTCTGCTAGAGTGATAGGAAAAGGGGTGCCGATGATGATTCTGAAACAGATCCGACTAAAAAAGCCAATGCCGGCGGCAGACCGGTTTCCGTTTGGGCTCCCGGTTGTCAGGGAATTCGACTCTTTCACGTTCCGCTCACCGGTCACGATTATTGCCGGCGACAATGGCACAGGAAAAACGACACTCCTTGAAGGCATCGCCGCTGCGGCGGACAGCATCCTGATCAGCCGCGAGCCGATCGAAGGGAACCCTGCCCTTGAACACGCAAGAGAAATTGCGGACCATCTCACGCTCAGCTGGTCGATCAAATCCCGCAAGGGCTTTTTCTTCCGGGCATTGGACTTCGTCACCTACACCATCGCTGTTTCCCGGATGCGCGAAGATGCCCGGGAGACACTGGAAGAAATCAGGAGCCGGGACCCTCATAGCCTTGAAGCGCAACCGTATGCCAGAACGTACGCTGAGCTGCGGAATCTTTATGGTGAAGGGCTTGAGTTCCGCTCCCACGGCGAGAGCTTCCTGGACCTGTTCACCGCCCGTTTCCGGCCGGATGGTTTTTACATTCTGGATGAGCCCGAGGCACCCCTTTCTCCTTCCAAGCAGCTGACCCTTCTCGCGATGCTACATGAGATGGTCGAAGAAGGCGCCCAGTTCCTGATTTCCACCCATTCCCCGATCATCATGGCCTATCCCGGCGCAGACCTTTATGAAATCCGCGGCGGCCGTCTTGAGCCGGTATCGTTCGACGAGATCGAGCACGTCCGGATGACGAAAGACTTTCTAAATGCGCCGGAACGGTACCTGAGGCATCTGTTCGGCTGATCATATTGAAAATCACCCGACCCTGAGTAAAGGGGCCGGGTGACTCTATTAATGGACTGGTGTCTTGAAGTTGCTTCCGGAGATTTCGCTGACACGCTGAACGATGACAAATGCTTCCGGGTCCGCTTCGCGGATCGCCGTCCGTACATCCGCCATCTCGAGCCGGTCCACCACGACGTAGATCACTTTCTTCGAATCGTTGGTAAACGCGCCCTCCCCGTTCAGGAACGTGACACCCCGGCCAACATTTTCAATCAGGCTCTTCGCCAACTCCTCCGCATGTTCGGAAATGACCATGACCGACAGGGACTCTTCCGTCCCTTCGACAACCATATCGATCACCTTCGAGGCGATAAAGTAAGTGATCATCGAATAGAACGTCGTCTCCCAAGTGAATACGAGCAGACCCGCCAGGATAAAGATGAAGACGTTCATGATCATGACCGTCTGCCCGACGGAAATCGGACGACGCTTGCTGATCAGGATCGCCAGGATCTCCGTGCCGTCCAGCGCCCCGCCCATCCGCATGACGAGTCCGACCCCGAATCCCAGGATGACCGCACCAATCACTGTCGCGAGGAACAGGTCATCTGTCACTACGTCGAACCGGTGCAGGTAACCGGTCGCAAAGGACAGCACGATGATGCCGTAAAGCGCATTGACCGTGAACCTCATCCCCATCCGCTTGTATCCGAGGATAATGAACGGTATGTTCAGGATGATGATGAACAGGCTCAGCGAAAGCGGCGTCAGATTGGACAGGATGATCGACAGTCCGATCACCCCGCCGTCCAGGATATCATTCGGGACCAGGAAAAGCTCCAGTCCAATGGCAGCGATGATGGCACCCGCCGTGATCAGGAACAGCTGGACCGGGATGGATTCAGAGAGAAACTTCCGTTTGGATTCTGACATCTACTAAACTCCTCTTTCTGAGGCAGTTGCCCTTGTTAAATTATGAAGATAAGACATACCGTGATGCAACCTATTTTCCCATTCTTTCACAATGACAGCTAAAGCCCCGGCATGCCGGGGCTTTAATGCTCTTCTTATTTGGACAGGGCTTCTGTCAGAACCGGGACAATCTGCTTCTTGCGGGATACGATCCCCTTCAGCAGGGCCAGGTTGTCTTCCAGCGGTACGTTGAATGCGCCGCATGCCGCCTGTGCTTCGCTGCCGAGAACAAGCACGGTCGAATCGTTATTCAGGATATCCGTAATCGCCAACATGTAAAGGCCCAGCTCGCGCTCCGCAATGACGCGGTAGAGCAGATCTTCCAGCTCTTTTTTGCGGCCGAGGACGTCATTGATGTCGACAGTGTTGACCTGGGCGATGACGACTTTCTTGCCACCCATCTCAAATTCCTTCGCATCCATGTTCACGAGTTCTTCAAGTGTCTTCCTGCTGAGGTCTGCTCCCGCCTTCAGCATCGCGAGCCCGTACTCTTCTGCATCAACACCGGCAATTTCGGCAAGTTCATCAGCCGCTTTGCGGTCTTCGCCGGTGAATGTCGGGGACTTGAAGAGCAGCGAGTCGGAGATGATCGCCGACAGCATCAGTCCTGCGATGTCTGCAGGGATTTCGACACCATTTTCTTTGTATAGCTTATTCAGGATTGTCGCCGTGCAGCCTACAGGTTCTGCACGGTAGTAGAGCGGATCCGCCGTCTCGAAGTTCGCGATCCGGTGATGGTCGACAACTTCGAGAATTTTCACGTCCGCGATATCATCCGCGCTTTGCTGGAACTCGTTGTGGTCGACGAGGATCACGCCATCCACTTCCCCCGCGACGTTTGTGACGGGACGCGGCGCCTCGAAGCCGAACTTCTCAAGTGCGTAAGCCGTCTCATCATTCACATCGCCGAGGCGGACCGCTTCTGCGTCCAGACCAAGTTCCTTCTTCAGATGCGCGTAGGCGATTGCCGACGTGATCGAGTCCGTATCCGGATTCTTATGTCCGAAAACCAGTACTTTAGACATTGATGATTCACTCCTGACCGTCTAGTTCAAATTTTCCTTCCTTATTCTATCACATCTCCCGGCCTGATAATAACGCACCGAGATCTTCTTTATTGATGATAAAATCAGCGAGCGTATGTTGGTCAAGCACCGCCAGATATGCCAGCAGCGCCTGATTCAGCGTACTCCGAAGACCGCAGACCGGACTGAGCACGCACCGGTTCGCCGTGGAGCTGAAGCATTCGACAATATTGAAATCATCCTCGGTCTGGCGCACGACCGTCCCGATGTTGATCTCTTCCGGCGGCACGGCGAGCCTCACTCCACCGCCGCGGCCACGGACAGTTTCCACATACCCCAATTGGCCGAGCTTGTGTGTGACTTTCATCAAATGGTTCTTTGAAATTCCGTAAGCATCCGAAATGCCCTGAATTGTAGATAACTCACCGTCTTTTTTCGCACCGAGATACATGAGGACACGCAGCGCGTAATCCGTATACATCGTCATTCTCACGCATAGTCACTCGCCTTTCCATCCATATTATAAGCGCTTGTCGCCAATCCATGAAAGAAATAGGCTTTCAGTTAATTTTGACGGTTTATTGAATGGAATGTGACTGAATTCTGACAGCGTTTTAAACATGTATTTTATATATTGCTTTTGGACTTTTACGGGAATATGATTGAGACAGATCAAGAATAACCAATCCAAACAACCGAAAGGGAGTTGTAAACATGCTTTCCCAAAAGACAATCGATATCGTGAAATCCACCGTCCCTGTACTTGAACAACACGGCAAGACGATTACTACAGTTTTCTATAAAAACATGTTTGAAGCTCACCCTGAACTCCTGAACATCTTCAACCACGCCAATCAATCACGCGGCCGCCAGCAGACGGCACTTGCCAATACGGTGCTTGCCGCAGCAAAATACATCGACAATCTTGAAGTGATCGTTCCCGCTGTGGTCCAGATCGCCCACAAGCACCGCGGACTCGACGTTCGCCCGGAACACTATCCGATTGTCGGCCATCACCTTCTTGGCGCGATCAAGGAAGTACTCGGCGATGCAGCTACACCTGAGATCCTCAATGCCTGGGGAGAAGCTTACGGTGTGATCGCGGATGCCTTTATCGGGGTTGAGAAGTCCATGTACGATGAAGCCGCGAATGCAGAAAACGGCTGGGACGGCTTCAAAGACTTTACGGTTGCGAAGAAAGTTGAAGAAAGCGACGTCATCACCTCCTTCTATCTGAAGCCTGCAGACGGCAAGGGTGTCCCGACTTACAAGCCCGGCCAGTACCTGACTGTCCGCGTGACAATCCCCGGCGAGAAGTACCTGATGATCCGTCAATACAGCCTGTCCCGCGCGCCGCAGGAAGACATGTTCCGCATCTCCGTCAAGCGTGAAGACGAGTGCAACCCGGAAGGCAAGGTCTCGACATTCCTGCACCGGAGCGTCAATGTCGGCGATACCATCGAAGTCAGCGCCCCTGCGGGTGACTTCTTCCTCGATACGGAAGCGGCAACACCTGTCACGCTGATCAGCGGCGGTGTCGGCCTCACGCCAATGATGGCCATGTTCGACCACATCACCCGCAACCAGCCGGAGCGCAAAGCGGCATTTATCCACTCCGCGCGCAACCCGCAGCTCCAGGCGTTTGACGGCGACCTCCGCGAAATGGCGGCAGGCAACGACAATGCCTCTTACTCGGTGCGTTACTCCGATACCGAAGGCTTCCTGGACCGTGACTACCTCGCAGGCCGTGTCATCGAAGGCAGCGACATCTACCTGTGCGGCCCTGCACCGTTCATGAACGCCATGATCCACGAACTAAAAGCGATCGGCGTGCCTGTCGGCAAGATCCACTACGAATTCTTCGGCCCTGCAGCCGAACTCGAAGCCACCACGGCGTAATGTAAGCATTGCAAAACCCCGACCGGAAATCCCGGTCGGGGTTTATTTCTGCATGGTGTGGGGATTTGGATTAACATTTACAGGCGCTTGCTTAACAGTCAGTCGGCCAACCGCTTCCGAAGTTTATGCCACACCTTGCGCGGACTCCATTTCCCGGATATACCGGATCGAATGGCGATTGAACTCATCCGGCTGGTCAATGTTACAGACATGTCCCGAGTTCCTGATTGTAATCAGCCGGAACTTCTCGCTGCGGCCGACCACTTCTTCGACGGGCGGGATAAACAAATAGTCTTCCTCCCCCATCAAAAATAGCGTCGGCACACAGGTCGTCGTCGACTGCAGACGCGCAAGATATGGGTTAATGAGCTTTGTGAGCGAGAACCACTTCACAAACTCCTTCTGGCACATTTTTTTTGCCTGGTTGACGAAGGCGAGCCGGGATTCCTCGTGTTCTTTTTTCGGCATGATGATGTAGGCAAAGAGCTTATACAGAAGCATATAAGGGACGAACCGTTTAAATGTATTTCCTGCCCAAAGCAGGAGCTTGGTCCGGATATCAAGCCCAATGACCGCGCCGCCCAGGATCAGTGACTTGACCCTACCCGGATGCCTTTCCGCTAATGTCTGCGCAACAATGGTCCCAAGTGACATGCCGATCATATGCGACCTGCTGATGCCAAGCTTGTCCATTACCTCTACGACATCATCCGCCACTTCGCGGAACGAATCTCCCTTTTTCCACCGGCCCCTCTCAGAGCGACCATGGCCACGGAGGTCGAGGAGCAGGACGTTATGCGCTTTCCGGAATTCCTTGATCTGCTTGAACCAGACGGACGAACTGCCGCCCGCCCCGTGGATGAAAGTCACCCACGGATGATTGTCCCCTTTGATGTAGGTCTTGTAGTGGAGCATGGAGATCTTCCCTTCAATACGGTTGCTATTATTTAAACATGTCTGCAAATACTTTTCATTGGATAACAATCTTAAATTGGATGTTATTTCAAGAATGTTGAATATTCATTGACATTTTTTCTTTGACTCTTCTTTACTACCCCGTGTCTCCACAAGAAAAACCGTAGGCAGCACAACGTCCCTATTGCTCACTTACCGCATTTTCACCGGCCGCCACCTTTATTACTAGAATAACTTCGCTGACGGAGTTTAAGAGACATAAAAAATGCGCCCCGGAAGGCGCACTTTCATTTAATTGAAGGACGTTTCCCCTCAATTAAGCACTTCCAGCCATAGATAAAGGCCGGTCAGCGTGATGAATAGGACAGGAATCGTCAGAACGATTCCGACTTTGAAATAATAGCCCCAAGAGATTTTGACGCCCTTCAGCGACAAGACATGGAGCCAGAGAAGCGTCGCAAGCGATCCGATCGGCGTCATCTTCGGCCCGAGATCGGAACCGATGACGTTCGCGTAGATCAGCGCTTCCCTTACGCTTTCCGGCACATCTGCATCCTGGATGGCCAATGCGTCAATCATGACGGTCGGCATATTGTTCATGACCGATGACAAGATCGCCGCGATAAAGCCCATGCCGACAGTGGCCGCGTACAGGCCATGGCTCGTCGTCCATTCAATGAGGGACGCAAGCACATCCGTGAGGCCTGCGTTACGCAGTCCATAAACGACGACATACATTCCGATCGAGAAGAAGACAATCGCCCATGGGGCTCCCTTCACGACGGCTTTTTCATCCACCGCCTTGCTCGGCGCGGAAATGGCCAGGAACAGGATGGCGACGATTCCCGCGATGATCGAAACCGGCATGCCGAGCGCCTCGCTCAAGAAGTAGCCGGCGAGTAGCACCGCGATGACCGCCCAGGAAAGGCGGAACAGCTTCATGTCACGGATAGCCGAGCGGGGTTCCGCCAATTTGGAAGCATCAAACCGCTTCGGGATGCTTTTTCCGAAGTACAGATAAAGCACAATCATGCTCGCTCCTACACTGAACAAGTTCGGCACGAGCATACGGGAGGCATACTCGGAAAATCCGATGCCGAAAAAGTCGGCCGAGACGATGTTCACGAGGTTTGAGATCACGAGCGGCAACGACGCCGTATCGGCGATGAATCCCGAAGCCATGATAAATGGCAAAATGAGTTTGTCCTTGAAGTCGAGCGCCCGCATCATCGCCAGCACAATCGGCGTGATGATCAGTGCCGCTCCGTCATTGGCGAACAGCGCCGCAACGATTGCACCCAACAGCGTGACGAGGAAGAACATCCGGAGCCCGCTCCCTTTGGCAAAACGCGCCATATGGAGCGCCGCCCATTCAAAGAAGCCGATCTCATCGAGGATGAGTGAGATCAGGATCAGCGCGACGAAGGTGAGCGTCGCATTCCAGACAATGCCCGTCACATCCCAAACGTCCTGCAGGCTGACGACACCTGCAAGCAGAGCGACGACCGCTCCGGCAATCGCAGACCAGCCAATCGACAGTCCCTTCGGCTGCCAGATCACGAATACGAGCGTGACAAGGAAAATGAGTGCTGCAAGCCAGGCCATCATGCCCCGCAGCATCCTTTCTCACCGGTTGCTTCAAGGTCGGCGACCGTCCGCCCGGGAGCCGACACCCTGGATAGCAGACCGACCATGATATCGTGCAGCGGATGCAACTGATCAAGCGACCAGAATGTCCAGCGACCACGCTTTTCTCCGGTTACGATACCAGCATCCTTCAGCCGCTTCAGATGCTGGCTCACCGCCGGCTGCGTCAATCCGACAAGCGGCGTCAGGTCACAGACACACACCGGGCCGGAAGTGAGTTGCTGCAATATTTTCAGCCGTGAGCCGTCGCCCGCAGCTTTCAAGAATGTTTCCAGTTCCGTCAGTTCCACCGGAATCCCTCCAATAAAAGAATACCGGTTTATTGTATTGGTCAGAAGACACATAAGTCAATACTTATATAAACGTTGCATACGAGCGCGCATAGAGTTCTATGCGCGCTTCTGACGATTCTATGCGCGCTCAGCCGAGTCCTAAGTGCGCTCCCGCTTTTCTCCCACCCAAAAAAGCGCGCCGCTGAGGGCGCGCATCATCATCAGAACTTATTTTCCTTCCAGCACCCGCAACGATTCGCGATTGAACGCCGGAATATCATCCGGCTGACGGCTCGTGACGAGCTGGTCCTGGCAAACGACGACTTCGGAGTCTTCGAATTTCGCGCCGGCATACTTCATGTCCTGCGCAATCGATGTGTAGCCGGTCGCATTGCGACCTTCCAGCGCCTTTGCCGTGATCAATAGCTGCGGTCCGTGGCAGATGGCCAATACCGGTTTCTTGGCGTCCATGAACTCTTTCGCGAAGCTGACAAAACGCTCGTCCGCGCGGAGTTGGTCGGGAGAGAATCCGCCGGGAATGAAGAGGGCGTCGTAATCGGAAGCGCTGACTTCACCGATTCCCTTGTCGACAGTAACCTTCGCCTGGCCCTGCTTGCCTTCTACAGTCTTGCCGGCTTCCTTCTCGATCGTGACCACTTCATGGCCCGCGTCCTTGAATGCTTTCGCCGGGTCCGTGTATTCGCTGTCCTCAAACATGTCCGTGATGACCGTTGCAATTTTAGCCAATCTGATCACTCCTTTATGAATGTCCCTTTCTACTCTTCCCGTCTCATCCTCACTTAAACATCAGCGATACTTGGAGACAAACGCATTGCCCTTTTCGAAAAAACGCCAAGGATAGTGGACGGCTTCCCCCGAGTTCCCGATACCGACCCGCGGGCCTGCCTGCAATTCTCCGCCATGGCCCGGCCCGGGCGCGATAAAAAGCGGTTCCTCATACCAGAGTCCGCCGTATGACTCCATCGTGACACCGAGCGCCTTTGACAGCTTGCCCGGTCCGTTCGTGAGATCAGGAATCTTCAGATGCCAGCCCCGACGGTCCTGCATGAGCTCAAGCCCTTCCACGGGCTCCGCTCCGCGGATCAGGACCGCATGCGGTGTTCCCTCCTCCCCGGCCACTACATTCATGAGCGTATGGGTGTGCATCTGGTACGTATAAATGCGGCCGGGGTCCGCAAACATCACATCCGTCCGCTTTGTCCGGCGGTTGTTGAAGCTGTGGGCCGCACGGTCTTCCGGTCCGTGGTAGGCCTCCGTCTCAACGATCCGTGCGGCAACAAGACCCTCCGGCGTCTCGTGAACGATGTACTGTCCGAGCAGCGCGGGCGCCAGTTCCAGAACAGGCTTCTTGAAAAAATCCGGATCGATCGGCCTGTACATTTGTCACCCTTCCTTTCATGAAAACGCAACATTCTTCCATTCATTGTCTACCCGTTTTCGGTTATACTCAAATCAAACAGATTTAGGGGGAAACATCCACCATGAAGACACTCACCGAGGAGATCCTCGACTTCAATAAAGCCCGCGGCTGGACGGACGGTAACCGTGATGCCCGGAACCTCGCCATCTCCGTCTCGCTAGAGGCATCTGAACTTCTGGAACATTTCCAGTGGCTGCCGGGCAAGCAGGCTGTCGAACAAAACCGCGAAGGCATCATGGAAGAAGCGGCGGATGTCTATATCTACCTGCTCCAGCTGGCAGATGTCGCGGGCTTTGACCTGGACGCTGCCGCGCGTGCCAAGCTCCAAAAAAATGCACTCAAGTACCCGGTCCCGGCGGGTGAGCACGAATGAAACAGGTCAAGTTCTTTTTGCTGCTGGCCGCAGCAGGCGTGCTCCTGCTCCTTTTCCGTCCGGAAGGAAAAGGCGGCAGGGCATCCGCCGACGTCGTAAAGGTCGAATCGGTCGACCCGCTGAAAAATCCCGGCCAGCCTGCCGCGGATTATCTTGTCTTCCGCGCGCTCACGAACGGTGAAGCACGCATGGCCGTCACCGGCAGCAGCGTCACGAAAGGTTCAGGCGCTTCCAACCAGTCCAAGACATGGCGTGCGCTTACACAGGCACACCTGCGCACGGCCTATCCGTCACTTAAAACATTAAAAATCGAAAACCACGGACACTCGGGCTACACCTCCGTCAGGATTCTTGAAGACGAAGTGACCGGTCCGATTATCGCCGGCCGGCCGGATGTCCTCATCATCGAAACATCCGTCATCAACAATCATAATAAGAATGTCTCACTTGAAGACACCTATGCATCACTGGAGCAGCTGCACACCCTTTACTCGGAGGCGTTGCCCGAAGCACGGATCCTCTTCATCTCGCCGAACCCGATCACCGAAAACAAATTCGGACCGCCGGTGAACGCACTTGGCCTTCGCTTCACCGACTATATCTACGGCACGCAAACCTTCATCGGGGAAAAAGGCTGGGCATACATTAACATCCATGATGAAATGCTCGCGCTCATGAAGCAGCGGGGGGTCGAGCTGCCGGAAACATTGAAAGACGGTATTCATCCGAACGATCTCGGATATTCGCTCTGGGCGGAAGTCATCTGGCCTCATCTCACTGCCAAGTAAGGATTTTGGGGGAAATTCACACTGGGGGGATTTATGATGGACCTGCAATCGATGAAGCAAGATCTTGCACTGCGCAACAAAAATGGGCTGCCTTTCCTGCTTTCCGGAATCGTTGTCTGGACGCTGATCACCGCCGCCTTTTTATTGCCGATCGAACTGCGGCTCCAGAACATTGCCCTGCTCGCGCTGACCGGCCTTCTGTTTCCGGTGGCCGTCGGGCTAGCCGGATTGCTGAAAGCCGACTGGAAGTCGGCTGATAATCCGCTTGGAAGTCTCGGCCTGGTGTGCAACCTTGCCCAGTTTGCTTACTTTCCGCTCGTCTTCTGGGCACTCGGAAGCCGTCCTGAAGCGATGGTGTTTGTCTTTGCCGTGATAGCAGGGGCGCACTTCCTCCCGTACGGCTGGCTGTATGACACGAAAGCCTATTACATCATGGCCCCGGTCATGGCGATTGTATCCACCCTCGTAGGATGGGCAGCCGCGCCGGACAACCTGTGGACTGTCCCCCTCTCTTTCCTGATCCTTCTGGCCGCGCTGAACGTGTGGCTGCTCGCAGATTATAAAAAGAAATCCGGCATTGCCGGAATGGAGAAAAGAGCCGTTTAAATCGGCTCTTTTTTTTAAAAAGGAGAATATGCGGATGAACATTCGGTTGGAACCGCTCAAGAGAGAGGACGCCAGGCCGCTTTATGTATTTGAAGCCGAAAACAGGGAATTCTTCGAAACCGCAGTACCAAGCCGCGGCGACGATTATTATCAAGAAGAAGTGTTTCTGGAGCGGCTCGGCAATCTGCTTGAAGAACAGGTTGCCGGTACTTCCTTCTTTTATCTTATCAAGGATGAGGGCGACCGGATCCTCGGCAGAATGAACTTGACCGACATCGATACCGGGACCGGAACTGCCGAGCTCGGCTACCGGGTCGCCAAAATGCATGCCGGAAAAGGCGTGGCCTCCCTTGCGCTGTCAGAATTGCTCCAGCTTGCAGGCCACATTAGAGTTCGTAGGATTCTCGCCAAAACCACCACTGCGAACATTGCCTCCTGCAAAGTCCTTGAGAAAAATGGATTCCTTCATACCGGAACGGATGACCAGGAATTTCTTATGAACAATGAGACCATGAGGTTCACTCATTATGAATGGAGCGATAAATGAAGCACGCCGGGAGCCTTTCCCCGGCGTGCTTTATTTGTTGCTGATGGAGATGAACATGGAAGCATCCCGGTTCATGAAGATACGTTCTCCATGATGGAAAGTACGGATTTCAAGCGGATTAAAGCCTGCATGAGATAATCGGTTCTTCAGTTCCTCATGCTTGAATCCGTTATGGACTTTCGGATGGCTGACCTCATCATGCTTGTCAAAATCCACGATGATCAGTAGCTGATATCCTAAGTCCGAAATCGGTGCGCTAAGTCCGTATTTGGCATTATAAGTCCGAACGCAGCGTTCTAAGTCCGAAGCCACAATCCTAAGTCCGGTTTTTCTTCTTTTCAGACCCGAACTCCAGTGTGCCGCTCAGACCCGATACTGCTCCAATGCCTCTTCCGCTTTCCCGGAAAAACTAGCTGCGGCACCCCAGTCAAATTTCATGAAAGCCCCGTTTCCGCCGCCTGAACCTGTCAGCCGGACCTTCGTTCGGCCCTCGCCGTCAAAGTTGTCCGCAATCATCGTTAGGGTGGCGCGGTTGCTTGTTCTCATAAAATATTTCTCCATGATCAGGACAACCATTTCCCGGCCATCCGCACTTCTTGTATATTGGTCGACGATCCGGCCGCTTACCGAACCGATGGTCAGGGCATCGATGACAACATCCGCCGCACGCGACGGGCTGACCGACACAAAGAGATCTCTCGTTTCCATCAGAAAACCCCCTTTTCGCTTTTTACGGAAAAGGGGGTGTTACGGTTTCATTCCAATTCGATCTGTTTAGTCTCGGTACCGAGAATCAGCACGGCCGCGGCCCCGATCAGGACTGCGCCGGTGAAGATGCTGAAGATCAGGCCAAGTCCGACACCGGCTCCGGCAAGCGATCCGACAAGCAACGGCCCGAATATGCCACCGACCCGCCCGACGGCAGCAGCCGTCCCCGTACCGGTTCCCCGGATAATGGTCGGATACTGCTCGGGCGAGTAGGCGTACAGTGCGCCCCACGCTCCCAGATTAAAGAAGCTGAGAAATGCGCCGGCTGTGAGCAGGAGCCAAGTCGTGTCCGCGTTACCGAATACGAGGGCACTAATCGCCGTGCCAATCATGAAGACGCTCAGGACGAACTTGCGCCCAACCTTTTCAATCAGCCAGGCTGCGGTAAAGTATCCCGGCAACTGCGCCATCGTCATGAGGAGGACGTAACCGAAGCTATGGATCAGGTCGAAGCCTTTCATGACCATCACGCTCGGAAGCCAAAGGAACATCCCGTAGTAAGAAAAGACAACCGTGAACCAGACAATCCAGAGCATGATGGTCGCCCTGCGGTATTTTGCCGAGAATAGAGCCTTCATGTTAGAGGCGATGCTCCCCCGCTTTTCCTTTTTCGCCGTGAACTCCGGCGAGTCCGGAAGGTGGATACGCAAATAAATCGCATAAAGGGCAGGAAGTGCCGTGAGGACAAGCGCGATACGCCAGCCGTAATCCGGAATGACAAAATATGAAATCAGAGCTGCGATCAGCCAGCCTGCCGCCCAGAAGCTCTCAAGCAGGACGACCACACGCCCCCGTTCTTTCGCGCCGACACTTTCCGAAACAAGTGTGGAAGCGACCGGAAGTTCCCCGCCGAGCCCCGCCCCGACAATGAAACGCAGGACGAGGAAGGCGGCGAGTCCCGTAGTTGCGGCCGACAGACCGCTCGCCAGAGAAAACAGGACCAAGGTCAGGATAAAGACCTTCTTGCGTCCGATCCGGTCGGCCAGGATTCCGAATGCGAAGGCCCCGACGGCCATGCCGATTGAGTTGACACTGCCGATCCACCCCATTTCTCCGGGTGTCAGCGCCCAGTCGACGGCGAGTGCAGCAATGACAAATGACAGTATGCCTACATCCATTGCATCGAACATCCAGGCCAGCCCGGCGGTGCCGAGCAGTTTATTGCGTGAAATGGCAGGCTGTGCCGCCTGCCGGTTTGTATGAGCAGCCATTTATATTCACCTGTCTTTACAGTTGTATAGTTTTGTGGACTCCATAACTATACAATGTGCATCGCCGTTTGACAATATCCATCATGTAATGAGTACGAGGCTGATGGCCATGACGGCCATGCCCGCAATCAGGCCATAGATCGAGATGTGCGCCTCGTCGAATTTCTGTGCGGCCGGCAGCAGTTCATCCAGTGAGATGAACACCATGATTCCCGCGACAGCTGCAAAGATGATGCCGAACATGATCCCGTTCAAAAACGGCATGAGGATCAGAAAGGCGATCACCGCTCCGGCCGGCTCGGCAAGTCCCGACAGGAAGCTGAGCTTGAACGCCTGCTTCCTGTCACCTGTCGCAAAGTACATTGGAACGGATACCGCGATGCCCTCCGGAATATTGTGGATCGCCACCGCAATTGCAATCGCCACTCCGAGCGCCGGGTCCTGCAGAGCGGAAGTAAATGTGGCGATCCCCTCCGGGAAGTTATGGATGGCGATCGCCAGCGCAGTGAAGATCCCCATTTTCTTTAATCTCGCATATTCATCATTTGTCGGTCCCGTTCCGATGTCTTCGACACTCTTCACATCATGCGGGTTGCCGGTAGACGGGATAAAGTGGTCAATCAAAGCAATCAGCAACATTCCTCCGAAGAATCCCGCAAGTGTCGCCCAGTAACCCGGTGTAGCGCCGAGCTCATAGGTCAATTCGTCTTTTGCCTTGACGAAGATTTCGACAAGCGAGACATAGATCATCACTCCTGCAGAAAACCCAAGTGAAGCTGACAGGAATTTCGTGTTTGTCCGGGAAGTAAAGAATGCAAGCAAGCTTCCGATGCCCGTTGCCAACCCCGCAAACAGTGTCAGGCCGAATGCGATCCAGATGTTTCCTTCCATTCAACCATCCGCTTTCTGTTTAAGATGATGCTATTATATGTCAGAAAGTTTCCCTTGTGCAACTTATTTGATGAAAAATTTCTGAATACCGCTAAAATGACTGAAATGGAACGGCCTTCAATCCACGCAAA
Source organism: Bhargavaea sp. GQ12 (assembly GCF_059758705.1). NCBI lineage: Bacteria > Bacillati > Bacillota > Bacilli > Caryophanales > Caryophanaceae > Bhargavaea > Bhargavaea sp. GQ12. The sequence goes on from NZ_JCAXEU010000004.1 coordinate 14,323, forward strand.
AAAACCGCGCACACGGCGCGGAACGACCTGCTCAGCATGATAGTGAGGCCTTCATATACTTTTCTTCGAATTGCTGTGGCGGGAGTGGTGCGTCATAGTAATAGCCCTGGATGCCCCGGCACCCGATCTCAAGCAGAAACTGGAGCTGTTCTTCGGTCTCGACGCCTTCAGCGATCAATTCGCAGTCCAGCCCCTCCGCGAGAGAAGCGATTGACCTGAGAATTGCTTCCGATTTGCTGATCATGCCGATGCCGGCGACGAAAAAGCGGTCGATCTTGATTTTGTCGACCGGAAAATTCGTCAGATAGGACAGGCCGGAAAAGCCGGTGCCGAAGTCATCAATGGCAACAGAAATCCCTTGGCTGCGGCATTTCCTCAAGTTGGACAGGACAAGATCCGAGTTGAGGATCTCCTTCCACTCCGTGATTTCGATTTCAAACCGGTCAGGCGGTATTTTCCACTTTCGGAGCATTCTCATCACGGTACCGTAGAAGGCTTTGTCATCCAGGAGATGGGATGTCACGTTGACGGCGAGCCGCGGAAAGCCGCCGTATTTCTCCGTCCAGCGCTTCCCTTCAGAAAAGACAAGGTTGAGAAGGTGAATCGTCATCTCCCTGATTTTCCCGCTCTCCTCTGCGATTGGGATGAACTCATAGGGTGACAGGGCACCGAGCTCGGGATGGTTCCACCTCGACAATGTCTCGATCCCGATCAGCCGGCCGTTTGTTCCATCAAGCTGGGGCTGCAAAACACAATGGAATCCCTTTTTCATGAAATCACCCGAAAAGAGATCATCCTCAATCACTCGTTTGCGTTCGATTCTGGTCTTCATCTCATCATGGAAAAGCAGGTAGCAGCTGCCCCTTTTCATTTTGGACTCGTGCATTGCGGTATCCGCCATACTGAGAATCTCGGCTGATGTCGTTCCATCCTCCGGGTAGCGACTGATTCCTATGCTCGCAGAGGCAGAGAAGCTCACATTGCCGTTGATCCGTACGGAAGTTTCAGTCTGCCTGAACATTTCCCGGACCCACTGGTGCAGGTCATCCGGATCTTTCCGCTTTGTCAGGAAGAGAAACTCATCCCCTCCGACTCGGGTAATCACATCCTCTTCCTGCATCGTGCCCAGCAACCGTTCCGCGATCTGCCGGATATAGTAGTCCCCCGCATCATGTCCGTGAAGGTCGTTCAGCTGGCGAAAGCTGTCGATGTCGAAGAGCACGACGGAAAACGGCTTTCCGGCCTGAATATTTTCTTCTATCATTTCAATAGCGGAACGGCGGTTCGGAAGGCCGGTCAGGTCGTCCCTGAAAGCGAGCACCTCCAGCCGGGCCTCCGCTTCCTTGTACCGGCTGATGTCACGGAACAAAACAGCGATCCGCCCACCCCCGATTTCCTGGGCATCCACCTGCAGCCAGAGCCCGGCCGGTTGATAATATATTTCTGTTGTCTCAGCGATCCCTGTTTTACGGATCCGGTCGTACATCTCCTTGAGGCCTTCAGAAACAACTTCGGGAAATTCCGTCCAGGCGTTTTTCCCCACAAGACTGTCGCCTTCCCTGCCCAGGATCCGGGAAGCCATTTCATTGATATAAACGAAATTCGACTCCCCGTCCAGTACATAAAAAGCACCGGCCAGGCCGCTCATGATGCGGACGGCATCCTGCTCATCCAAAGGACCTCCTGCCGGACCCTGACCCGCACCTTCATTGCCGTGCTTCCTCATCATCTTCCACCTCCTTCACAGGATGTCCGGATCATTTCCAGTATGCTTCTGAAGCGTCCTGCCGATCAACAGCCAATCTTGCTCCACCTTTTCGCGCAGCGAAGGGTTATAGAACACCGATGCCGGGTGGAATGTCGGAATGATTGTCCTGACATCCCGTGTCAGGCTATAAAGGGTGTCATCCGGGTCCGCAAGATACTGAACCGGCGCCTCAATCAGCTGACCGTGCACATCCGATACTTTATAGCTTTTGCCGAGCAGGCGCTGCAGGCCGATGTTGCCGAGCGTAACGATCAGTTTCGGCCTCACATCCCGCATTTCCGCATCCAGGAGCGGGGCATGGGCAAGAATCTCCTTTGCCGTAGGAGCCCGATTATACTTGCGCTCAGTGAGTGTACCGTCGCGCTCCTTTTTCGTGCCCCAACGGTATGGCCGGCTGCGTACGGCACTTGTAATATAGACATCTTCGCGGCGCAGTCCGATCGAGGCGAGTGATTTCATGAGCTCTTTCCCCGCACGGCCGATAAAGGGAATACCGTCCACAAGTTCAAACTCCCCCGGTGCCTCACCGACGAGCATGAGTTCCGGCGTTTCAGGTCCCTGCCCATAAACGAACCCTTCGACCGGCGCGTCTCCCATCCGCTCTCGCCCTAGTTCCGCGAGCTCTTCGCTGATTCTGTACATCCATCACTTCTTTCCTGCTATCCCTTATCTATACCACATGCACGGAATCCTTAACAATCAGGGATTCCACGGATTATGATCTGTCCTTCTTCCAGGAAGAAAACAGGATCAGCAGCAAAAACAGATAAGCCGTGCCGGCGGCCCAGCCCGCCAGCACATCTGTCGCGTAATGTCGCCCGAGTGCGATGCGGGACAATCCCATGCCTGCGATGAGCAAAGCAGCAGCTGAAATCAGCAGCCCGCGCCAATGGCGTTCCCGGACCCGCCTGACGGCAACGATTGCGATAGAACATACATAAAGCAGCCCCATCTGCGCATGGCCCGATGGAAAGCTATAGCTTTCAAGCTGCCCCGGCCTGTCCGGCCGAGGTCTTGCAAACCACTCTTTGAGCCCTTCATTAACAGCGTATCCCACGCCCGCCGCCAGAACAATAAACAGCGCATCACGCGGCGAACGCCTGATCAGCAACAGGACGATGACAATCAGACAGACCGTGACAATTGTTGACGGATTTCCGAGGAAACTGAATGGTTCAAACCAAGTTATGCCGCCGAGCCATCCGTCCATGGCGCGGTCGAACGCCTGCAACGAAGGGGCATCATGATAAATCGCCAACAGGGCGAAAAGAGCCGCTGCGGCAACCATGACTCCGATTTTCCATCTGTAGTTTCCCAACCTAACTCCCCCAACCCGTGAATTCTCTTCCTCCATTTTATCACGTGAGCCATTGTCAATACCCGCAGGATCAAAAGAGATGCCCGAAAATGTGATTTCTGCAAATTTTATTTTTCGGCGCAAAAAGCACCCTGCGCTTGGCAGGGTGCTTGTGCGGAACCGATCAGAGGCTTCCTTCGATTTCGGAGATCATCTCTTTCATCGATTGGAGGCCGCCTCCGGAGAGGTACCAGTATTCACCGTTCAGATAATGAATCTTGTCATTCTTGTAGGCATTTGTCTTTTGTACAAGATCGTTCTCGAACGATTCCTTCACGCTCGAATCCTCGCCGATTGCAGCGTCACGGTCGATGACATAGAGAATGTCCGGGTTCGTGTCGAGGATGTATTCAAAAGTGATGTTCTGGCCGTGGGTCGACGATTCGATGCCTTCATCAGCCGGCTTCACGCCGAAGACGTCATGGATCAGGCCAAACCGGGATGCCGGGCCATATGCGCTGACCTTGCTCTGTGTGCCAAGGACGATCAGTCCTTTTTCTTCAGATCCGGAAGTCTTTTCCTGGATAGCAGCAATGCGGCCGTCGATATCTTCTAGTTCCTTGTTCATTTCATCTTCTTTGCCGAAGATCTCAGCGACGGTGTTCATGTTTTCTTTGAAGGATTCCACGTAGTTTGTTGTATCAATCGGGATGTAGACAGTCGGTGCGATTTCAGCGAATTGGTCATACAGCTGAGCCTGGCGGCCGGAGATAAAGATAACATCCGGCTGGAGTGAGTGGATCGCCTCGAAGTCAGGCTCTTTCAGGCTCCCGACGTTCGTGTAGTCATCCGATGCGTACTGCTCGAGATAACCCGGTACGCTTGCCTGAGGAAGGCCGGCTACATCTACACCGAGCTCATCAAGTGTATCCAAGATGCCGAAGTCAAAGACGACGACTTTCTCAGGAGTGCCTTCGATGGTTGCTTCACCAAGTTCATGCTCGATTGTCACTGATTTGCTGTCTTCGGTTGTTTCCTCGGCTGCTTCACCGGATGTGCCGCTGTTTTCTTCTGCTTCTTCTGCGTTGTCGCTGCCGCAGGCACCCAAGATCAGAATAAACGCCATCAGCATGGCAAGAAATGTGAACTTTTTCATATAGAATCCCTCATCTTTCCTATTCGACTAATTATGTGTTTTTCATGAATTGAAGTATACACAGATCCGGCAGTTACTCATCTGCTTGATCGGAATGTCCATGTCATAGATTTCTTTGAGCGACTCGGAGTTGATGATGTCTTCGGTCGGACCGTCCTTGACGACCCGTCCGTCCTTCAGCGCAACAATCCGGTCGGAATAAACCGATGCGAAGTTGATGTCGTGCAGGACGATAATGACAGTCTTGCCGAGTTCATCCACGAGACGCCGGAGGATTTTCATGATCTGAACGGAGTGCTTCATGTCGAGGTTGTTGAGTGGTTCATCGAGAAGGACGTATTCGGTGTCCTGGGCGATGACCATCGAAATGAATGCGCGCTGGCGTTGGCCTCCGGACAATTCATCCAGATAACTGTCTTCCATATCGCCCAATTCCATATACTCGATCGCTTGGTCAACGATACGGATATCTTCCTCATTCAGACGACCCTTGGAATGCGGGAAGCGTCCAAAAGAAACGAGTTCCCGTACCGTCAGGCGGACATTCATGAAGTTGGATTGTTTCAGGATTGATACGCGTTTGGCGAAATCGTTGGATTTCATCTTGCGAACGTCATCCTTGTCGACAAGCACTTCTCCTGTATCTGCATCAAGCAGGCGGCTCACCATGGAGAGCAGGGTCGACTTGCCCGCCCCGTTCGGTCCGATGAACGAAGTGATCTGACCGCGCTGAATGTTGACCGATACCTTTTCGACGACGGCTTTTTTTCCATAAAACTTGGACAGCTCACGAACTTGAATCATGCGGATCGACTCTCCTTAAGTAGTAGATAGATGAAATATACGCCGCCGGCGAAGTTGATGATGACACTCAGAGTGGTCGAGAAGGTGAAGATGCGCTCGACGACCCACTGTCCCCCGATGAGGAGGATCAGACTCAGGCCGGCTGCACCCGCAAGCGTAACCGAGTGCTTATAGGACTTCAGGAACTGGTAGCTCAGGTTCGCGACGATCAGCCCAAAGAACGTGATCGGGCCGACAAGCGCCGTGGAGACGGCGATCAGCACCGACGACAGGATCAGGGTGCCGCGCACCATTCTGTCATACGGTACGCCCAGGTTGATGGAGATATCCCGGCCGAGCGAAATGACGTCCATGATTCTGAGCTGACGCCAGCCGATGACGATGCAGACGCCGACCACCGCGATGGAGAGCCAGACCAGATCTGAATTGACATTGTTGAAGCTGGCAAACATCGCATCCTGGACGGTCAGGAACTCGTTCGGATCGATCAGCACCTGAAGGAATGTCGAGATGCTTCCGAAAAAGGTTCCGACGATGATTCCGACCAGAAGCAGGAAATACACCGGCCGATTCCCCTTCTTGAAGAGGAGCTGGTAGAGCAGCAGCGCGAAGATGATCATCGCTGCGACCGACAGCAGGAAGTTGACCTGCTTATTGACGACCGTCACATGGGTGGAGCCCAGGAAGAAGATGATGAGCGTCTGGATCAGCATGTAGAGCGAATCCAGCCCCATGATGCTCGGCGTCAGGATACGGTTCTGGGTGATCGTCTGGAAGACGACCGTGGCGTATGCGATAGCGACACCGGTCACGGCCATGGCCGCAACTTTCACACCCCTTCTCGGAAGGGCGTAATCGTAGCTGCCGTTCAGATCATGGAAGAGATACAGACCGACAGAGAGCGCCGCCAGCGCATACAGAATGATGAGTTTTGTAGAATCACGCATAAGCTTTCCTCCTGAACAGCAGGTAGAGGAAGATGCCGCTGCCGATGACCCCGACCATCAAGCTGATGGAAATTTCATATGGATAAATCAGCACACGCCCGAGAATGTCACAGATAAGCAGGAATATTGCTCCCATGAGTGCCGTGTGCGGCAAAGTCTTCTCAAGATTGTCCCCTTTCATGATGGAGACGATGTTGGGGATGATGAGTCCGAGAAACGGAATCATGCCGACCGTGAGGACGACAGTTACCGTCACCAAAGCGACGAGAATCAGCCCGAAGTTCACGACGAACTTGTAGTTGAGCCCGAGGTTCCTGGAGAAATCCTCGCCCATGCCTGCAACCGTAAATCGGTTTGCATAAACGTAGGCCAAAACCAGGATCGGGACGCTGATGTACAGAAGCTCATAGCGCCCTGACATGATCATGGAGAAATCTCCCTGCAGCCAGGAGGACATGTTCTGGATCACATTCGACCGATAGGCGAAGAATGTCGTCAGTGACGACAATATGTTCCCGAACATGAGCCCGACCAGCGGGATGAAAATCGCATCTTTGAACTTGATGCGGTCCAAGATCTGCATAAACAAGAGTGTACCGGCAAGGGCGAATGCAAACGAGATGGCCATCTGCTCGAGCAACGTTGCATTCGTGAACAGGAGCATGGAAACGAGAATCCCCAGTCGGGTCGCATCCAGTGTTCCTGCTGTTGTCGGCGAAACAAACTTGTTCCGGCTCAACTGTTGCATGATCATGCCGGCGACACTCATGCCCGCCCCAGCCAACAGGATGGCTACGAGCCGAGGAACACGGCTGATCAAAAATATTTGGGTTTCTTCGGAACTCCAATCCAAGAGGTCCATTGGTGTGATGCTGCTCACTCCGACGAACAATGATGTGAACGACAGGAGAATGAGTCCCGCAATCAAGTAACGTGTCTTCATGGCTATCCCCGATGCACTGCGATTTGAAAGGCGATTGAGAATGTTCTGTTGAAAATCATTCTCACCACCCTTGCAATTGCTATTATAGCACGCGTTAATGGGAAGTCAAAGCTTAAATGAAAATGATTATCAGTTAGATTAGAATGATTATTAATTAGATTTCAGGTGAAGGAAGTGCGATTTTTCGGACAACATTCATTTCTGCTTGTTCAGGCGGAATTACAGTGCTTAAATCTCACAATCATAAGAAAAACCGCAGCACCCGGCTGCGGTTTTTCTTGTGATTATTGCTGTGGGAGTTCGACTGCGGAGTCGATGATTTCCTGAGGAATCTCGATTTTCTCGATTCCATTGATGTTCGAGTAGGTTGTCTTTGAATCCATATCGATGTTGAGTTCCTCACCCTGCTCTTCCATCGTCATCGCCATGACCATGTTCATCGCTGTCATGTTGAAAGTTTCCTTGTCAACGTACATTTCGTACTCCAGTTCATTGATGCTCATGTTCTCTAGTGCGTTCTGCTCTTCTTCGCCCATCTGCTCGAGCGCTTCAGGCGGAAGCTGCTCCTGAAGTGTCTGCTTGATCAGCTCATTGAACTTCTCCCCGTCGGCCGTGAGCTTCAGGATGTACTCGTTCTCGTTTTGCTCGAACTTCATGTCTTTTGCATATTCCTGAAGCTGCTCAAGCTGCTCGGAAGGATCCGGCTGATTCTGGGTCAGTTGGTCAAGTTCAGGAATCGCTCCGGTCATCTTCATCCACTGGCCAGCCTGCGGATCGAGCAAGTACATTGTTCCGTCTTCAGTCATATAGGCTTCGATTTCCATCGACATCTCTTCACCGCCTGCGGCGCTCATGGCCATCGTGCCTTTCTGATGCAGTGCCATCGGATCCAGCGTCATTTCCATATCCATGTTGGTGTTCGTGTTCATCTCCACTTCCTGGGAAGGTATTGAGATCTTCTGATCCATTTCGAGCGCCACCTCGGTGCTCTTCATTTCCTGGGAAGCGATCAGCGCTTTCTCGTATACTTCCTCCGCCGTCAGGTCGCTCTGCTTATCTTCCGGGGTTCCTTCCGTCGGTTCGGCCGTTTCGCCGCACGCCGCCAGACCAAGTGTCAGAGTTCCGGCCGCCATGGCCATCAAGAGTTTCTTCATATAGAATTACCGCCTCTCTGGATTGTGTACAGTCCGTAATACGGCGACACCCCGGCGAAAGTTCCGCCTTTTCGCTGAAACCCGACAAAAGTCCCAACGCCTTCCGGAATCTTTCTGCTTCGGCTATAATGACGGAAGCCGAAGTATCCGAATGGAGGATCCCCATGCTCAAGCAATTCTTTTCCTATTATAAACCGCATAAGCGGCTGTTCATGATTGACTTCTCAAGCGCAGTTTTTGTCGCATTGCTCGAACTTGCATTTCCAGTCGCCGTGCAGTGGTTCATCGATGAGCTGCTGCCGACAGGGGACTGGGGACGGATTGTCTGGGTCAGCCTTCTGCTGCTCGGTGTCTATCTTCTCAGTACATTCCTGCAGTTCATCGTCGCTTACCTTGGCCACAAGCTCGGGATCAATATTGAGACAGACATGCGCCAGCAGCTGTTCAACCATGTGCAGCGGCAGTCGTTCCGGTTTTTCGATAACACGAAGACCGGACACATCATGAGCCGCATCACCAACGACCTGTTCGACATCGGCGAACTTGCCCACCACGGTCCTGAGGACATCTTCATCGCCATCATGACCATCATCGGGGCCTTCTCGATCATGTACACGATCAATCCGGAGCTTGCGCTGATCACGATCATCATGATCCCGTTCCTCGTCGCGGTCATCACATTCTGTAATACGAAGATGAACAAAGCGTGGCGCAACATGTACAGCCGCATCGCCGATGTAAATGCCCGGGTTGAGGACAGCGTCTCCGGGGTCCGCGTCGTGCAGTCATTTACGAACGAATCATTCGAGATGTCCCGCTTCCGCAGTGACAACGGCCGTTTCCGGCACGCGAAGGTTGCCGCCTACAAAGTCATGGCCTGGACGCATTCCAGCATGTACATGATGACCCGCCTCGTTACGCTGCTTGTCCTTGTGGTAGGCGCCTGGTTTACCTTTAATGACCGCCTGTCCTACGGAGAGCTTGTCAGCTTCGTTCTGTTCGTCAACGTTCTGATCAAGCCGGTGGACAAGATCGCTGCACTTCTCGAAATGTACCCGAAAGGAATGGCCGGATTCCGGCGATTCCGCGAGTTGCTGGATGAAGAACCCGAAGTGCTTGACCGCCCCGATGCGGTAGAAGTTTCCCATCTGAACGGCAATATCCGATTTGACCGGGTCGCATTCGCCTATGACGGCTCGAAGTCCGTCCTGAATGACATCAGCCTGTCGATCCGGGCGGGGCAGACCGTCGCATTCGTCGGCCCTTCGGGTGCAGGGAAGACGACAATCTGCTCGCTTATTCCGCGTTTCTATGATGTCGACAGCGGCTCGATTTCCATCGACGGCATGGATGTCCGCGACATGACGATGCGCTCGCTCCGTTCCCAGATCGGAATCGTACAGCAGGATGTGTTCCTCTTCACCGGTACCATTTTTGAGAACATTGCCTACGGAAAGCTGGGCGCAACCGATGAGGAAGTTTATGAAGCCGCACGCAAAGCCCATCTTGAAGAATTCGTCACGGAGCTTCCGGACGGCTATGAAACTCAGATCGGCGAGCGCGGGCTAAAGCTTTCCGGCGGCCAGAAGCAGCGGCTGGCCATCGCCCGCATGTTCCTGAAAAACCCTCCGATCCTGATCCTGGATGAAGCCACTTCCGCGCTGGACACCGAGACGGAGCGAATCATCCAGCAATCCCTAGAGGAACTGTCCGAAAACCGTACGACCCTTGTGATCGCCCATCGCCTGGCCACGATCCGGAACGCCGACCGTGTTGTCGTCGTGACAAAGGACGGAATCGCAGAAGACGGAGAATACGAAGAACTCGTCCAAAAAGGCGGTGTCTTCGCCAACCTGCACAACATTCAGTTCCAGGAAGCATGATGGATCCCCCCGCTTAAAATGCGGGGGATTTTCATTCTCGCTATGAAGAATCCGGATTAAAGTGGTATACTATTCCGGTTATCATTTTTAGGAGGTCCTGACCTTGAACACCACTGCTCCGTCCGACAGAAAACGGACGATTTTATATGTAGCCATCTTCCTGCTCGTCGCCATTATCGGGCTTGCTTATGTGAAGTGGATTCCATACGTAGACAAAAGCATCACCGCCATCACGACACAGTCGATCGGTGATTCCATCCTCGGGGACCCGGCAGAGGCCGGGACATTCTCCTGGGAAAGCACATGGTCGTACACCGTCACTTACTTTCTCGCCGTCTGGAAAGCAGCCGTTCTCGGAATTGTCCTCGGCTCCCTTGTCCAGGTACTGATTCCGGCAGACTGGCTTCTTCGCACACTCGGCAAGACATCATTCGGCAGCACCGCAATCGGCGGCCTCACAAGCCTGCCCGGTATGATGTGCACGTGCTGCGCGGCGCCCGTCGCAGCGGGGCTCCGGAAAAAGAATGTCTCGATCGGAGCGGCACTTGCCTTCTGGCTCGGTAACCCGGTGCTGAATCCGGCGGTCCTCATTTTCATGACGTTCGTCCTGTCCTGGGAATTCACCCTGCTGCGTGCTGTCTTCGGCATCCTGCTCGTGTTCGGCATCAGCTACCTGGCGAACCGTTTCGCTCCGCAGCCGGCGCCTGAAGAACTCGCCCGGAAAGTTGAAGAAACAGAAGCGGCGGCCGCTCCCGAAGAAGGCAGCTTCCTTTCCCGCTGGCTGAAAAGCATGGGCCGTATGGCGCTGTTCATCATCCCGGCCTACTTCCTGTCCGTCCTGCTGATCGCGGCAATCCGCCCGTGGCTTTTCCCGTTGCTCGAAGGCGCATCAGGAAATTCGCTGCTCATGATCCTGCTCTTCGCGATCGGCGGCATGCTGTTCGTCATCCCGACAGCGGCCGAAATCCCGATCATCCAGGCATTCATGTCTGCCGGGCTCGGCACAGGCCCTGCCGCTGCCCTGCTCATCACCCTGCCGGCCATCAGCCTGCCATCGCTGATCCTCGTCGCGGGTGCGTTCCCGAGGAAAGTCCTCTGGTTCGTCGGCGCAGCCGTTATCTTGCTCGGTGTCCTCTGCGGCCTCGTCGGCATGTGGATCTTGTAATCAGTGTTTTTGAGCCCCCGCTCCGGGTGACGGAGCGGGGATTTTTGATTGGCGGAATTTATTGCTGTACGTCCGTTTCGTATGTTGCAGGTCCGGGCTCTCTATCCAATTTCCTTGTTTCAATTTCACTGCCCATACTTCAACTCCTCACCCCTTGTTGCAACTCTCCTTCTTCCCAAAAGAAAACCCGCTGCCTTTCCGGCAGCGGGTTTGGATCCTTAGAAGGATGCAGTTTCCATATAGTTCGGTTTGAGCTGGCCGCTTTCGATCTCTTCGACGAAATGGCAGGCAGCTTCGTGGCCTTCGCGCATACCGTCATGCACCTTGAGTTCAGGAACATCTGTCCGGCATTTGTCCTGGGCGAACGGGCAGCGGGTATGGAAGCGGCAGCCCGTCGGCGGATCGATCGGGGAAGGCACGTCTCCGCGGAGAACGATATGTTCCCGTTCGCGATCCGGATCCGGCACAGGGATCGCCGACAGCAGCGCTTTCGTATACGGGTGTTTCGGGTTATCAAAAATCGACTTTTTGTCCCCGATCTCCATGATCTTCCCGAGGTACATGACGATGACGCGGTCCGAAATGTGGCGGACGACGCCGAGGTCATGGGAGATGAACAGATAAGTGAGACCATACTCTTCCTGCAGCTCGTCCAGCAGGTTCAGCACCTGCGCCTGGATTGAAACGTCAAGTGCCGATACGGCTTCGTCACAGATGATGAGCTTAGGGTTTACAGATAGCGCGCGGGCAATGCCGATCCGCTGGCGCTGCCCTCCGGAGAATTCATGCGGGAAACGGTCTGCCTGGCTGCCATTGAGCCCGACTGTTTCAAGCAGTTCGATGATTCGCTTGCGCCGTTCTTTTCTCGGAAGCACATTCTGGATTTCCATGGCTTCATTGAGGACATCCGAAACCGCCTGGCGCGGGTTGATTGAGGCATACGGATCCTGGAAGATGATCTGGAGATCCTTCCGGTGTTTCCGCATTTCCGACTTTGACAGTGAAGCGAGGTCGGTGCCTTCAAAATAGACCTTGCCATCTGATGGCTCCTCAAGTCGGAGGATGGCACGTCCGGTTGTGGACTTACCGCATCCGGACTCGCCGACGATACTGACCGTCTCCCCTTCATATACCGTGAAGCTGATGTCGTCGACCGCCTTGACGTGGTTGACCGTACGTCCGAAGAAGCCCCCTTTGATCGGGAAATACTGCTTCAGTCCCTCAACCTTTAGCAATTCTTTCTTCTCCAAAGACATCCACCTCCTTTGGCCCCGGCCATTCTTCATCGTAGATCCAGCAGCGGACCTGGTTGCCTTCCCCGTCATCGAACAGGTCAGGCAGTTTTTCGCGGCACAGATCCGTCGCCGCCGGACAGCGAGGCGCAAACCGGCAGCCTGTCGGCATCTTGAACGGTGACGGGACCATGCCGTGGATCGGGACAAGTTTTTCCTGATCCGCGTCAGGCCGCGGCAACGATTTCAGCAGCCCGATCGTATACGGGTGTCGCGGCCGGCGGAATAGTGTCCGTACATCACTATATTCGACGACCTGGCCTGCGTACATGACCGCCACATAGTCGCAAGTTTCCGCAACGACACCAAGGTCGTGGGTAATGAAAATCACAGACATGCCGAGACGGTTCTGGAGATCCTTGATCAGGCCGAGGATCTGTGCTTGGATCGTCACGTCGAGCGCGGTTGTCGGCTCGTCCGCGACGAGGATTTCAGGGTTGCAGGCAAGCGCCATGGCGATCATGACACGCTGACGCATACCACCTGACAGTTCATAAGGATATTGCGTAACTCGCTTTTCAGGAGACGGGATACCGACCAGCTTCAGCAGGTCGACAGATTTTGCCATCGCCTGTTTTTTGTTCATGCCCTGGTGGGTAGTAAGAGATTCCGAAATTTGCTGGCCGACCGTGAAGACCGGGTTCAGCGAGGTCATCGGTTCCTGGAATATCATCGAGATTTTGTTTCCCCGCAGCCCACGCATCTGCTTTTCGGAGTAGTCGAGGATGTTCTCCCCCTTGAAGAGGACTTCCCCGTCGACCACTTTGCCATTTTCCGCGAGAAGCCGGAGGATCGACAAAGAGGTGATACTTTTGCCGGAGCCCGACTCGCCCACGATTCCTATTGTTTTACCTTTCGGGACGGAGAAGCTCACGCCGTCGACGGCCTTGACTTCCCCCTCGTCCGTGAAGAAAGAGGTGCGCAATCCGCGCACATCCAATATCGTTTCTTCCAATGATCTTTCCTCCTTGGGCCGTTGGCCGGGACCGATCAGTTCAGGTCGATCCGCTTGTTGAGCAGCTTATATGAGATATCGACTATCAGGTTAACGAAGACGAACAGGACAGACAGAACGAGCACCGCACCCTGAACAATCGGGAAGTCCCGCTGGGTGATGGCCTGCACTGTGAGGCGGCCCATGCCGTTGATGGCAAAGATCGTCTCTGTCAGGACCGCTCCGCCAAGGAAACCGCCGAACTCGAGACCGACTACGGTGACAACCGGAATAAGCGCGTTCTTCAGCGCGTGCCGGTACGTGACGATACGGTCGGTGAGTCCCTTGGCGCGTGCAGTCCGGATATAGTCTTGGTTAATGACTTCAAGCATCGAGGAGCGCGTCATCCGGGCGATGATCGCCGCTCCGCCGGTTCCGAGCGTGATGACCGGAAGAATCACCTGCCGCCAGCTGTCGCCCCAGCCGGACGGACGCAGTTTCGCCCATTCCGGCAGCCAGCCCGCCCCGACGGCGAACCAGTCAATCAGTACGAGTCCGAGCCAGAAGTTCGGCATGGATAACCCGAACAGGGCGATAACCATGATGGCCGTATCGGCTACGGTATAGCGCCGTACCGCCGATATGATCCCCGCCATCAGCCCGATAAAGACGGCGAGGATTGTGGCATAGAATGATAATTCCACCGTGACCCAGAACCGGGCCCCGATCTCATCGGAAACGGCACGGCCGCTCCGGACGGAATTTCCGAGGTCGCCCTGAAGGACGCCGCTCATATAGTTGAAGTATTGAATATGGATCGGGTCATTCAGGCCGAGGCGTTCCTCGATCTGCCTGACTGTCTGTTCCGAAGCGCCTTCCCCTGCGATGATCTGGGCCGGGTTGCCCGGGATCAGGTGCATCAGGGAGAAGACGAGAATGGAGACACCGATCAGTACCGGAATGGTCTGGAGGACCCGCCGGATGATGTATTTTAGCATTTCGCTTCCCCCTCCTTATTTGTTCGCTTTCGGGTCAAGCGCATCGCGCAGCCCGTCACCGAAGATATTGAATGCAAGAACGACGAGGACGATGGCAATCCCCGGAATCAGAATCATGTGCGGCGACTCCGCCATGTACGAACGTCCGGCAGAAAGCATGGCGCCCCACTCAGGTGTCGGCGGCTGCGCACCGAGGCCGAGGAACGACAGGCCGGCTGCAGTCAGGACCGCGGTCGCGATCCTGAGCGTCGCCTGGACAATGATCGGCGACAGGACGTTAGGCAGGACATGCTTGAAGATGATCCGGAAGTCGGATGCACCGAGCGCCCTCATGGCGTCGATGTACTCAAGGCGGCGGACAGACAAGGTCGATCCGCGAACGATCCGGGCAAATGCCGGGATCGAGAAAATCCCGATCGCGATGATCATATTCTGGATACTGCCGCCGAGGACACTCACAATCGCAAGAGCGAGGAGAATCCCCGGGAAGGCGAGAAGAATGTCCATGATACGCATAATAATCGTATCGATCCTGCCGCCGTAATAGCCGGCGACAATCCCGAACAGGACACCGATGATTCCGCCGATCATGACAGAGACAAAACCGACGATCAGGGTAAGGCCTGTCCCGTGGATAATCCGCGAGAAAATATCACGACCGTAGTTATCCGTTCCGAACCAGTTTTCCGCGGATGGAGGCTGCAGCTTATTGGTGATATCCGTGGCGTTCGGGTCGGTGTTGACCAGCATCGGGCCGAAAATGGCGAGAAAAATGAAAAACAGCACAACAATTCCGCCAACAAGCGCCGACTTATTCTTTTTGAATCGCTTCCAAAAGCCTTTATAAAGTTCGAGGCGAGGATTGTAAGCCCTTTCACTCTTGGAGGCTCCGGCTGTTTGCTCAGACATATTGATCCCTCTTTCCCCAGGACGGCAAACGGATGCCGCCTTTTTCTCAATTACACTAATCGATAGTTTAACATGAATAATGCAAATTCGACACTTTATATTTAATGACGGAAAAGTACAAAAAGAGTGGCAAATTGGTATACTTCCAAATTGGCTTTTTTACGCTATCAGAGTGAAGCGTCGGCGGTTCTATACAATATGTTACGAACGTTTATCGTTTTCTTAGAACAGCTATTGTCTTCAACAATTTGGTATGGTATATTCTTTCTGAATATTGCGGTCGATTGCGCAATATCAAAAACATAATAGGGGGAGAAATTACATGAAGAATAAGCGCAGCTCTTTGTTGCTCTTGATCTTGCTGCTCGTCGTCTCCATGTTCCTCGCGGCATGTGCCGGCGGCGGAGATGACAGCGCTTCCGACAGCGACAGCGGCACAGACGATGGCAACCAAGGCGAAGAAGGCACCACTGATGGTGGCGGCGAAGGCGGAGACCTGATCCTTGCTGTCCTTTCCGATGCTTCTTCTCTTGACCCGGCAGGATCGAACGATGTTCCGTCCTCTAACATCCAGGCCAATATTTTCGAAACACTCGTCAACCGTAACGACGACAACGAAATCGAGCCTGGCCTCGCGACGGAATGGAACGCAATCGACGATACAACTTGGGAATTCAAACTCCAGGAAGGCGTTACCTTCCATGACGGCGAAGAATTCACCGCTGATGCAGTCAAGAAAAGCCTTGACCGCGTACGCGATCCTGAAATCGCATCGCCTCGCTTCTTCCTCTTTGAAATGATCGAGAGCGTGGATGTTGTGGATGACTACACTGTCCAGATCAAGACAGCGTATCCGTTCGCACCACTCCTTGCTCACCTGTCCCATAATGGCGGCAGCATCATCAGCCCTAAGTCCATCGATGAGGACTATGCGGCAATGGAGAACGGCGAAGAGCCTGGCTCCGTCATCTCCGAGAACCCAGTAGGCACCGGCTACTTCAAGTTTGAAAGCTGGAACCCGGGCTCTGAGATCAAGCTCACGAAGAACGAAGACTACTGGAACGAACCGGCTAAGGTCGACTCCGTCACATTCAAGGTCGTCCCTGAAGCGGCGACTCGTGTGGCAGAGCTCGAAACGGGCAACGCTCACATCATCGACCCGGTTCAGCCGAACGAAGTTCAGCAAATCAATGACTCCGGCAACGGAACGGTACACCAGAAGCCATCCTCGAGCCTCTCGTACATCGGCTTCAACACAGAAAAAGAGCCATTCAACGACGTCCGCGTACGTCAGGCGATCTCGATGCTTGTAAACAAGGATGACATCATCTCCGGTGTTTACGAAGGATTCGGTATCCCGGCAAAAGGCCCTCTGGCGCCTGGTATCTTCGGTTACAATGAAGACGCAAAGCCACTTGAGTACAACGTTGAAGAAGCGAAAAAGCTGCTTGAAGAAGCAGGCTATGCAGACGGCTTCTCCACAACTATCTGGACAAACGACAACCCGCAGCGTGTCGACGCAGCAGTCCTTCTCCAGCAGGAGCTGAAAGCGGTAGGCATCGATGTCCAGATCGAACAGATGGAATTCGGTACGTACCTCGACCAGACGGCTGCAGGCGAACATGACATGTTCATCCTCGGATGGTCCAACCCGACTGGCGACGCGGACTACGGCATGTATGCACTCTTCCACTCGTCCCAGAAGGGCGACCCGGGCAACCGCTCGTTCTACGAGAACCCTGAAGTCGACAAACTTCTCGACGAAGGCCGTCAGGAAACCGATCCTGATGCCCGTACTGAGATCTACAACAAGGTCCAGGAGCATCTGATCGAAGACGCGCCAATGGTTTATATCCACCACCAGGAGTACCTGACAGGTCTTGCTAACGGCGTCGAAGGCTTCGATATCGATACATCCGGTATCTACCAGCTGAAGAACGTCACTCTGTCCGAGTAATCCGGCTGAGAGCCCTCCCACTTTTGCGGGAGGGCTCTTTTATGTTTGTAAATATCTTTTTGAAGGAAGAAGCTAGAGTCCTTACAGCTTTGAAAACGCTGTCCATATTTTTAGGAATTTTTAGCTGTTGAATCTCTATTGTTCCCGTCAGGTTTGTGTGATATATTTCAGAAATATCGCATTTAACGATAAAAAGCGATGACAAAGGGGGAAACAACATGAGAAAAAACACAAAACTGCTCCTGATCCTCACCCTCGTGCTGTCCATGTTCCTTGCAGCATGTGCCGGCGGCAGCCAAGATGACGCCGGTGATGACAGCAGCTCAGGAGAAGGCGGCACGGCAGCCGGCGGAGACCTGATTCTGGCAGTTCTGTCAGATGCCTCGACACTGGATCCTCAGGGCTCGAACGATGTTCCGTCCAACAATATCCATAACAATCTTTTCGACACGCTTGTCGAACTGAACGACGAAAATGAAATCGTTCCAAGCCTGGCGACAGAGTGGAAAACGATCGATGAGACGACGTGGGAGTTCAAGCTCCGTGAAGGAGTGAAATTCCACGACGGAACAGATTTCACCGCTGAAGCGGTCAAGAAGACCTTCGACCGTGTACGCGACCCGAAAGTGGCATCCGGGAAAGCCTATCTGTATGAAATGCTTGAGAGTGTGGAAGTCATCGATGACCACACTGTACAGATCAAAACGGCTTATCCGTTCTCGCCGCTCCTCTCCCACCTGTCCCACTCCGGCGGTGCCATCATCAGCCCTAAGCTGATTGATGAAGACTATGCCGCGATGGAAAATGGTGAAGAGCCGGGCTCTGCCATTAACCAACACCCGGTCGGCACCGGTTTCTTCAAATTCGAAAGCTGGGATCCGGGTGTTGCCGTCAAACTCGCGAAAAACGAAGACTACTGGAACGGCGCGCCTAAAGTGGACTCCGTTACATTCAAGGTCATTCCGGAAAGCGCGACACGCCTTGCAGAACTCGAAACCGGCAATGCCCATATTATCGACCCGCTCCAGCCGAACGAAGTGGCACAGATTGAAGGCGGCGATTACGGAACCGTCAACAAGCAGCTTTCCCGCGCCTTGTCGTTTGTCGGATTCAACACAGAAAAAGAACCGTTCAACGATGTCCGCGTCCGTCAGGCCATCTCGATGATGATCGACAACGAAGAGATCGTAAACGGCATCTATGAAGGTTATGGCGTTCCTGCCCACGGTCCGCTATCCCCTGGCACCTTCGCTTATGATAAAAACATCAAAGGCCTCGGATACAATCCGGAAGAAGCGAAAAAACTCCTTGAAGAAGCCGGATACGGCGACGGCTTCGAGACGACCATCATCACCAATGATAACCCGCAGCGGATCGATATCGCTGTCCTCCTCCAGCAGAAGCTCAAGGAACTGAACATCGACGTCAAAGTCGAGCAGATGGAGTTCGGCTCCTATCTGGAGACCCTGACAGCCGGAGACCAGGACATGTACCAGCTGGGCTGGTCCAACGCGACCGGTGACGCTGACAACGGACTCTACTCCCTCTTCCATTCTTCTCAAAAAGGGACGGGAGCAAACAAGGCATTCTACGGCAATCCTGAAGTCGACAAGCTTCTGGATGCCGGCCGCGCAGAAATCGATGAAGCGAAGCGCAAAGAGATCTACGACCAGCTACAGCAGATCCTGATTGAAGAAGCTCCGATCTCCTACATTCACCACCAGGAGTACCTGACCGGTGTTGCCAACAATGTTGAAGGATTCAGCGTCGATGCCAGCGGCTACTATCAGCTGAAAGACGTGACCCTTTCAGAGTAATCCATGAAAAAACTCCCTTCCGCCTTTGCGGCAGGGAGTTTTTTGTTGATGAAGATATCGAGAATTATTCTGCCGTCTCTGGCGGAGCGATGAATTCACTAAAGCGTTCCCGGTCGGCTTCCCTCAGTTCTACATCGATGAGAGTGCCATCTTCCGTGTACTCGGTTTCCTTCACATCTGCATGCTCATTCAGATAAGAGACGATATCCCCCCGGCCAAATGGGATCAGCAGGTTGACCCGTACCTGGTCACCGAATATTTTTGAAGCGATCATTTCCAATAACACTGAGATATCATCAGATTGCTTGGCCGAGATCCAGATGCCGTCCCCCTGCTTTCGGGGATGCTCCAGGCCTGCCAGGTCGGACTTATTGTAAACCTGGATTTCCGGTATACCTTCGATGCCGATGTCCGCAAGCGTGTCCTCGGTGACGTCCATCATGTAGCGGTGCTCCGGGTGGGACACATCGACGACATGCAGGAGCACGTCGGCATCCGCCGCCTCCTCGAGTGTCGAACGGAAAGCCTTCACGAGATGATGGGGCAGTTTGCCGACGAATCCGACTGTATCAGTCAGAAGGAACTCACGGTTATCCTGCAGCTGGATATTCCTAACCGAGGTATCCAGCGTTGCAAACAGCATGTCCTGCTCGAGCACATGCCTGCCCGCCCCGTCCCCGATGCCGGCAAGCATGGCGTTCATGATCGTCGATTTGCCCGCATTCGTGTAGCCGACAAGCGAGACGACCGGCACATCACGCTTTACCCGCCGCTTCCGCTGCGTCTCCCGGTGGCTCTTCACCGATTCCAGTTCACGGCGGAGGCGTGCAATCTGATCCTCGATTCTCCGGCGGTCAAGTTCAAGCTTCGTCTCACCGGGACCGCGCGTCGCCACGCCGCCGCCTGTCGAACCCGCCTGCCGGCTGAGCGAAGCCCGGAGGCCGACAAGCCGAGGAAGCATGTACTGCAGCTGAGCAAGCTCGACCTGCAATTGCGCTTCCCGTGTCTTCGCCCTTCTCGCGAAAATATCCAGGATCAGCATCGTCCGGTCGATGACCTTAGTATCGAGCTCCGTTTCGAGGTTGCGGATCTGCGATGGAGACAGTTCATCATTGAAGATGACAAGATTGGAATCCGTCTCATCATGGAACATGAGGATTTCCTTCACTTTCCCCGATCCGATATAGTGGCTCGGATTCGGTCGCTCGAGATTTTGGGTGACCGTGCCCGACACTTCTACGCCGCAGGCCTGTGCCAGGCTGGCCAGTTCCTCCATCGAATAATCAAACTGTCCATCGTCGTCGAGACGGACGCCGACCAGCACCGCGCGTTCTATTCTTTCTTCCATAAAAACCCCTCCAGTAATTGCTGCCTGCTATAAGTATACCCGTCCTGGAACACTTCAGTGCACGCTGTCGCGTGAGATGCGGACATCCGAAAGCCGCTCCGGCCCTTCACCCTGTGTAAAGACAAGTTCTGCATTCCCGAGTTTGATCCGGTTATCTTCCGTACGGCTGAGTCCGAGCATCTTTGCCCATCGGATCGCGGTTGCTTGCGGATCCCGGACGCTGAAAACAACTTCTTCCAGACGATGAGACAGGTTCTCCTCCGGTATCGTACCTGCATCAAGCAGTTGCTTCATGCGCACCTCATCCTCCATTCCCCAGTCGATAAAGAATGGATTCGGCAGATCATCACCGATCTCCTCGTCAATGAAGAGCAGTTTCCATTCGAGCAGACTGCCCGAAGCAGTCCGCCTGGATGCCTCCTGCACGCCTGTCGTCTTGTATCCCTGCTCATTTAATCGCTTTTCGAACTGATACAAATCTCCTGGGCGAAGACAGATCGTTCCCCAGCCGGGGCCATATTTCTTCAAGTCATGGGTCAGGAGTCGTGCCAAAGGCTGAAGGGTCGTCTGGGCGATTTCCGGCTTTTCAACTGACAACGCTTCAATATAGGCATTCCGCACGTAGTAAAGCGCATTCTGAGTTCCCCACTGCTCATGACTTCCGCCCGGAGCACCGTTCATCCCCTTCTCCTTCCATGCGGCTGCATCTTCCTCGGGCGTCTGATTGCTGAAATAAACTGCATGGTCAAGTTTCAATTTAACCTCTCCTTTCTATTTTTTCCGAAAACACCTAGTCAATTGGACCTAACTTTTCCGTCAATTTCCGTTTTAGCCTTGAAGACCCCGTTCATCTTCGTTACCCTCGGGTATACATCTATTATGTCGATAATACATAATAAAACAATTTCTGAAGGAGAGGAACATGGACAGATCAAATTGGAAAAATCCAGTGTTTGTTGTATCTGCATTATTTATTCTTGCTCTGGTTGTCATCGGAGCCGTCGTGCCGGATGGATTTGCATCGGTCGCCACCGTAATCTACGATTTCACCATTGATACATTCAGCTGGTTCTATCTGCTGGCCGTCTTTATCTTTATCGTGTTCTTATTGGGTATCGCAATCAGTAAATACGGCAGTATCCGTCTCGGCGCGGAAGATGAAAAACCGGAGTTCTCATTTTTCACCTGGACTGCCATGCTGTTTTCGGCCGGTTTTGGTGCCGGGCTTGTCTTCTGGGGAGTAGCCGAGCCGATGAGCCATATGTTCAATCCGGCTTTTGAAGACCTGGAACCGATGACTGAAGAAACCGCCCGCAATGCCATGGGTTACTCAATGTTCCACTGGGGCATGCATCAGTGGGTCATGTTTACGCTCACCGGACTTGTCATCGCTTTCCTCCAGTTCCGCAAGAAGAAAACCGGTCTCATCTCAACTGCCCTCGAGCCGATTGTCGGATCGTCGAAACCGGTCAAGAACACGATTGACATCCTTGCCGTGATTGCGACAATCATGGGGATGGCTACATCAATCGGATTGGGTGTACTCCAGATGAACGGCGGACTAAACGCTGTCGCCGGCATTGAGATTTCTCCATATGTCCAGCTCGGCATCATCGCGGTCATGATGGTCGCTTATCTGTTGTCATCGACGACCGGATTGCACAAAGGTATCCGTTATCTCAGCAACCTCAACCTAGGGCTTGCCCTTGGCCTCCTGCTGTTCACCTTCTTTGCAGGACCGACTGTCTTTATCCTTGAAACCTTTGTTGTCGGGCTCGGTGACTACATCACGAACTTTGTTCAGTACAGCCTGCGGCTTGAGCCTTATAAGGACAGGCTTTGGGTCCAGGAATGGACCGTATTCTACTGGGCATGGGTTATGGCCTGGTCGCCGTTCATCGGTGCATTTGTCGCACGTGTGTCGCGTGGCCGGACTATCAGGGAATTCATTATCGGTACACTGATCATCCCGCCTGCCATCGCTATGTTCTGGATGGCGGTGTTCGGGGGCACAGCAATCTACAGTGACCTGAACAACGGAACGAACATCGCGGAGATGGTCAACCAGGACGTGACATCTGCCCTGTTTACGACGTTCGAGCAGACTCTGCCGTTCTCAGGCCTTCTTTCAGTCCTTGCCATCCTGCTGATTTTCACCTTCATCGTGACATCTGCCGACTCCGCTACATACATCCTGGCGAGTATGACTTCTGGCGGTTCACTGAATCCAAAGATGCCTGCCAAGCTGATCTGGGGCGTTCTGATGGGCTCCATCGCAGGCGTACTCCTCTTCACAGGAGGTATCAATGGACTGGAGACCGCATCGCTCGCCTCGGCTCTGCCATTCGGTATCATCCTCATCATGCTGATGTTCTCGATGATCATTTTGCTGAAAAGAGAACCTTTGCCGATCCGCAAGCGGGACCTTAACCGGTTCCAGAGACTTGAGAACCTGTCGAAAAAAGAAAAAGTGGAGCGCTCCAAAAAATAAAGTGAAACCGATCCGGCCGTTTGCCGGATCGGTTTTTTGTTTCACATTAAAAGATCCGGGAAACCAATGGCTCCCCGGATACTTGCTTATTTCTGTTCACGCTCAAGTGTCTCGAGCGTTTCGTTGAATTCACGCTCAATTTCTTCATTCGGCCGGTAGGTCGCATTGCTCACCAGAACAGCCACCAGAAGGCTTAAGATGAAGCCCGGCACAATCTCATAAAGCATACCTGTCAGCGCATCGACATTGCCCCAGATCATGACGACGATGGCTCCGGTGATCATGCCCCACAGCGCTCCCTGGGCAGTCAACTTGCGCCAGTAAAGCGATAGCAGGATAATCGGACCAAACGCCGCACCAAAACCTGCCCATGCAAATGATACGAGCTTAAGAATGGTGTCATTCTGTTCCCATGAAAGGATGAACGCGATAACTGCAGTTAATAGCACGGCGATGCGTCCATACCATACATATCGCTGCTCAGGCGCATCGGACCTGAAGACCGCTTTATAGATATCTTCGACAAGAGCAGAAGACGTGACCAGCAGCTGTGAGGATATCGTACTCATGATCGCTGCCAATACAGCTGCCAGGATGACACCCGCAATAAACGGGTGGAAAATAATCTGGCCGAGATCAATGAAAACAGCTTCTGGATCCGTGAGTGACATGTTCGGATTCTGCTGGAAATACGCGACGCCAACCAGAGCAGTCGCTGTCGCCCCAAGCAGGCTGAGAAGCATCCACCCGATGCCGATCCGCCGGGCCGAGCGGGTTTCTTTCACTGTCCGGATGGCCATGAAGCGGACAATAATATGCGGCTGTCCAAAGTAACCAAGTCCCCAGGCTATGGAAGAAATAATCCCGGCTGCAGTAGTTCCCGCAATCAGGCTCAAATGATCAGGACTGGCTTCCCGGATACTCGACAGCGTCTCTGCCGGTCCACCGGTGATAAAGACACCGACAACCGGCACCAGAATAAGTGCTGCAAACATGATGAGCCCCTGTACAAAGTCCGTATAGCTGACTGCCAGGAACCCGCCAAAGAGCGTATAAGCCAGGACGACTGCAGAAACGACGATCAGACCTGTATGATAGCTGAGTCCAAACGAGCTCTGGAAAAAGACGCCCCCTGCAACCATGCCCGATGACACGTAAAAGGTGAAGAAGGCCAGAATAATGATACCCGAGGCGATCCTAAGAAGTGACGAGCGGTCCTTAAGCCGGCTCTGCAGATAACTTGGAATGGTGATTGAATCCGCAGATACCTGGGTATACACCCGAAGTCTTGGTGCCACGTAAAGCCAATTCAGATATGCCCCGATCGTCAGGCCAATTCCGATCCAAGCCTCCCCCAGGCCTGACAGGTAAATCGCACCCGGGAATCCCATCAGGAGCCATCCTGACATGTCTGAAGCACCGGCGCTCAGCGCACTGACGGCCGGACCGAGCTGGCGTCCACCCAACATATAATCGGACAGATTCGCTGTTTTCCGGTAACCGTACCAGCCGATGAACAGCATTAGCGCCAAGTAAATTAGTATGGCAATGAGTTTGAACGTTGTATCTGTCATCTTATCCCCCCTTACCTGCTATCCTATCATATGTCCTATGACAACATGCCTGCTTTTTCGGAGAATTGGCGGAGTGTATTGCAGATAATCGCAGACTGTCGAACCGGAGTACGATGAAATCGGATGACATTGAATATTTCCCGGGAAATCGACCGGCAATGACATAAGGCATGTCGGATAATGATCCATGGGCAGTTGCCGTAAAAGTATCGCGAATGGCGGTGGAAACTGTCTGCATATGAGGAGCCCGGTCATGTATGCCGGAAAGGTTTAGGTTAATCCTCGCGGGGAATTTCCTTATGTATAAGGAGGCGACCCGGAATGCCATGGACCAAACAGGATTATCCGGACTCGTTTAAAAATCTGGACGAACCGGTGAAGGAAAAAGCGATTGAAATCGCCAATGCGCTTGTGCGCGACGGATACGAAGACGACCGCGCCATCCCGATTGCGATGGACCAGGCCCGTGAATACGTGCATGGGGACGATGATGACGGGCGGACGGTGTATGAAGTCAGGGAGGACGGCGAGGAGTGGGTGCTCCATAAAAAGGGCAGCGACCGCGCCATTCTGCGCGAGGAAACGAAAGATGATCTTCTCGAAAAAGCCAAGCCGCGCGTCAATGATCAAAACGGCGTATTGAAGATCTATAAGGGTGACGGAGAACTAGAAGATACGCTGTATGAAGGGTGAAGAAGACCGCACGGGATGCGGTCTTTTTTCCCGTTTGCAGATGCAATGGGGTGAAACGTTACGATATTTCATTGAGACGTTAACATACTCCACTGAGACGTTGCGATACAGGACTGAAACGTTAACATAGCCAACGCTCCGCATAAAAAAGCCGTCCCGGCACCATGCCGGGACGGTTTTTCCCTTTACTTCGCTCCGATGCCCGTGCGTTCCTCGGACATCTCCCGGAGCTTGAATTTCTGGATTTTGCCTGAAGCGGTCATCGGATATTCTTCGGTGAACTCGATATAGCGCGGAATCTTATGGAAGGAGATTTTCCCTTTGCAGTATTCCCGGACCGACTCGGCCGTTTCTTCAGCGCCCGGCTTCAGAATGATCCAGGCCATGAGCTCCTCGCCGTATTTCGGATCCGGCACGCCGATCACCTGGACATCGCTCACAGACGGATGCGTGTAGAGGAATTCCTCGATTTCGCGCGGGTAGATGTTCTCCCCGCCTCGGATGACCATGTCTTTGATGCGGCCCGTGATGTCTAGATAGCCGTCTTCATCCATGACGGCGATGTCGCCGGTATGGAGCCAGCCATTCTCATCGATCGCCTTGCGGGTCGCTTCTTCATTATTATAGTAGCCTTTCATCACGTGGTAGCCCCGTGTGCACAGCTCACCTGGCTCACCCTGCGGGACTTCCTTGCCGGTCGCCGGGTCGATGATCTTCACTTCGACATATGGGTGCGGCTTGCCGACAGTCGCCACGCGCTTCTCGATCGGATCATCCGTCGTGGTTTGCGTAATGACGGGCGACGATTCCGTCTGGCCGTAGCAGATGGTGATTTCATCGGCACCCATTTCGTTGATGACCTGCTTCATCACCTCGATCGGACATGTGGAGCCGGCCATGATGCCCGTCCGGAGAGAGGACGTATCGAAGTTCTTGAACTCCGGATGCTGGAGCTCCGCGATGAACATCGTCGGAACCCCATTGAGCGCTGTGCATTTCTCATCCTGCACGGCTTTCAGCACAGTAAGCGGATTAAACTGCTCAATAATCACCGAAGTCGACGCGTGCGTGACGGCCGTCAGTGTGCTGAGCACGCAGCCGAAGCAGTGGAAAAACGGGACAGGGATGCACAGCCGGTCCTTCTCCGTCAGCTTCATCCGGTCTCCGATCAGCTGCGCGTTATTGACGATGTTATTATGCGTCAGCATGACGCCCTTCGGGAAGCCGGTCGTGCCTGATGTGTACTGCATGTTGATGGTGTCCTCCGGATCAAGTGACCGGAACACGGCCTCTAATTCTTCATCCGTGACACCGTCGGCCTTCGCCTCAAACTCGGACCACTTGAACATCCCCCGCTCGTCCCGTTCCGTCATGAGGATAATGCGCTTCAGATGCGGGAGGTTCTTGCACGAGATCTCGCCCTTTTCCGAGACCTCGGCCTCCGGGCATACCTGTCGGATGATGTCGATATAGCTCGTCCCCTTGAACCCCTCGTCCAGGATGAGCGTCGTCGACTCGGACTGCTTTAGCAGATACTCAAGTTCCGCGGCCTGATAGTTGGTATTCACCGTCACGAGCACGGCTCCCATCTTGCCGGTCGCGAACTGGCTCAGGAACCACTGGCGCTTGTTGTCACTCCAAATGGCGACATGTTCCCCTTTTTTGATCCCCATCCCGAGATAAGCTTTCGCCAGACGGTCCGTCTCTTCATCAAACTCCCGGTAGGTTTTCCGGATTCCATGCTCCGGATAAACGTAGGCTTCCACATCCGGGAATTGCCTCGCCTTCTCCCGGACCACCTCTCCGACAGTTTTGTTGAGCAGTGCCATCCAAACGCCCCCTTTTGAAATCGTTTTCAACAGTATGTTACCACATTTTTCTGAGGGTTTCGAAAGTTTATTGGAAGCTGTTTGGATAAAGGGAACACGCCGCCCGGAGGACGGCGTGGTGATCGATTATTGCGCGCGCAGATGCTCATCATGACCTTGCACCGGATAGGCGCGCCCCCGTTCGTCCAGATAAACGAGATGAGTTCGGTCCAGCTTGGTCGGAGAATCGAGTCCGGCCGCCGCTGCAATGCGGAAAAGCCCCTCGCGCATCGTCAGGATATAGTTTGTGACGCGGTACTTTTTCTCGTCTACGACCAATGCCCGCTGAAGGTCCTCATCAGTCGTCGCGACCCCTGCCGGGCATTCGTTCGTATGGCACTTCAGCGCCATGATGCACCCGACGGAAATCATGAACCCGCGTGCGACCTGGACGAGATCGGCACCGAGCGCAAGTGCGACGGCCGCTTTGTCCGGAGTTGTGATCTTGCCGGAGGCGATGATCTTCACCCGGTCGCGGACCCCGTGTTCACGGAGAGAGTCATCAAGAATGGTGAGGGCTGTCCTGATCGGCAGGCCAAGGCTGTCTGCGAGGTCCTGATAGGTCGCGCCGGAACCCCCTTCCGACCCGTCAACCGAAATGAAATCCGGGCCTTTCCCGGTTTTCTTCATCCAGCCGGCCAGTTCATCAGCCTCTCCCTTGCTGCCGATGACCACCTTGATGCCGACAGGCTTTCCGCCGGCTTCCCGGATTTCCCCGATAAACTCGAACATCGATGGATAATCCTCAAACTCCCGGAACCGGTTTGGGCTGTTGATGGTCGTATACGGCTCGACGGTCCGGATCTTGGCGATTTCCTCGGTCACTTTCTCTCCTTCAACGTGGCCGCCCCGCATCTTCGCACCTTGGGCCAGCTTCAGTTCAAAGGCACGCACATTCGCGATGGCCGCCTTTTCTTTGACCTTTTCGATATCGAATTCCCCTTCAGGTGTTCGGTAGCCGAAGAGGCCCGAGCTGATCTGGGCGATGATTTCCGGTCCGCCGGAAAGATGATAATCCGACAGGCCTCCTTCTCCGGTGTTCATCCAGGCGCCTTTCGCCATCCCGATTCCTTTCGAGAGCGCGGTGATGGCATTTTTCCCAAGCGATCCGAAGCTCATCGCCGACTGGCCGAGCAGACTGCGCACATGGAACGGTTCCCGGCAATCAGGACCGATCACGACTGCATCATCCGGCGGCAGCAGCCACGGCAGAGCCGGAGCATCTTCCATATGCTCACGGCGCGTGAACAGCCCTTCGTCGTCGATCACATAGTGGCGGGTGTCGACGAGATCAGAGTTGTCGACGCGCATCTCTTCATTCTGTTTTGTGAACATCGCGTTTCGGATATAGTAGCCGGGTTCTTCGAAATCCCGCTTCGAACCAAAGCCGATCAGAGAGCTTTTATACTTCCCGGGCAGCACCATATGCAAGTATTCCTCCCGGCTGAACGGCTTTCCGCTATTGTCGTCGGAGAACAGATACTGCCTGAACTCGGGGCCCGTCTGCTCGAGAAAATAGCGGACCCGGCCGAGGATCGGGAAATTCCGCAGGATCGAGTGCTGCTTCTGTCCGCGGTCATAGAAAAACAGCCAGACCAGCGTCACGGCAGGAACGATGACGAGCAGGATAAACAAAATCATGGCTGTGAGTGAGACGTTCTCAAAAAAAGTATTCATCTTCTCTTTCTCCCCTTTCCATATGTATTTCGGAATGTGCAGACCTCGAAAATTGTTTACCCTAAAACTCTTTTGATAAGCTATGGAGTGATGCATACACATAAAAACCTGAAAGGGGTCTTTTATCAATGGTCATTGATCTGCTTAACTCGCACTCCTCCGTGCGCGATTATGAGGATGTCACGCTCAGCCGGGAAACGGTCGAGCGGCTCGTCAGCGCCGGGCAGCATGCGGCGAGCTCACATTTTGTCCAGGCGTACTCGGTCATCCATGTGACCGATCCGGCAAAGCGCGAAGCACTCGCGGAACTCTCAAAAAACCCGAAGCAGTTCCTGACTGCCGGTGCGGCGCTTGTGTTCTGCATGGATTTCCGCCGGCTGGAAGCGGCGGCAGCCCTCCAGGATGAGAAAATCGTCTACTCGAACGCCGAGGCGCTCGTTGTCGGCGTGACGGATACGGCCCTATTTGCACAGAATGTCGCGGTTGCAGCGGAATCGGAAGGCTACGGCATCTGCTATATCGGCGGTGTGCGCAATGCGCCAGAAGAAATCAGCCAAGTTCTCGGCCTGCCGGAAGGGGTTGCCCCGCTTTACGGCATGACCATCGGCGTACCGAAATTCCGCAACGAAGTAAAACCTCGCCTTCCGGTCGCTTCCATCCTGCATGAGAATGAGTACGACAGTAAAAAGTATGAAGAACAGCTGCCGGAATACGACCGGAAGATGAACGACTACTATCTGAGCCGCGGCAGCAACCGGAAAGACGCCACATGGTCAGGCGACATGGCGGAGTTCCTTAAAGCTCCACGCCGTATGCACCTGAAGGAATTCCTGGCCAAGCAGGGATTCAAGTTCGAGTAATGTGACATCGAGTACGCACGACCTCAATCAGAAAGGAGGATAGACCATGGAATTTGAAGAGATGATCGATGCGCTTGCCTCCCGCATGGAGGACGGCAAGCTGGCCAAGGCGACAATCAGCCAGCCCAGGCTCAAGTCGGAAGGGCTGCAGCGCATCAAACTGAAGCCAGTCGAGCTCCGAGGGGAACTCCATATCCAGTTCGAATACCAATACGAGCGTGTCCTGAAGCACGAAAACGTGCCGGCCGGAGAAGTGCGCCCTGTCCTGGACGGCCTCTTCCGGGAGTTCCGCCAGATGCAGGCATCGTTCACCGGCGAAGACGTGCAGGTCCGGCTCTCGAAGAAGCTGAAGGTCTCCTGGAAGTCCGACCGGACCGAAACGAAAGCGGCACCGAACCTCTCCCACAACCGGAAAAAGCAGTACATCCTCGAGGAAGGCAAGCCGTATCCGTTTCTCGTCCGGCTCGGCGTTCAGACCGAGGACGGGAAAGTGAAAAAGGGCAAGATGGACAAGTTCCGGCAGATCAACCGGTTCACCGAGTACATTGCCGACAGCCTCGCCCATCTGCCGACGGACCGGACGATCCGCATCCTCGATTTCGGATCCGGCAAGTCGTATTTGACGTTTGCCCTTTACCACTACCTGAGGATTGAAAAGGAGCTCGACGTCCGGGTGACCGGTCTAGATCTGAAAAAGGAAGTCATCGAAGAATGCCGGCAAATCGCATCCGATCTCGGCTACGGGGAAGACCTGGAGTTTCTCGTCGGCGACATCAACGATTATAATGACGAGACGGCGGTCGACATGGTCGTGACGCTTCATGCATGCGACGTCGCCACCGATATGGCACTTGCCCGCGCCGTCCGATGGAATGCGGATGTCATCCTGAGCGTGCCGTGCTGCCAGCACGAGCTGTTCAGCCAGCTGGACTCGCCTGAACTGGGTGTCATGCTCCAGCACGGACTCATCAAGGAGCGCTTCGCGGCGCTGGCGACCGACTCGATCCGGGCCGAGCTGCTGAACCTGCTCGGGTATGATGCGCAGCTGTTGGAATTTATCGACATGGCGCATACACCGAAAAACATCATGATCCGCGCCTACAAAACCGGACGAGCAGCCGATGACGGGCGGGTGGCCCGGTACAAAGCCTTCCGGGACATGCTCGGCGCGGAACCGTTCATGGAACGCGAATTGAAAAAAGAACTCGCTCCGGTCCTCGGCTGAGGATTCCGGATTTGTCCGTGCGGGTATCAATACTGTATGAAACGGGCTGCTTGTGCCGCCCTTACAAAGAGGAGAGATTCAGATGGACCTGTTCCACAAGATTTGGGAAGCCACATCATTTATAAAAGACAAGACGGACCACCAGCCGACAGTCGGCCTGATCCTCGGCTCCGGCCTCGGGTCACTGGCCGATGAGATTGAAGAAGCCGTCAGCATCCCCTATGCGGACATTCCGCATTTCGCTACATCATCCGCTGTCGGACATGCCAACGAGTTCGTCATCGGCAAGCTGAACGGCAGAACCGTGGCGGCAATGAAGGGCCGCTACCACTATTACGAGGGCTATTCGCTCGAAGATGTCACGTTCCCGGTCCGTGTCATGAAGGCGCTCGGCATCAATGACCTCGTCATCACGAACGCCTGCGGCTCGGTGAACAAGGACTTCAGCCCAGGGGATCTCATGCTGATCACCGATCACCTGAACCTGACGGGCACCAACCCGCTGATCGGGCCGAACCACGATGAGCTCGGCACCCGCTTTCCGGATCTGACACAGGTGTACAGCAAGGAATTGCAGACAAAGGCATTCAGTGTGGCAGACAGCCTCGGCTTCAGTCTCCGCGAAGGCGTCTACGCGTGGTGGAGCGGCCCGACGTATGAAACGCCTGCAGAAATTCGCATGATCCGCACGCTCGGCGCGGACGCGGTCGGCATGTCGACCGTGCCGGAAGTGATCGTTGCGGCGCACGGCGGTATGAACGTCCTCGGCATCTCCTGCCTCACCAACATGGCAGCGGGCATCCTTGACCAGCCGCTCAGCCATGACGAAGTGATTGAAGTTGCCGCACAAGTCCGGACTAAATTTGCCGGCCTTGTAAAAGGTGTTCTCAAAGAAATCTGATAGTCCGACAAAAAACGACAGCCCTTTGAGGGTTGTCGTTTTATTTTTTCTGCAATATATGATATGCTGTCAAAGGAATTCAAATTTTCTAATTTTTATTGACAGAAAGGTGTTAGCATTGAAAGAAACCCTCACATTCGGCGAGCGGCTAAAAGCCCTCCGGATCCAGCACGGCGTATCCCCTGATCAGTTGGCAGAGACGATTGGCGTCGCTAAAAGCCTGATCTGGACGTTCGAGCTCGACAAGAAACTGCCGACCTACCCTCAATTGATTGCCCTTGCAGACCACTTCCATGTGACCACTGACTATCTTCTGAACCGCGAACCCGTTTCTGTGGATATTAAAAAGGCGGCCGACGACATGCTCCAAAATTACGAGCTGAGTCTGGACGGCCGACGGTTGTCGAAGGATGAACTATTGGATGCGATGACCTTCATCCGGACACAGCGGACTGTCCGTCCCAAGGACTATACAGTCGTCTGACTGACCACCGAAAAAAGCGCCGATCATCGGTGCTTTTTTATTTTGCTTTCATCCGGAATGTTGCTCCAGCAGGCGGCGCACTTCTTCTTCGCCTTTGGCATCCCCGGCTCTCTTGAAGGCGGCGATGCTTTGCTCGTAGGCAGGCCCGGGGTCGTGACCATACCATGAACTCGTCTGTCCGATTCCCCTCCAGGCACAGGCGATACAGATGTCGTCTCCCGCCTTTTTTCCTTCACGGAGTGCCAAGCGGAAGGCCCCGATCGCTTCTTCGAGATTCCCTTCCAGAAGTGCTGCTTCGCCGAATTCGTAGGCGTTGGCGGAGTGGCCGGCGTGATCATCTGGGAGACGGTCACGGCGGAGGTTCCGCTCCCGTTCCAGCCACTTTCTCGCGATCGGTGCGTTCCCTTCCATCCGGCAGACCATTGCGAGCTGGTGCATCGCGATGGAGGCGGCTTCATCGTTTTCGTGCTGTTCCGCCCTACCGAGCAACTCTTCGTAGAGGGCGCGTGCCCCGTCGTATTCCTTCTTCATCGCCAGGGTGAACGCGAGCATATGCATCGCGTTCTCTTTTTGTTCCGGGTCGGCAAGATGCGCGCGGTAAAGCCGCTCCGCTTCCGTCCAGTCCTCCCGCTCGAATGCCTCAAACGCCTCTTTCATTTTGCCAGCTCCATCCGCGCAAATGAATAGCCGTCCCGTTTCATGTGGGCGGTCTGAATGAGGCGGAGCGGATAATTAAAGATGGGACCGTCCGTCACGAGCGTGTGGAACTCGCCGGCCTCCCCGCACGGGTCGATTCCGCGGCTTTCCATGTCTGTGATTAATTCTTGGTCGAATGCGCGCCCGACCCATTTGGACGGGAATCTCTCATCGTGTCCGACGACGACGGTCGCCCGGAAACCGGCATCCAGAAAGGCGCGGACCACTTCTGTCCGTTCCATGCCCCAGAGCGGATGAACCGCTTCGATGCCCCGCTCCGCACATGTGTCGGCCACCCATTTCCGGTGATCATCCAGGTCGATGTCCCCGAACACGCCTGTCGTGATGCCCGCCGCCTTCATCTCATCCAGCCCCGAAAGGAATTGCTCCTTATAATCCGTCCAACCGGCGCGCCGGATCACAAGCGGGATGCCGATTGCGTCAGCCTGCGCACGGATAATCGCCTCACTCACCGCATGCGACTTCGAACGGTCCCCTTCGCTGTCGAACATCGTCAGAAGGCGCTCCGGCCTGCCGCCGTTTTGGATCGCCCGGTATAGGGCGAGCGCCGAATCCTTGCCCCCGCTCCAGGATGCGAAAAATGATTGGTTGTCCATCGAGTAAGCCCCCTTTTAGGGAAAGTGTAGCATAAGGGATTGCCGGGAGTAATTTTGTAGCGCATGGAGTGATTTCGCGGCCGTAAGTGCGGATTTCGCGACGGCAATGTGCAGGCTCGAGACCGCAACGTGTTTTACTCAATCTAAAAAAGCGGGGCGCATCCGCGCCCCGCTTCCCCCTTACACCGGCATCGGCGTAGGAGTCGGCTCTGCATAGCCTTCGTTATAAGTCTCGTCGATCGCCTCACGGATTTCCTTGAGGGACATTCCGTCCTGGAACATCTTCACGGATTCCACCGCAATTTCCAGGCATACGAGGCAGCGCGTGCCATGGTCATCCCAGACAATCGAACCGTCTTCGCGGACTTCCGAGATGAAGCAGTTCATGTTGCTTTTGTGCCCGGCACTATCCCCGCAGCCGCAGTAGCAAGGCATCCATTCAAGGATTTCCGTCGCGGAGCCCGCGACCTGATAAACCAGCTGCATGTCTTCCGGTTTGTCATCGAGGAACGACGGCAGTTCCTCCGCCGAAGCGGTAACTTCCTGGAGGTCGCCGTTCGGCAGCACCGTCTGGCCTTCCTTCACTTGCCGCTCGGCCGGAGCCGCGTGGTCATGTCCTTCATGGGAGGCCTCATCCTCATGGGTATCCGTCTCACCTGCCGCCTCGTTGCCGCATGCGGACAAAACAAGCCCGAGCGCCGCGAGTATATAGATGAACCGTTTCTTCACGTGGGATCACTCCTTTGCGTACCACTATACCGCAACATGCGACGAGATGCTGTGAGCAAAAAGTGACATCCGTATTCGCTCTGGCCAAGGTTCTGGGATAGAATCGTCCGGTTTCGTCATTCGTTGGTTTAATTTCGCCATTCGCGTCTCCGATTTCGTCATTCCGCTTCCCAATTTCGTCATTCGCGTATGTCCCGACGATGAATGACGAGACTCCGGCCATGAATGACGAAATTACCGGTCTGAATGACGAAACCGCCCCCCACTCATCACGAAAAATCTCTATATAAAAACAGCCGGGGACCCGAGTCCCCGGCTGCTTCAATTAATTATCGTCCGATCATTTTCGACGGAACGACCCATTCATTAAACTGCTCTTCTGTCAGGAGTCCGGACTTGATCGCCGCTTCTTTCAGAGTCGAGCCTTCCGCGTGGGCGGTCTTCGCGATTTTCGCCGCGTTTTCATAGCCGATATGCGGGTTTAGCGCGGTAACGAGCATGAGCGAGTTGTCCAGAAGCTCCTGGATTTTCTCGTGGTTCGGCTCGATGCCGACTGCGCAGTTGTCGTTGAAGCTGATGATTCCGTCAGTCAGCAGGCGCACCGACTGGAGGAAGTTATAAGCGATGACCGGCTTGAAGACGTTCAGCTCGAAGTTGCCCTGGCTTGCGGCAAAACCGATTGTTGCGTCATTGCCCATTACCTGAGCAACGACCATAGTCAGTGCTTCGCTCTGTGTCGGGTTGACTTTGCCCGGCATGATCGAGCTGCCCGGCTCGTTGGCAGGGATCGTGATCTCGCCGATGCCGGAACGCGGGCCGCTGGCGAGCCAGCGCACGTCGTTTGCAATCTTCATGAGGTCCGCCGCGAGTGCTTTGATCGCGCCGTGCGTGAAGACGGCTTCGTCATAGCTTGTCAACGCGTGGAATTTGTTCTCCGCAGAGGTGAACTCGATGCCGACCTGTTTGGAGATTTGTACCGCAACTTTCTCGCCGAATCCTGCAGGCGCGTTCAGACCTGTACCGACCGCGGTGCCGCCGATTGCAAGTTCTTTCATTTGTTCGACTGCAGTTTCGATCATGACGCGGTCTTTTTCAAGCATGCGCACCCAGCCGCTGATTTCCTGGCCGAGTGTGAGCGGTGTCGCATCCTGCAGGTGTGTACGGCCGATCTTAATGATATCGTCGAACTGCTTCGACTTGTCTTCAAGCGTCGACTTTAGCTTGTCGATAGCCGGAAGAAGATCGTTCAGAACGGCAACGACTGCGGAAACGTGAAGCGCCGTCGGATATGTATCGTTCGACGACTGGGACTTGTTGATGTCATCGTTCGGGTGGAGGCGGTCTTCCTCGCCCCACTCTTCAAGCAGCTGATTGCCTCGGTGAGCAAGCACCTCGTTCATGTTCATGTTCGACTGCGTACCGGAACCGGTCTGCCATACGACGAGCGGGAAGTTGTCGTCGAGCTTGCCTTCGATTACTTCATCAGCTGCTGCTGCAATTGCCTTTGCCTTCGCATCGGACAGGTTGCCGAGCTCATTGCTTGTGATCGCTGCCGCCTTTTTCAGGTTGGCGAATGCACGGACGACTTCCATCGGCATTTTCTCCCAGCCGATTTTGAAGTTCTGCTTGCTTCGCTGGGTCTGAGCGCCCCAAAGCTTGTCCGCAGGTACCTGGATCTCGCCGATCGTATCGCGTTCAATGCGGTATTCCATCATTCCTCATCCTTTCGGGTCTGCTGAAATTCAATCCTTCTCTATTTTGCTACATTTCCGGTCAATAAACAATAGAAGGGACAACCGACCGGCAGAGCCGATTAGACAATTTTTGATATCTTCTGTTATTCTTAGTTTCATCTTTTATAAGACGACTGATTTTCTGGGAGGATACATAATGGAAGCCTATCAAGCCACTTTTGAAGATCTGGAAGGCGTGTCGCGCCTGTTCAATCTGTATCGGGAATTTTACCGCCAGCCATCCGATCCGGAAGGGGCCAAAAGCTATATCCGAGCACGACTGGAGAACGAAGAGTCCATCATTTTCACCGTCAGAAACAAGGACAATGAATACCTGGGATTCACCCAGCTGTATCCGACGTTTTCATCGATTTCCATGAAAAATGCCTGGACCCTGAATGACCTGTATGTGGATGCAAACGCCCGTAAACATGGAATCGGGAAGCTGCTGCTCCAGAAAGCGAAGGAATTGGCGCTGGATACCGGAGCGGCCGGCATCAGTCTTAGCACGGCGGTGGATAACCACGCGGCACAGCGCCTGTACGAGAAAAACGGATATGTACGGGAAGTGGCCTTCTATCATTATGAACTGGATCCGGGTGCCCAATGAGATTCCTGTCCGCCTTTCTCGCATCATACTTGACTATGTGCGGCACGGTCATGCTGGCGATTGTGGCGATATCATTTTTCAATGGTACAACAGGTGACCTTGACTATTTCATCATAATATACCTGCTCATGTTCGGAATTCCGTTCGCGTTCATCGGCTCCCTGCTCGGAGAAATGCCCATCAAATACGACCCGCGCTCGTCTCTTGGCAATTTCATCTTCTATGGCACGCTTTTTGGCGCCCTCCTCTATATAGTAATGAATGCTCCGAACATCGAATCCTCTGCCAACCTGGTTCTCGATCTGTTCGGCATCCTCCTGCTGGGCGGAGTGGGCGCCGTCACTGTGGCCGTTTTTTATCGGGTGAGGACGCATCGCAGCCGCCGTTTCCGAATAGGATAAAACAGGCCGCCCGACCGGCAACGGCGGGCAGGCTCTTACATAGGAAAAGGCATCCGACACCGCGGATGCCTTTTTCATCTATTAAAGCTCATGCCGCAACGCACCAATGACATCGGTTTTCGTCGCCTTACGCGCCGGACGCCAGCCGGAGATCATGGCTACTGTCAACGAGATCGCGGATGCAATCAGGACGAGCTGCCACGGGATGACGGAGAACGTCACATCGAACGAGTCGCCTGTTTCGCCGCCGAGCGCTGCGTCTACAACAATCGGGAGAATGGCATTGGCCGCAAAACTCACGCCGTAGGAAATCACGACCGCAATGACCGTGCCGACAATCCCGATCCATGCGCTTTCCATAAGGAACAGCCTCTGGATCAGTTTCGGTCCGGCGCCGAGCGCTTTCATGACGCCGATTTCACGCGTCCGCTCCGTGACCGCCATCGTCATCGTGTTAAAGATGCCGATTGACGCGATGAGGATCGCGATTGTCCCGACAAAGATGAGTCCGGCCTTGAGCGCGAGGAAGAACACGTCGATCTGCTCAATCTCCTCGGAGACGGAATACACCGAGTACCCGTCGTTCTTCAGCGTCTGTGTGATCGCTTTTACATTTGCGAGATCATCCGCATACACGTTCACCTGACTGCTTGTGAACGGCATGTCTTCCTCTTCGGGCAGGTCTGCGGACGTTGCCGCGTAAGCCGTTTCCATTTCTCCGATCAGCGACTGGTCGACGTAGAGATAACCGTCGAATGCCCAGTCCTTGCCCGGCTCCTCTTTAATACCGACAATGGTAAGCGGCACCGTTTCCGCTCCATCCTCCGCTTCAGAAAACGACAGATTCACTGTCTTGCCGATCAGCTCCCCCTCATAATAAGCAGGCTCTTCGTCTTCAGCGGTTTCCACACTTTCATCGACGAGTTGCTGGGCGAATTTCGAGCCGACAATCACTTCACCCTGATTTTCCGGGAACCGGCCTTCCGCAAGCTTGAAGCCGGATGCCTGTTCATCGCCGAAATTTGTGAAGTGCGTGTTCATGCTGCCGGTGTGGCCCTCCACTTCGCCCATCACCACCGGCACGGGCTGCTTGCGGTGGACGACAGCCTCGACGTGATCGATCTCCTTCATTGCATCAGTCTTCGCGTCGGTCATGTCTTCGCTGTACACTTCAATCTGGGTCACCATTTGGTTCGACAGTATATCATCCTTGATCGTCTTCTGGAGCCCGAAACCGACCGACGCGAGGACGATCAGGAACGCTGTGCCCATCGTCGCAGCCAGCACTGTCATGAACACCCGGAGCCGGTTCCGCCGTATATGCTGGCGGACAAATCCGATCTGATCCTTAAACGACATGGCGGAGGCCCCCTTCCGTAAGTTCACCGTCGTGCATCCGGTACTGTCGGTTCGCGATGGCCGCGACCTCGTCGTCATGCGTGATGATGACGAACGTGATGCCATACTTCCGGTTGAGTGACAAAATCAGATTCAGGATGTCCTGCTCGGTCTCGGAGTCGAGGCTTCCTGTCGGTTCATCCGCAAAGATGACCGGCGGCTCGGTGATGAGAGCCCGTGCGATGCCGACCCGTTGCTGCTGCCCGCCAGACAGTTCGTTCGGATAATGGCCCCGGATTTCCGTGAGGCCGGTGTTTTCCAGCAACACCTCCACTTTCCGCTTGCGCTCTGCCGCCGGCACGCCCTTCAGCGTCAGCGGCAGCTCGATGTTCTCGAACGCCGTCAGTCCGGGCATCAGCTGGAAATTCTGAAAGACGAACCCGAAACGGTCCAGCCTGAATGCCGCGCGCTGCGCTTCATTCATTGCAGTGAGATCCGTCCCGTCTACAAGCACCCGGCCCGCATCCGGCTGCAGGAATCCTGCCAGGATGTGAAGAAGCGTCGATTTCCCCGATCCGCTCCGGCCGACAATCGATACGATCTCCCCGTCCCGCGCCTTCAATGACAGTTCTTTTAAGACGGGCACTTCCGTCTCTTTTTCCTTCTTGCCGACCCGAAACGAGTGGGACAGCTCCTTCACTTCGATCATGTTCATTCCTCCAATAAGTGGTTGGTGATTTCAGTATAGGGGGAGAATCTGAAGGAATAGGAAGGGGGAAAATGAAGATTTTCTTAAGGTGGGAAGCCGAGTGTTTACATTGGCCGGCCGAGTTTACACGTTCCCCCTAATTTAGACCTTCCCGCACCGATTCACCCGGCTTCCCTACGGGTATGAGAATATAAAAAGGAGGTGCGGCCATGAAGAAAATCCAGAAAGAGACGTACCGCACCTTCAGCTGGTTCACCCTGTCGGCCGTCGCCTCATTCGCCATCGACATCGGCCTGTTCTGGGTGTTCTCGAGGTGGCTCGAGGAAGACTCGCCGGTCATGTACATCACGTTTGCGACGGTGATCGCCCGGACGATGTCCGCAGTGTTCAACTATACCGTCAACCGGCGGCTCGTCTTTAAATCGGGGTCGAAAAATTCATTCCTGAAGTATGCGGCGCTCGTCCTCTTCAACATGGCAGCTTCCGCAGCGCTCGTCACCGGACTCCACTTCCTGTTCCGGTTTATCAATGAAACGCTCCTGAAAGTCTTCGTCGACTTCGGCCTGTTCATCGCAGGATTCCTTATCCAGCGGGCGTGGGTGTTTGCTGGAAAGCAAGGCGACCGTCAGTTTCATTGAGTTCATCAGCGCGCCATCAATAAAACCCCTGCCCGGAAATGATTCTTTCTGAGCAGGGGTAGTGTTCTGTTTTAAATAAAGCAAACCCGAAATCCATGCACATGCGGCACAGACTCCGGGTTCGTTCACTTAATCATACTTCCACCTTTTCCACATCTTCCGTCGGTGACTCCTCATCGGAACCGTCCGCCGTTTCCTTTTCCCGCTTCTCCTTCATCTCAAAAGCGATGTCATCGAGGCTCGGGCGCAGGTTATGCTTGCCGGAGTAGTTTTCGAGCATTTCCTTCACGTCGATGCCTGAGCTGGCCTTGAGTGATTCCTGAAGGCTCGTCATGAGGCCGGTGGCATAGCCTGTGACACGGTTGGCTCCTCCGCCTTCCCCGCCGCCTGTGTCGACGACGGTGAGTTTGTCGATGTTGCTGAGCGGTGTCGCGACGTTTTTCGCGTATTCCGGCAGCATCTTGACGATCATGTCGAGCACCGCGGCCTGGCCGTACTGCTCGAACGCCTCCGCGATCTTGCGCTTGGCTTCCGCCTCGGCAAGGCCTTTCAGGCGGATGACATCCGCTTCCGATTCACCCTGCGCGCGCTCGGATTCTGCTTTGGCGATCCCGTCGAGGCGGATCTTTTCGGCATCGGCTTTCGCGCGTGCTTCGATACGGTATTTCTCTGCATCGGCTTCGGCAAGCTGCTTGGCCTTGTCGGCGGCAGCACTCTGCTCTACGGCGTAGCGGTCGGCGTCGGCCTTTTTCTTGACCTCGGAGTCGTATTGGCGCTCCCGGCGCTGGATTTCCTTTTCCTCGAGCTCGATCTGCTTCTGACGCTCGATGATGCGCACCTGCATCTCCTGCTCGGTGACTTCCTGCTTGGCGCGGGCGGATTCCAGCTCGTAAGCCTGGTCGGCGCGCGCTTTCGCGACGTCCTGCTCACGGCGGTATTCCGCCACCTTCAGCTGGTTTTCCTTCTCGGACTCGGCGATTTCGGTCGCGCGGTACAGTTCCGCCCGCTTGGCTTCCTTGTCCGCCTCGGCGCGCTTGATGCGTGTTTCCTTTTCCGCTTCCGCCGTCGCAATATCGGCATCGCGTTTGACCTGGGCGATCCGCGGCTTCCCGAGCGAGTCAAGGTAGCCGTTTTTATCGCGTACATCTTTGATAGTGAAGGAAACGATCACGAGGCCCATTTTCGCGAGGTCATGTGAGGCGACGCGCTGCACTTCCTGGGAGAACTTATCACGGTTTTTGTAGATTTCTTCTACAGTCATTGAACCGAGAATCGAGCGGAGGTGCCCTTCCAGCACTTCCTTCGCTTCATTCTCACGGTCTTCCTTGGCCTTGCCGAGAAACTGCTCGGCAGCGGTGGCGATCTCGGAGATCGAACCGCCGATCTTGATGATCGCCGTGCCGTCCGCCATGACCGGCACGCCCTGCTCGGTGTACACTTCCGGCGTCGTCACTTCGAGCTTGCTCGACAGCAAGCTTAGCGGTTCTGCCTGCTGGAACACCGGGAAGACGAATGTTCCGCCCCCGCGGATGATCTTGATCTTGTTGCCCGCTTCATCCGTGTGCACTGTTTTCGAACCGAGATAGCTTCCCGTGACGATCAGCGCCTCGTCCGGCCCCGCGGTGCGGTAGCGCGTCACATAGACACCGATAATGGCCAGAAGCACAAATGCAACAATCCCGACTGCAATCCAAACCATATGTGTTGCCCCCTTTTATCAGATATAAGCAGAACAGCTGGAGGAGATGTTCATGACAATTCCCTGAACCGGAGCGGCTCGTATTCCTTAACGATAAGCGTGCCATCGCTGATTTCGATGATCAGCACTTTCTTGTCGTAATCGATTGCGGTATTTTCCAGGCCAGCCGCACGCTTCGAGATCAGACCGTTCACCGTCTCGATGACGATTTCCCCGAACCCATCCTCGGGAACCGGCGTAATTACGCGCCCGACCTGGCCGAGGAGCGATTCCTCAGTGTAGGCAGTCGACGCCTCGGCTGACTTGAGCGGCAGAAGAACAAAGAAATAAAGAAGAAACGACAGTACTGCCGAGATGCCCGCCGACACACCCAGGATCACTCCGCTGCCGAGCTCTGTCACATTCTCGAAGATGAACCCGGAAGCCGACAAAAATGTAATGAATGCCAGGATGACCGCCGGATTCAGGAAAGGCAGCGCCTCCCCGGCACCGTCCGCCACATCCCCGAAAAACAGATAAAGTACGGTTGCCAGCCCCGCTGTGACCAAGATAATCAGGTACAGCTGCTCCACCGGAAGCCCGAATACACTCATCCTCCCACCTCCTCTGTTTGCTTACCTTATATACGTCATAAGGATTTGAATGGTTTCAAAAATTTCTCAAAAATCGGATGAAGAAGACAGAGGTCTGTCTTCTCAAAAGTCTTAATCATTTCCCTTGCAATGATCTGGATGGGCTGTTATGATGTAGAAGAATTATTTTTGTTCGGCAATGACGTTCGGATGGATTTCAGTTCATCCTGACACATCAAGACTTGAGCAAGGATAGTAACACATGTGTGTCGAACGGCACCAAGGAGGAAACAAACATGGAACAAGGTAAAGTAAAATGGTTTAACGCAGAAAAAGGCTTCGGTTTCATCGAGCGCGAAGATGGCGACGATGTATTCGTACACTTCTCCGCTATCCAGCAAGACGGCTTCAAGTCCCTTGATGAAGGTCAGGAAGTAGAATTCGAAATCGAAGAAGGCCCACGCGGACTTCAAGCTGCGAACGTCTCCAAGATCTAATCTGAGACTTCCATCCCAAAACGCCGTCTCCCTCGGGAGACGGCGTTTTTTTGTATTCAATAAGGATTGGCGAGCAGGAAGCCCATCAGCAGCAGTGCCACGATCAGGAGGTTCCATCCCCGCTTTTCCCCTTCCTTCGGCCGGATGACCCGGTAGACGAAGGCGATCGCAAATGCGAGGAACATGAACCTGAACAGCTCTCGGTTGAATATGGAAGCCACCAGGATCACCAATGCAATCCCGAAAAGGATCTTCTCGGCCAATGACAGATTCCTCAATCGGATTCCCTCCCATAATGACTCTTACCTTACGGTTCCCTATTCTTTAGTTCCCAATCCACCGCCAGGATCTCCTTAAGCGCTGCAACACTGTCGGGCCCGATTGCCTCGGCGATTTTCTCTTCCAGTTCCAATTTCAGCCGTTCATTCTTCCTATAGCACTCGTGTCCAAGCTCAGTCAGCCGGACGCGCTTCACTTTTTTATTCCGCTCATCATCAGCTACTTCGACAAGACCCTTTTCTGACATTTTGCGGATCAGCTTGTGGGTTGCCTGGCGGGTGATATCCACCTGCCTGCTCACCTCGGCGATGGTCGGTTCTCCTCCATCGATCCTCGCCATGAGGAACCATTCCGAATTGGAAATGGGAAGGTCTCCCCGTTTATTCCAGCGTTCCTCCGCGAGGCGGCGAAGCTGGAAGTGCCGCTCCCCCAATAAATCGATCAAATCCAGGCGGCGTATGTCCGACATATCAACATTCCTCTCTTCGGCCAATCATTAACGGGTTTATCATGACAAGCATGCGGCACATTGTCAACTAAATTGACAAATCCCGCAAGCTGGCGTATACTGAATGTAAACCAGGTTGACGAAATACCATAAGGAGGCCATGCGGATGTTTGAGATTGGTGATGTTGTTATCTACGCAGAGCACGGACTATGCAGAATCGATGACATTTGTGAAAAGGATCTGTTTGGCGAGAAACGGCTGTATTATGTGATCCATCCCCTTTCCGAGACGTCGCTAAAGATCAGCACGCCGGTGGATGCAAAAAAGAAAAAAGTCATGAGGACCATGGACCGTTCCGAAGCCGAAGAGCTGCTCGAGGTGTTCGGAAGAGGGGACATCGAGTGGATCGACGACGCAAAGCAGCGGGCACGCACCTATCATAACCTTGTCCAAACGGGCGAGAGGGAAAAGATCGCTGCCGTGGCCGGCGCCCTTATGGACAAAAAACTCAACACTGACCAGAAAATGTACGATCAGGACCGCAAAATCCTGAACACTGTCCAAAGTCTTCTGTTCAGGGAGATGGCCATGTCCCTCGGCACCACCGTGGATGACGTGGCGGAACAGGTGGAAGAGCAGCTCCTGGCCGGAGTCCCTCAATAACACGTAACGCAAAACGCATCCCGGAAACGGGGTGCGTTTTTTTGTGGGAAGAGCCGCGCACCCGCGCGGGCATCATCTCGCCGGCTTGGTGTACTTTCACATCGGCTTGGTGTACTTTCGCGCCAGCTTGATGTACTTTCGCATCGTCTTGGTGTACTTTCGCATCGGCTTGGTGTACTTTCGCCTCCATTCCCCCTCTTTAACGCCCGCACTTCCCGCACGACAAACCCTCTTCCTCTCATGTAAACTATTGGAGAAAAACAATCTATGATTGACCTGAAAGGAAGAAGCCTTTTGCGCACGTTAGCGAATTTCGTCATCCGGTTCCCGAAGTGGGTCATCGCGGTCTGGATTCTGATCGCCGGGTTCATGGCCTACCA
Source organism: Bhargavaea sp. GQ12 (assembly GCF_059758705.1). NCBI lineage: Bacteria > Bacillati > Bacillota > Bacilli > Caryophanales > Caryophanaceae > Bhargavaea > Bhargavaea sp. GQ12. Next base: position 58,478 of record NZ_JCAXEU010000004.1, read on the forward strand.
GGCAGTTCAGCTGCCTGGCGTCCTCGAGGGGGACGGGTTCCGGATGGACGGGGAATATGAACAAGTGGCCGACCGCCTGACGGATGAATTCGGCCTGCCGGCGGAGACGATGTTCCTCGTCTTTGAAAACATGACTGATGAGGAAATCAAGACGGCCGTCTCGGACGTAGAGGATCTCGGACTCGCAGAGGAGATCGTCTCTCCACTGGAGGACGGCTCCCTCTACACTGAGGAACTGTCCTACGCGCTTCTTCATTTTGAAGAAAACGCGGATATGAGTGAAGCGGTTTCCGCCATCCAGGAAACCGCCGATCATGACGGCGCCGTCCTTACCGGCGGCACCGCGATCAGCGAAGACATTAACAAAGCGAGCCAGCGCGACCTGGTCAAAGCGGAAGCGATCGGACTGCCAATCGCGCTTGTCGTCTTGCTTCTCGCATTCGGTTCGGTCGTCGCGGCACTTGTGCCGTTCTTTGTCGGGATCGCCACGATCATCACGACATTCGGCACGATGACTTTGATCGGCCAATCGATGGACCTGTCAATTTTCATGCTGAACATCGTGCCGATGCTCGGACTTGCACTGAGCATCGACTTCTCGCTTCTGTTCATCAACCGTTACCGCGAGGAACGGAAAAAGCAGTCGGTCGAGGGAGCAGTCCGGACAACGATCCTCACCGCGGGACGATCTGTCCTGTTTTCGGCGTTCTGTGTGTTTATCGGACTGGGTGCCCTGTTCATCATCCAGATCGACCTGTTCAAGAACATCGGCGTCGGCGGCATGGCGGTCGTCTCGCTGGCCGTCCTGTCGTCACTCACCCTGCTTCCGGCCGTTCTGCTCGTTCTCGGCGACCGGCTGAACAAGTGGACCATCCTCAAGGTGAAAGAGGAAGGCGCGAGCGGCTGGCGCAAGTTTGCGGAACGTGTCATTAAGCGTCCCGTTCTTGTCACAATCGGCGCCCTCCTTATCCTCGGAGTCTTCATGATTCCGGTAAAGGACATGGAACTGACCATTCCGGAGATGGACTCGCTCCCGGCGTCCAATGATACCCGCCAGGCGTTCGAGAAGATCGAAGTTGAATTCGGCCTGTCCAACTCCACGGCCTACCTCATTGCAGAGCGCGAGGGCGGTTGGGAAGACGAAGATGGCATCCGCGAAATCGAGAAACTGCAGGACGCTCTTCTCGATGACCGCCGCACCGATGAAGTCTCCACTATCTTCACCGAAGGCGAGATCGAAGATGCCGACACCTGGCTGCAGGCCACCCAGATGCCGGAGACTGCCGCAGCTGTCGAGCCGCTCCTCAATTCCTTTATCGAAGGCGACTCGCTCCTCGTCCCGGTCACCCTGAAGCCGGAAGGCGCGTCGGCCGAGGCCCAGGAGTGGGCGCGCGACTGGGCGGAAAAGGATACCGAGTGGAACCTCTCAGTCGGCGGCTATCCGAAATTCAACCAGGAAATCTTTGATGAGATCTGGGACAAGATCATCTACGTGCTCGCGATCATCATCGTCTCGACGTACATCATCCTGATGATCGCGTTCCGCTCCGTCCTGATTCCGCTGAAGGCGATTATCATGAACGTCATCGGCCTGTCCGCGGCATTTGGCGCGCTCGTCTACATCTTCCAGTACGGTCACTTCGGCCTGGAAGCGGGCACGATTGCGCTGATCATCCCGGTACTCGTCTTTAGTCTCGTCTTCGGACTCAGCATGGACTATGAGGTGTTCCTCATCTCGCGTATCCAGGAAGAGTACACGAAGGACTATGACAACGACCGCGCAACCGTCGAAGGCCTTGCTGCGACAAGCAAGATCATCACGTCCGCGGCACTGATCATGATCGTTCTCACCGGTGCCTTCGCGTTCACCGAAGTCATGCCGGTCAAGCAGATCGGTGTCGGCATTGCGATCGCCGTCGCCATCGATGCCACGATCATCCGACTCCTCCTCGTGCCGAGCCTCATGAAGCTGTTCGGCAAGTGGAACTGGTGGATGCCGTTCCGGAAAGGGCCTTATAAGGGCGGGAATTGGCATTAAGTAAAATCTAACCTGACAAAAGCGGCTTGCCCGATTCCGGAGCAGCCGCTTTCATTTTTATCGCCAATTTCTAGATAATTAGAATTACTCTTGTAGTATAATTTATGAAATAGTTCCTTTTACATACAGGGGTGTTTCTTCTTGATCAAAACCATCTCACTCCGGACAGCCGTCTGGCTTTTCTCATTCGTGATTCTTGTATTGCTTCTTCTCATCCCGATGGACACCGTTTTTGAGGAGGGACGAGGCGGCTCGTTCATGGGTGCCACTTATGACTACCAAATCCAGAACCACGTCGCCAATATCCAATCCTTCTACACGTACATTTACGAAACCGGAGGGCTGGGCACGGATGAAGCAGGCCGCCCGATCGTGGACCAGGTCACATCCGTCTTTTTGCGGAGTATGCTCATTTTCATGCCGGCCATCCTCATCGGATTCTTCGTTGGCATCGCCAAAGGAATTTTCGATTTCAACGTAAGAAAAACAAAGGCGAAGTTCATCGGACAGCCGGCCACCATCGGCTTTTTGTCTGTGCCGGATATCGCCATCATCGTTTTTATTCAACTGATGGTGCTCCTCCTTCAAAGCTACGGCCTGGTCGAGATCGATCTGTTCGGTCACGATAAAATCGATAATGTCCTGATGAATATCCTTTACCTGTCGATTTATCCGGTCATGTTCATCGCGAATATCACATTCAAGACGCTTGAGACCGAGCAGGGCCTGGACTATATCCGCACCGCGCGCTCAAAAGGGACCGGAGAACTGAAAATCTTGTATCGGCACATGCTGAAAAACGGCCTGCCGAAAATACTGGCGTACTCCAACACCATGGTCCTCTACACCCTTTCGAATCTGTTTATCGTTGAAGTGTTCACGGAATACAGGGGTGCGGCCTTTTACATGTATCATACGCTCGGGAGTTCGACCAATTTTTATGTCGGCGCGCTCATCTCCCCGAATATCATTTCGCAAATCGGCTATATCTTCATGTTCACCCTTGTGATCCTGGCCTTCAGCATCGTGTCAGGGGTGGCTCGTTCAGCCATTTCGCCACTGGAGGATGAACGATGAACCGGACATTATGGATCGGATCCGCCATGATCGGAACCATACTGATCATGATCTTATTCGGCCCTTATCTGCCATTGGTGGATGGCTCGATGGACCGGACGCTCGTTTTGAGGGATTCGGATGGCACGCTGCTCGCTCCCCCCATCCCGCCGTCCGACGATTTTCTCATCGGAACGGACCGGAAGGGAGTGGATCTCTGGTCCAAGGTGATCATCGGGGCCAGGGAGACTTTCTACATACTCGGCGTGATTGTGGCAGTTCGCATAGTGGCAGCCCTTCTCATTTCAATAGGCGCGTTTTACTTGAAGAGCCTGCGCTTTCTGATGAATCTGTGGAACTCCTTCTTTTCATTTATGCCGACGATCTTCATCATCTGCATTTTGCTGGCGATTCCCGGCGTGATGTTCTCCGATCACCGGTCCTTCTGGGTGCTCGTCATCATCTCGGCCGTCGAGGTCGGGAGGTTGGCCATGGTGTTTTACGAAAACCTGCAACAACAGCGGAAACAGACCTACATGGAGGCCGCCATCACAAACGGAGGCAGCAGATGGACGCTATTCAAGAATTATTATTGGCCGTCCCTTGTGAGGGAACTCGTCATTACGACTCCGATGGAAGCGGGCCGGTCGATGATCCTGCTCGTCCAATTGGGCGTCATTGGCATTTACGTCAATCAGCAATTCTTCTCGCAAATGGACAGGAGTTACCGGGCCGTCGAAACATCCGATTCTTGGCCTGTTCTTTTAAGCAATCTTCAGCAGGACATCTATTCGGCCCAGTGGATTCCGATTGCCGCGCTGGTCGCGATGACGTTTTCCATCATCGGCTTTTACCTGTTGGCAGAAGGCCTGAAAAAGCTTCAGGCCAGGAAGGTACGGCGTGAAATCTAAATTGCAGCAAATGAAAAGCAGCCGACCCGTGACGGTCAGCTGCTTTCCTTTTTTTCCGGGATGAACAGGCCCGCAATGTAAAAGCAGCCGATGCCCAAAAGGATTTTCAACAGTGTTCCGATGATCCCAAGCCCATCAATCGTCAGAACGAAGATAAAGGAGCCAATCAGGATAAATAAGCATCCCATTGCCCACCTCATGATGCAGCCCCCTTTACACCCGCCTATGCATCAGGATTGCCGGCTCTGTTCCCATGGACTCGGTTTGTTAGCCCACTCCCAGATTGCCAGGATTACGAAGGCGGCCAGGGCCACGCCCAGATTATCGGCAAGCCGAATCTCACCCGGCCCCACCGATTGCCAGATGCATGCGACCACAAATAACATCATCGGAAATCTGATCAGTTTCATTAATTCCATTTAGCCCTTCCCCCCTGTTTACCACCATCCGAAAAGATTTGAAAACAACAGGACCCCGAGCAGGAACCCGGCCCCGAACAAAAGGAATCGAATGATGTTTTTCCGCTTGTCCATCTGACCCACCTCCTGCTTTACAGCCTCTTTATTCCATCCTAGCATAATTTCCCTGCAACATCCGCTACTCCGCTGCGGGTTTCTTGCTGAACGCCATAAAGACAATCATGGCGATGATGGCAGCCGTCCCGGCCCATTGGAACCCGCCGAACGGCTCGTTCAGCCAGAAAACCGTCGTCAGTACGGCGGCAAGCGGTTCGAGGCTTCCCAGAAGACTGGTTTCCTTCGGCAGCAGGCTCTGCAGGCTCTCGATGTAAAACCAGAAAGCGATCATCGTGCCGAAGATGATGACAAATGCGATGTAGCCGAAAGCTTCCGCCGTCAGACCCGACAGGCCGATCCGCCAGGGCGGATGGATAAAGCTCAGCGCAACCCCGCCGATGACCATCGCCCAGCCGACAATGACCAAAGAGTCGTACCTCGCGAGAAGCGGGATGGCATACAGCGTGTAGAAAGCCAGGGAGACCCCTGAGAGAACGCCCCAGATAATGGCCGGAGCCGGCACGGAAAGACCTGAGAGCGAGCCGTTGGTCAACAAAAGAAAACAGCCACCCAGCGCAAGGACAACCGTAACCAGATCCTGCCGGCCGAATACAGTCTGCCGGCGGATGACCAGCCAGAAAATGATCATGACCGGCGCCAGGTATTGGAGCAATGTGGCCACCGCGGCATTGCCGTGCCGGATAGAGGCCATATATGTATATTGGACCGCCAGCATGCCGAGAAGTCCGAAAACGACGAGTTGAGCGCCGGTCCGTTTTTCTTTCCAGACACCCAGGACCTGGGAGCGGTCTTTCAGGAAAAACTGGATGCCGAGCAAAAGCACCCCGGCGATCAGCAGCCGCGTCGAAACCAGCCAATTGACCTCAATCCCATACTCCTGAAAAAGTTTTTGGGCGACCGTGCCGCCGACGCCCCATAAAGTGGCGCCGATAATCACAAGCAGGAATCCTGTTCTTCTTGCAGCATCCCCCAACACACTTCACCTTCCATTTCCCCGGTCAAACAATAAGACGCTTCCGTTTCAGGAAAGCGCCTCTCTTGATGGTGTCATCGCTGTTTTGCACAGAACGGGCAGACTGCCTCGCTCACTGATCCACTTCGTAGAATACCCAGAAACTCAGCAGGACGCCGATAATGACGAGGATAAAGATGGCGATGAACGCCATCACAAACTTTTTCCCGTCCATTTAACGGGCGCCTCCCGATTGCAGGCGGAAACCTTCTTCATTCAGATAGACATGGGCTTCTTTCGCAGAGCCGAACCCTTCCTCCAGGTTTTCTTTGAAATACAGGTTGAAGTAGCCGTTCTCTTCCTTTAGGTGGAGTTGAGTGCCTTCACGATTCACCCAAACCTCGTCGACAGGCTCTCCTGCAGGATCACTCGAAAGATAGCGGATCGCTTCCGCAAGCACTTCTTCCATTTCCTCCGCTGAGAAATCCCGGATGTTGATAAAGCCTTTTTTGTCAGCCTCATACTGCGGGAGCTTGCCGACATAAACGAATCCATTGCCGTTTTCGTGCAGGTGACGCACGACAATTTTCTTCTCATGAAGCGATTCTTCGAAATGATAGTTCACTCGGCCCATTGATACTTCCTTCCGGGTCAGTTCCGGAAATTTTGCAATGATGGCTTCTTTTTCTTGAAAACTGAGCATGCTAAAACACCTTCCTTGTCTTTTCCTGTATTGATGGAATGCAGTCCCTTCGGATTCGCCGGGCACTCGCCCTCTTTCAACTCCGCCAGAAAGTCGTGCAGTCCGCTTTGTCTTCAATGTTGAACTCTATGAACTTACGGAGCAGTCCGTAATCCATCTCCTTTTTCCACGGCATGCGTACCAGTTCCTTCGTATGTGCAAATCCTGCAGCCCCGATGTCATCAGCGAACTCGATCATCGCTGCCTGTTCAGGGGCGACGGACAAGTGGTTTTTGGCGACGCTGAAGCCGATGATGTACGTGCCGTGATCCGTGAACATCGGCTGGTTCCACTTGATCACCGGCTCAAGGCCGGGGAAGGTATCGGCAACCCAACGGAGCACTTCCTCCGTCCGGTCCCGGTGATCCTGATTGTCGATGCCTTTCAGAAATCCGGCAAACGCCTCCATAGGTGCACCTCCTGTCTTTTAATCTTCCTCCACGACCAGCCCGAATGTCCGTGCAAATCCGATCGCCTGCTCACGTGTCACTTTGCATCCCGGGAGCTTCGACGGCGTGACCGTGATTCGGCTGAACTCCGCTTTCGTCAGGTCGATGCCATCAAGCGAGGTATCGAGGAAACTGATGTCATCGAGCCGGTTTCTTCCGAATGCAACGCCCTTCATGGAACAGTCGACGAAGTCCGCAGATTCCAGCTCGCATCCTTCAAAGACCACTTGGCGCAACTTGGAGAAGTTGAAGCTCGAGTAGCGACCGCCGCAGTCCGAAAATTTTACGTCCCGAAGCATCGATTCGCTGAAGATAGCACCGGTCAGCTTGGTCCCGCGGAACTCACAACGGTGCAGCGAAGAGCGGGAAAAGTCCGCATTCGACAGGTCACATCCTTCGAATACGACATCCAGCAATTCTGAAGCGGGTGCGCGAAAACCGCGGAAGTCGGTTTTCCGGAACAGGACACCATCGAAAATGACACGGCCGTCCGAGGTTGCCTGCCCGCCTTCCACACACACCGCTCTGACGGAAGCATCCTCTTCGTCAAATGCCTCTTCCCACCCGGATTCCGGCAGTAACTTATTTATTTTTGGCGCCCGGACCTTTATGTCGGTCATCTTGTCCACCACTCGGAAAGGATGATGAACAGGATTACCACGCAGATTGCGAGTACGTAAAACCACATCGGCACACTGTCCATTCCGAAAATCATGCGCTCTCCTCCAGGCCCGCCGATTGCGGGTTTTCATGTTCCAAGTATACCTGTCCGTCCGCTCCGGCGCATCCCCGGCGTTTATCCGGCATGGAAACCGGAAACTTATGAAGAAGACACCTTAAAGGAGGAGTTTGTTCAATGAGAGCCGTCACTTTCCAGGGTACCAAGGACATCCAGGTCAAGAATGTGGAAACACCGAAGATTGAGAAAGACGATGACATCATCATCCGCATCACCTCCACAGCCATCTGCGGCTCGGATCTGCACATCTACGCCGGTTCCATCATGACACGTCCGGGATATGTCATTGGACACGAACCGATGGGCATCGTCGAAGAAGTCGGCCCCGCCGTGACAAAAGTGAAAAAGGGTGACAGGGTCGTCATCCCGTTCAACGTGGCCTGCGGCGAATGCTGGTACTGCACGCATGACATGGAGAGCCAATGTGACCACCCCGATACGAATCCGACACCGGGCACCGACTTCGGCGGCTATTTCGGCTACACGGAAATGTTCGGCAACCACCCGGGCGGACAGGCCGAGTACATGCGCGTGCCATTCGGAAACTTCCTGCCATTTGTTATCCCGGAATCGGCCGAAGTACCGGATGAAGCTGTCCTCTTCATGTCTGACGTCCTCCCGACCGCCTACTGGAGCGTACTCCACTCCGGCGTGAAAAAGGGAGACACGGTCATCGTGCTTGGATGCGGCCCGATCGGCCTCATGACCCAGAAGTTCGCCTGGATGATGGGCGCCAAGCGGGTCATCGGTGTCGATAACGTCCCTTACCGCCTGGCAAAAGCAAGGGAGATGAACAAAGTCGAGACGGTCACCTATCGCGACCCGGAAGAGACCGGCAACTATCTCAAGGAACTTACATCCGGCGGCGCCGATGTCGTCATCGACTGCGTTGGCATGGACGGCGAGAAGACCGCTCCCGAGAAAGTGCAGCAGAAGCTGAAGGTCCACGGCGGCTCGCTCACCGCGCTCCGTACCGCACACCGCGCCGTGCGCCGCTTCGGCACTGTCCAGCTTACCGGCGTTTACGGCCTGTGGTACAACGCATTCCCTCTTGGGCGCTTCTTTGAGCGCAACGTCACGATCAAGTCCGGGCAGGCACCTGTCCCGCACCTGATGCCGGAGCTGTTCAAGATGATCACGGAACACAAGCTTGATCCGACCGAGATCATCTCCCATATTGTCCCGCTCGAAGAAGCTCCGGTTGCCTACAAGACCTTTTTCGAGCATGGTGATGAATGCACCAAAGTCATCCTGAAACCGTAACCGTCTCTGAAAAGGGCTTTCCGATTACCGGGAAGCCTTTTTTGTATGCCGGAAAAAAGTGTTCCGGGCGGAAATAATTGTACAACTCTCGGGATATTAAAATCCATTCCGCCTTTGCCGGAATTGTCACAAAGCCTGCACCCACGCATGCTTTTGTCATTTTCCCTCCCTTTTCAAGGGAATCAATGGTATACTTGACGAATTAATAGGGGGGTCACCCGAACCATATAAATAACGGGTGGCCAAAAAATAGAAGGGCTGATTTACATCCATGAATACGCGAATGAAGCGGCCGGGCTGGCCTGCATGGACCATTTTGGCTGTGCTGGCCCTGTTCACGGTGTTCGGATTCGCCTTCTCGCAGACCGACGAACCGGCTGCGATCGGTGAGGATTCAGGCATTGCGGACGCGGCCGTCACGGAGGCCCGGGATACAATCGGGGGCCTCCGCCTTCAGACGGTAATAGAAGAGACGAAATGGTACACAATGGACATCAATACGGTGTCGGCGGACCACTCCAACGTGGAGAAGCCGATCACCAAGTGGATCGACGAGCAAAAAGCCCTCTTTGAAGGCAGCGTCGATAAATATAAAGAACAACTCGAAAACGGGGAGCGTGCCCATCTGAAGCTTACGGCAGAGGAATTGCCCCATGCCGGGGCGCTCTACAGCCTGCTTTACACCTCCTACCAGTACACCGGGGGCACGAACGGCATTACGAAAATCAAGCCGTTCAACATCGATCCGGTACAAGGCCAGATTGTCGAACTGTCGGATCTGTTTGATCTGACGGCTGATGGCGAGGCGATCCAGAAACTGGTGCGGGCCGAAATCCTCTCCCAGGAGCCGCTGGAAGAAAATCTTTTCGAAGATCTTCTCACCATGGCACTAAATGACCCGTCCTCCTGGAAATGGGCCATTCGAGAGGACCGGATCTCCGTTTATTTCGATGAATATGAAGTCGCAGCCGGTGCCGTAGGAATCGTCCGTGCGGACATACCGCTCGATCAACTGCGCGGTTTCCTGAAAGAGGAATACGCCGGACGGCTGTGACCCGGCTAATCCAAGACCCCAAGACGGGTCTTTTTTCTTTTCCCTTCCTTTTCACACAATATGCCCGTCAACTTCCATGCGGCGGTGGCGCCGTTCGATCACTTTGCCGAAAACAGCCGCCAGCACCTGCTGGAACAGCATGCCGCAGACCACCGGCAGCGCGACTTTCGCCGGGAAATAGACGGTCGCGATGACGACCCCGAGGGCGATATTCCGCATGCCTCCGTTAAAGACGAACATGACAGAGATGTCCGGGCTGTGTTTCCAAACTTTCTCCCCGACCAGCAGCGCAAACGCATATCCGGTTGCGGCAAGCAGCAGGACTCCCCCCAAAATCTTGAACAGTTCCAGGTCAAAATCCTTCAGATAAGGCGCGATCACACTGCTGTTGATGAGCACGATTGCGAAGATTGACAGCTTTGATACCGGTGAAAGCCTGGGGCCGAGCCGCTTTCCCGCCCCCCCTTTGGTCCACTCGTTCAGCAAGAGTCCCGCGAGCGAAGGCAGGACGACCATCAGCAGCAGATCCAGGACAAGCGCACCTCCATTCACCGGTACCCCCTGTCCCGCCACCACAAAGAGCGTGGCCGGGATAATCAGCGGGGCAAGCATGGTGTCGATGAGAATGATCGACAGGCAGAGCGCCAGGTTCCCCCGGTAGATGCTGACCCAGATGATGCTTGAAACCCCTGTCGGCACGGCCGCCGACAGGACAAACCCGATAGTCAGAAGGTGATCATCGAAAACCAGCACTGAAAACAGGTAGGCCCAGGCCGGGATGAGCAAATGAAGAAAGGCCAGACTCAACAATGCGGCCAGCGGATGGCGCACCGCATTCTTCAAGTCCATTACCCGCATCCCAAGGCTGCCCGCAAACGTCATGAGGGCAAATATCCATGGGACAAGACCCAGGAGCCGGCTTCCCATATCTGCAAGCAGCACGCCGGCAACCAGACAGAGCGGCGTGATGACCGGCATCCCCTTTTTCAGGAAGCCGTCGAAACGTTCCAGCATGCGTGATTCCTTCTCTCTCTGTATCGTTGGTGACCATTATACCCCTGGAACCTGCAGCTTTCGAACAGACGGATGCATGAATGTCCGATGTTGGTGGTAAAATGGAAAGATAAAGGAGGTGATTGTGCATGGTGAAACGGTTGTTCGGATTGATCCTGCTGGCCGTCATCGTTTTCATCGCCCGGCCGCTCTGGGAAGAGCCGCTTTCCCGCGTCGTCGATCTGTCATTCCTGGACCGGGTGGATGCACTGATAGCAGATATTGGCGGACAGCCCGCGTTCGACCAGGCCCTCGGCAAGCTGAATCAAGGGGCCAATTCCCTTTACGCCAAGCTGGAGCAGTCCGTGAAGGACGAGCGGGCACGACAGACTTCCGGCGGAGAGGCCGAGAAGCCGGAGCTCGAGCGTCCGGAATCCGTCCCGGTCACCGTGCACAACATCGGGATCGGGGACACCCGGGAAGTCGTCCAGGCAGAACTCGGTGAACCCGCCCGCTCCACGATGAACGAATACGGCGTCGAATGGCACGCCTACCATGACGGCTATCATAACTTCGCGATGGTGTCGTTCGACCCAGAAGGACGCGTCAACGGGCTATATACCAACCAGGACATCATCGCTTCCGCGAGCGGCATCGCCTACGGCTCCCAGAAAGCGTCGGTCCGCGCGGAATACGGGCGCCCGCTCGACCGGATCGTAAAGGGGCGCAGCGCGTTCCTGATCCAGAGCAACGGCGAGTATGACGTGTTCGAGCTGGACGGCAGCTATGTGACCATCTTCTATGACCTCCACCGGAACGATACTGTGACGGCCGTCCAGATCATAGAAAAGGAACTTGAGCAATCGCAGGATGCATTGTACGGAGCCGCCGATGCGGATCTGAAGGAAGGCTTCGAGCGGCAGCTGTTCGATCTGACGAACGCCGCGCGCGTGGCACACGGCTATGGCGCCCTCGACTGGGACGGGCGCACCGCCTCCACTGCTGTGCGGCACAGCGAGGACATGGCTGTGAACGACTACTTCGCCCACGAAAACCAGCAGGGCCAGTCACCGTTTGACCGCATGGCGGAAGACGGCATCCAGTTCCGCGGCGCAGGCGAAAACCTCGCCTACGGACAGCCGAGCAGCATCTTCGCCCACGAAGGCCTCATGAACTCGCTTGGCCACCGGAAAAATATCCTGAACGAAGACTTCCGCATGCTCGGGGTGGGGGTGGCCTTCAATGGCGAAGACCAGCCTTACTATACGGAAAACTTCCTGTTTAAATGAACAGAGGAAAACCGCACGCCGGACGCGTGCGGTTTTTTGTGTTCCTCATTTATTGAATGCGGCGCAGGCGATACGGTCGCCGGAATTCCCGGCCGGATCCGTCTTGTAGTCATCCGGCCCTGCATGGACAACGACTGCGCTGCCGTCTTCATCCAGCACATAGCCGGGATGTCCCTCCTTCAGGGAAAGATACTCCGACACCGTCTCAAGGTCCACCTTGCCCTCTTCGTCCACTTCAATGTTCGGAAGATCGCCGGCATGGAAACCTTTCGGATTATCAAATCCATGCTCCTTCTGATCCGGATTGTAGTGAGCACCGGCGGACTTGAAGTCAGGCGGTGTGCACTCACCCTTCTCATGGATATGGATCGCCTTCACTCCGGGTTCCAGCCCCTCCGCGGTGATGCGGATGCCGGTCCCCTGCTTGCCTCCCGTGAGAAGTACCGTCCCGACCGTCTCACCTTCTGTATTGATCAGGTCCGATTCAACGGCGGTCGTCACCCCTTCGCTCATAACCGGAATCTTCTCTTCCTTCCCCATCTGCATCCCGCATCCGGAAAGGATTACGGCTGCGGCAGCCGCTCCGTATATCCACTTTTTCATTTGTTTCCTCCTCCTTCCTTTGAGGATGGTCAAGGCGGAGAAAAGGTATTCATCGGCCGGGCACTGAGGCGACGGTGGCAGTGGAATTTGGAGTATGGAGCGCACGGTTGGAGTATGGCGGCGGCATTTGGAGTATGGGGTGCACGGTTGGAGTATGGCGGCGCCATTTGGGGTATGGGACGCACGGTTGGAGTATGGGACGCACGGTTGGAGTATGGCGGCGCCATTTGGAGTATGGGGCGCATGTTTGGAGTATGGCGGCGCCCCATGTGGCAACTCCGCAACCCATATGGCAACTCCACGGCCCATATGGCAACTTCCCAACCCATGCGGCAACTTCCCGACCCATATGGCAACTCCGCAACCCATGTGGCAACTTCACGGCCCATCTGGCAACTTCCCAACCCATGCGGCAACTCAAACACCAAAAAAGCACCCGCCCCCGAAGGGACAGGTGTCTGCACAACTTATTCAGGTTCGACCATTGGCTTCTTGCGGAACTTCGCGAGGACTTCGTACACGATCGGTACGATGAGCAGCGTCAGCAACGTCGAGCTGACGAGGCCGCCGATGACCGTGATGCCGAGTCCTTTGGAGATCAGGCCGCCGCCTTCGGATCCGATGGCGAGCGGGATCAGGGCGAAGATCGTTGCGAGCGCCGTCATCAGGATCGGGCGGAGACGGGTGGCGCCGGCTTCAAGCAGAGCCTGACGCGTCGTTTCGCCTTCGTTTTCCTTGTGGATGACGCGGTCGATGAGGACGATCGCGTTCGTGACGACAATCCCGATCAGCATGAGCGCGCCGATCATGACGGACACCGAGATCGGTTCGTCCGCAATCCAGAGAGCCACGAAGCTTCCAATCAGGGCGAATGGCAGCGAGAACAGGATCGCGAATGGTGCCAGTGCGCCGCCGAATGTCACGACGAGCACGAAGTAGACAATGGCGATCGCCGCCAGCATGGCAAGGCCGAGCTGCGTGAACGACTCGTTGATCTGTTCGGTGATACCGCCAAATTCAACAGTTGAACCCGCAGGGAGATCCAGTCCGTCCACTTCTTCCTGGACTTCGCGGGAAATCGCCGTGGAATCCTTGCCGGTCACTTCAGCAGATACGGTCGTGTACAGCTTGCCGTTCCGGCGGGTCACCGTCGTCGGTGCTTCGCCTTCCTCGACTTCGGCAATTTCGCCGAGCTGGACCGTGCCGCCTAGAGCGGTCGGGACTTCAGTTGTTTCAAGGGATTCAAACGTGCCGAATTCCTTTTCTTCGACGGCGACAAAGACGTCAAGCGTCTCGCCGTCATGTTTGACGGAGGTGAGAGCCGCTCCCTGGTTGCCCTCGTTCAGCGCCATGCCGATCTGCGCAGTGGTCAGGCCGAGTTCGGCGAGGCGCTGCTGGTCAGTGACGAAGGTGTACTGATCGTACGCTTCCGTCAGGTCGCTTTCGACCGCTTCCAGGCCGTCCGTGTTGTTCAGAATCTCTTCAACTTGGTCGGATGTGGCTTTCAGATCGTCTTCGTTGTCTGCATAGACGAACAGTTCGAAACCGCCGCTCATGGACGTGAAGTCCATCGAGCCCCATTCGCCTTTTTCGGATTCTTTGTTCAGTGACTCAACGAGTTTTTTCGGCTCTTCCGAGAAGTTTTCGAAGTCGGAATCATACTCGATGAAGAACAGTGCGGAGTTTGCGCCGCCGCCCATCATCATGCCCATTCCGCCTCCGGCTCCTTCGATCGAGAACTGATAGGACGTGACGCCCTTCCGATCTTCAAGAAGCTCTTCGGCGCGGGAGACGATTTCAAGTGTTTCTTCTTCAGGCTGGCCGGCTTCCGGATTGTAGGTCGCCATGACCACTTTCTGTTCTTCTTCAGGGATGAATGTGACCCCGATCAGAGGGACGAGCAGAAAACTCGCCGCTAGGAGCAGGACCGAGATGCCGCCCGTGATCCATTTGTGATTAAGCGCCCATTCCAGGATGCCCGTGTACCACTTGGCAAGGCGTCCCGGCTTCTCGGTCTTTTTCGCGACGCCGTTCCGGTTGCCGTAAAGCTGCTTCTTGAACAGCGAGTGCGACAGCATCGGTACGACCGTGATTGCGACGAGAAGTGATCCGAGAAGGGCGAACACGACCGCAAGCGCGAACGGCAGGAACATTTCGCCGACCTGGCCGGAAACGAGTGCGAGCGGCAAGAAGACCGCGATCGTGACAATCGTCGAGGATGCAATCGGAACGAACATTTCCTTCGTTGCCTCAAGGATCAGTTTCTTGCCCTTAAGCGGCTCTTCCGGCAGGTGCATCCTGCGGTAGATGTTCTCGACGACAACGATCGAGTCGTCGATGACCCGCCCGATCGCGACCGTGAGCGCGCCGAGCGTCATAATGTTCAGTGTGATGTCCATCCAGTTCAGGACAAGCAGCGCGAGGAGAAGCGACAGCGGGATCGAAATGACCGCGATGAACGTTGTCTTGATGCTTCTCAGGAAAAGCAGGATGATAATGATCGCGAACAGCGCACCGAAGAGCGCCTTCGACAGCATCGTTTCGACTGACTGTTCAATCGGCTCACCCTGGTCAAACGTAACGGCGATATCCACGCCATAGTCTTCTTCCAGTTTCTTGGCTTCATCTTTAATTCCGTTGACGACATCGACCGTGTTGGCGTCAGGGCTCTTGACGACCTGGATGCCGATCGAGTCTTCCCCGTTTGTGCGGGAGATCGACTCGGACTCGTTAATGACTTCGATGGTCGCCACATCGGAAAGGGCAACTGTCGGAAGTCCTGTCATGGCAGCCGGAGGCATCGCACCTGCGCCTGGAGCTGCCTGGCCTGCACCGGCACCTTGGCCGGCTTGCGCGCCATCAGCACCCGGCTGGCCGGCTCCCTGGGACGGAACTGCCGGAATCTGCAGGTTTTCCAGCGCCTCGAGCGAAGCGATGGATCCGTCGATCACAACATTCTTCATTGAGCCGTCAAGCTGGTTCAGCCCGAGCGGGAAGGCGATGTTGGATCCTTGGATGATTCCCGTGACCGTTTCGCGGTCGAGGCCTGCCTCGGCAAGCTTGGCATCGTCGAAGTCGATCCGGACTTCTTTCGACTTCTGGCCGCTTGCCTGGATATTGCCAACCCCTTCGACTTCTTCCATTGCCGGGACAATGTCCTTGACGGCGATTTCCGTCAGTTCGTCGAGGTCCTGGCCGTTGCCGGTGATGCTGAGGGCGACGACCGGGAAGGCATTAATGCTGATCCGGGAGATTGCCGGATCCTGTGCATCATCCGGAAGCGAGACGTTTTTCAGGACGCCCTCCACTTCCGTGACCGCCCGGTCCATGTCTTTCTCAAAATCGAACTCGAGTTGGATGGAAGAGATGTTCTCCATCGAGGAGGAGAGGATCGATTTCACACCCTCGACATTCCTCAGACTCTGCTCGACCGGGACGGTGACCGAATCGGCAACCTCATCCGGTGACGCACCCGGATAGACGGTCATGACCGACACGACCGGTACCGTGATGTCCGGCATCGACTCCTGCTTCATGGTGGCTGCAGAATAGATCCCCGCAGCAATGGCCATGATCGTCAGAAGCCAGATGGCGAACTTATTGTTGATGGAAAAGTTGATGATCTTTTTCAATCTTGCTTTCCTCCGTTCCTGTGACTGACCGGTCAGTTTACCTCTATTAGGATAAAGGAAACAGCAACCGGATACAATCATATGAGCCAGTTGTCACACTTTATCCATTTTTATTCTGCTATACTGGTTTTACTGACCGTCCGGTCAAAGGAGGACCAAGCCCATGAACGAAACCAAGAAGCGCATCATCGAGGCGGCGATCGCCCTTTTCACGGAAAAAGGATTCCACGGCACCTCGATCCAGGAAATCGCCGCCCATGCCGGAATTTCAAAAGGCGCCTTCTATCTACACTTCAAATCAAAGGATGCTCTTCAAGTAGAGATCTTCAGGTATTACACCTCACTGATCCAGGAGGAAATGGAGAATGCAGTCGACCCTGCGCTGTCCGCCAAGGATAACTTCCTGCGCCAGACCGAGGTCCAGATCTCCCAGATCCAACGCCACACCGACTTTATCGCGATGGTTGTCCGTGACCAGGCCTACAGCCTGAATCCCGAACTGATCCGCTTTATCGAAGAACTCCGGGTGTCACAGGCCGAATGGTACCGAGAACAGCTCACCTCGATGTACGGCCAGGCAATCCGCCCATTTATCCACGACATCTCCGTCATCACGGAAGGCATCAAAAACAACTATATGCAGCAGTTCATCTCGAATCCCCAGGCCCTTTATCCGAAGGCACTGGCCGAACTCATCGTCCGGATGACCGGCCAGGCAGCAGAGGAATTTCTTGCCGGAACCTACCGGCCGCTTCTTGACGACGAGACGGTGCGGACGCTGTTCTCCTTTTTCGCGGAAGGCGATGAGGAGACGGATACAGCAGGGGTCATTGATGGGATGCGCACCATTCTGTCCGGCCTGGCGCTTCCCCGCGCGACCGCCCAGTACCTGTCATCGAGCCTCGACTTTCTGGGGACACAGGCCGATGCAGGCCCAAGTGCCGATGTCACCGCAATCCGGGGCGTCCTCGCCATTTTCCGTCCCTACCCGGAATTTGGAAACTGCCTCCGCCGTCTGGAGGAGAAGTTCGGGACGGATACACTCAATTGACGGATCTGGCAAGGTATCCAGTCCAAAAAGCACCTGACCCATTTCCGGGCAGGTGCTTTTTTCGTATCGTCTCACCCGAACAGCAGCTGTTCGAGCTTTAGAGGTTCCACATATTCGCCTTCTTTGTATACGCGCATATTGCCACCGGAGATCTCATCGATCAGGAGGACTTCACCGGTTTTGGCGTCGCGGCCGAATTCAAGCTTGATGTCGTACAGATCGAGCCCCCGATCGGCAAGCTCATCTTTTACGACGCCGGAAATCTGCTTGGTGAGCGACTTGAGTGTGTCATATTCCCCGGCTTCCAGGATGCCGAGGGCGACGAGGGCATCTTTGCTGATCGGCGGGTCCTGGCGCTCATCATCCTTGATCGTCACTTCGACAAAGGCATCGAGCCGCTGTCCTTCTTCCGCATAGGCCCCGTAGCGGCGCAGGAAGCTTCCGACTGCACGATACCGGCAGATCACTTCAAGCCCCTTGCCGAATACGTCCGCTTTTCGGACGTTCATGGTCTGGTTGTCCAGGTCCGCCCCGATGAAATGCGTCGGAATGCCGGCCTCTGCCAGCTTACCGAAAAAGTATTCCGTCATGCGGAGACCGGCGCGTCCGGCTCCCTCGATCGTCAGACCGACCGTATTGGCTCCAGGATCGAACACCCCGTCTTCCCCGGTCACGTCATCCTTGAACTTCAGCTGGATTGTCCCGTCCTCCAGCTCATAGACATCTTTGGTCTTCCCTTCGTAAATCCGCTCCACACAGTCCACCTCTTTCGGATCTTCTGACCCAATTATAACGGAAAGGCGAACGATATTAAATGCTTACATCGATATTTTTCGTCTTTTTCAGATCTTCTGCCGTCTCCCCTGTCACCCGGTTACGCCCGGTCCGCTTGGAATGATACATCCGCTCATCGGCGCGGTTCAGGAGGCGTTCCGGCGTATCGCCCGGAAGCTCTCCCGCAACCCCGAAACTCGCGGTCACTTTGCAGGCCGTCCCGAAGTCATGAGTCCCGATGGCAGCACGAAGCCGCTCTGCCAGTTCCATCGCATGCGGCACCTCCCCATCCGTGATGACAACGAACTCCTCGTCTTCCCACCGTCCGAACAGATCACCGGCCCCCAATTCGGTACGCACCAGATCGGCAATTTGCCGGATGATATCATCCCCTTTTTTGTACCCGCAACCTTCATTTACTTTCTTGAAATGGTCGAGGTCAAAGAGGATGACCGCAAACTCGGTCCCATCCCGGTCAGCCTGCTCGACTTTTTCAGTCAGCCACCCGTCCACCCGGTGACGGTTCGCCGCCCCGGTCAGGGCGTCGATATAAGCAAACCGGGCGATTGCCCGCTGTTCAGCACGCCGCCGGTAAAGGATATGTAGAAGAAAAGAAAGGAAGGTATACATGAACAGGCTGACGTACAGCGTGATCAGCGAATCTGTCTGGGAACGGCTGAGGCTGCCCCACACCGGAACAGCAGGAGCAATCAGAAATAGCAGGAGCGTAAAGCAGGCGATTACAGCCTGCTTCCTCTCAAGGATGAGAAATCCAAGGATAAGGGTCAGCGGCATGTAAAGGATGAAGTCCCCGAGCCCGGGCTCTCCCTCCGCCAGCATATCGACAAACAGGGAGCTCAGGATAGCGGCCAACAAATAGACGAGGGAAGATGTGAGGATGATCAGTTCGGGTACGATCAGCGGCACCCGCGTCCACAAAAGAACCCAGCAGGCCACAATCCCGATCAAGAGCACGGAATGGATGATCTGCATCAGAAGGATCTCTCCGGCGATGAGAATGTTCAGGGTAAAAGCCGCCGCGATGGTCGGCAGGATAAACAGATAGACTCGCCGCTTTAATTCGTTGAACCGCTGCTCGGCACTCATCATCACTCCTCCTTCCGTTGCGGTCATGGCCGTCTCTTCTTCACCCTTGCCCGCTTTCCATTGTGCGGCCGGTGACCCGGTTACGGCCTGCCTGTTTGGAGCGGTACATGCGCTCATCGGCACGGGACAGCACAGACTCGGCTGTGTCGCCCGGCCTGTTTACGGACAGGCCGAAGCTCGCTGTTACGTTTCCGGCAATGCCGAAATCATGGTTTTCAATCGCCTTTCTCAATTGCTCAGCAAGCATGAATGCGGGTCCCTCGCCAGTGTCGGTGAGGACGATGAACTCCTCACCGCCCCAACGCCCGAACAGATCCCCCTGTCCCACTTCCTTCCCCACGACTTCAGCCAGCTGCCGCAGGACATCATCTCCGGTTTTGTGGCCATAAACATCATTGATGTCCTTGAAATGATCAAGATCGAAAAAAAGGACCGAGAAAAGAGAGCCGTCCCGTTCCCCCGCCTCGGTCTTCTCTATGAGCCAATTGTCGATCCGATGCCGGTTCGCAATACCTGTGAGAGCATCAATATAGGCGAACCGCAGCATCGCATTTTGCTCTGCACGCCGCCGGTAGAGCTGGTGGAGAAAATAGGCGAGGCTTGTGTAGACGATGATCCCCGCGTAGAAGAGAATCAGCGACTCAATCTGTTCAGACCTGAGCCGTCCGAGCACCGGGAGCGCCGGTATGAGCAGGACAACCAGCAGAATGGCATTGGCGATCATCGCCTGTATCCGATCGAAAATAAGGAACATCGCCAAGGTGATGAGGGGCAGCCAGACGATGAAATCACCAAGCGACCCTTCGCCAAGATCAAGCATCTGAACATAGATGCCCTGAACGATCATCGTGGCAAGGTAGATGACGGCGAGGATGAGCAGCCACCACTCGATGGCCACCAGCGGAAACCTGGTGGATAAAAGGAGCCAGGCAAACAGCATGCCGATGAGCAGGACCAGATTGATCGTCAGCAGCAGCCCTTCGTTGACTGACAAGAACAGGCTCATCCCAAGCGACAGCGCAAGGACCGGCAAAACGATCTTATATACCCGCCTCTTCATGTCAGAGAAATGTTGCTGCTCGGTTTCCATCCGCACCCCTCCTCCCGCATGTATTACTTTTCGTATTCCCCAACAGGAGTGGAAAAACGCTCGGACAGGAAAATAATCTGCATTTCTTGACGGGCATCAAGGCCGCCGTTCCGGATTCATCCGATAATAAAGACAACAACAGACAGGGAGGAATCGAAATGAAACAAGTTGTCCTTCAGATGGAAGCCCTCACTTGCCCGAGCTGTATCAAGAAAATTGAAGGTGCCCTCGGCAAGATGGACGGCGTGGAGCAGGCGAAGGTGTTGTTCAACTCCGGCAAGGTGAAGGCCAGGTTCGACGACGGGAAAGTCAGCGCGGAAGAGATCGAAGGTACAGTGAAGAAACTCGGATATCCGGTCCTTTCGAAGAAAGTTTCGTAAGCTGCCCGCCAAATCAGGAAAGGTGTGAAATAAAATGACAGGCAAACAAAAAGCCTGGATCACGGCCGTCACCGGCGGCCTCCTGGCCCTGGCCATCTTCTTTCACTTCACAGGTTCTCAGGAACTCAAGTCCTCTACGCTGATTGTCTCCACCATCATCGCGGGTGTGCCAATCGCCCTGAAGGCGCTGCAGGCACTCCGCATGAAAGCCTTCAGCATCGAGCTGCTCGTCACGATTGCCGTTGTCGGGGCGCTGTTCATCGGTGAGTATGTCGAGTCGGCTGCCGTCACGTTCCTGTTCCTGTTCGGCGCTTATCTTGAAGCGCGGACACTCGAGAAAACACGCAAGTCGCTTAAAGACCTTGTAGACATGGCGCCTCAGGAAGCAAACGTTGTGCGGGACGGACGCGAAATGGTCATCCCCGCCAATGAAGTGGAAACCGGCGACCGTGTCCTCATCCGCACCGGCGGCAAAGTGCCGGTCGACGGGCGGGTCGCAGGCGGACAGGCACACCTGAACGAAGCGGCGATCACCGGAGAATCGGTTCCGGCTGCAAAAGCGGACGGCGACACCGTCTTTAGCGGGACCATCGTCGAAAGCGGCTTCCTGGAAGTCATCGCCGAAAAGACAGGTGATGACACCACGTTCGCGCGGATCATCGAACTCGTCGAAGAAGCACAGGACTCGAAAACAAAGACCCAGCAGTTCCTTGAGAAGTTTGCGAACATCTACACGCCGGGCATTGTCATCCTGTCGATCATCGTTTACTTGTTCACCCGCAACATTGAACTGACCCTCACGTTCCTCGTGATTGCCTGCCCGGGTGCGCTCGTCATCTCGGCACCGGTCTCGATCGTCGCCGGCATCGGCAACGGCGCCAAAAACGGCGTCCTGTTCAAGGGCGGCGAATCAGTGGAAGCCCTCGCAAAAATTGATACGGTCGTATTCGACAAGACCGGCACACTGACGAAAGGCCGGCCGGAAGTAACTGCGGTTGATGCCTTCGGCGAAGACGCCGGCGAACTGCTACGGATCGTTGCCGCAGCGGAAACCGCTTCGGAACACCACCTCGGGCGCACGATTGTCGAGGAGGCCGAAAGACGCCGGATAAATGGACTGGAACGGCCGGATGAGGTTGAAATCATCAAAGGGCACGGCCTCGCGGCGACGGTTGGCGGTAAGCGTGTCATTGCAGGCACGCGTAAACTGATGGGCGAAAATGGCATCATGATTCCGCCGGAAGCGGATGCCTCGGCCATCTCGCGTGAAAAGGCCGGCAACACGGCAATCTTCGCCGCGGTTGACGGACAGCTCCGCGGACTGATCTCCATCGCCGACCAGATCCGACCGGAAGCCAAAGACGCCATCCGCCGGCTCCGCGCCAGCGGCGTCAAGCAGATCATCATGCTCACCGGCGACAACCGCCACGCTGCCGCGCTCGTCGGCAGACAGCTCGGCCTGGATGAAGTACACGCCGAACTTCTCCCCGAAGACAAAGTCGCATTCGTGAAAAAGCTGAAAGACGGCGGGCGCCAGGTCGCGATGGCCGGCGACGGGGTCAATGACGCACCGGCGATCGCCACTGCCGATATCGGCATCGCGATGGGCGCCGGCGGCACGGACATCTCGATGGAAACCGCCGACGTCGTTCTCATGGCCGACCGGCTCGACCAGTTCGCCCATGCCCGCTCGCTCGCCAAAGCCACCGTCCGCAACATGAAACAGAACACCTGGTTCGCCGTCGGCACCGTCTTCTTGCTGCTCGCCGGCGTCCTGCTCGGCAAGATCTTCCTCGCCTCCGGCATGCTGATCCACGAACTCAGCGTCCTGATCGTCATCCTCAACGCCATCAGGCTGGTCCGGTATAATGGCAGTAAGAAGGAACGGATGCCTGGCGGCGTGGAACCGTTCGGGCCGCAGCCGGCTATGGTGGAGTGAAATAGACGGGGCGCTGGCGAATGACGAGATTGGGAGTCGAATGACGAGATCGAGCGGCCGAATGACGAGATTGACGGCTCGAATGACGAAATTGGGGAAAGGGGCGGAGCCGGATGGAACAGGAACCGATGCAGTGCGCCTCCTGCGCGCACGCTGAATCAGACCATGCTCAAGAGATGTGCATTTCAATCGTGCCGATCTTTAATCATCTGGATGATGCGGAACTCCGGGAGATTGTCCGGACAGTCGTTCCCAGACAGGTAATGCGCGGCGAAACGGTCTACTCGGCAGGCGAAACCTCCGACCGGCTGTATATCGTCCATAAAGGACGGGTGAAAATTTACCGCCTGTCCGACAACGGCAAGGAACAGCTCGTCCGCATCCTCGGGCCCGGCGACTTTACCGGAGAGCTCGCCGTCTTTAATGAGACGGTCCATGATTCCTACGCGGAGGCGTTGGAGAAAACGGAACTCTGCACACTCGGACGGAGAGACTTGCAGTCGTTTCTCCTAAAGTACCCGACCATCTCGCTCCGCATTATGGATGAGTTCGCCCGCCGGCTCGGTCACTCCGAAAAGCAGGCGGCGAGCTTCGCCACGGAACCCGCCGACACCCGTATCGCCATGTACCTCGCCGAACTGTCGGATCGGCTGAACTCCCCGACCATCAGGCTGCCGATGACGAGGAAGGACCTGGCGTCCCATCTCGGCACGACGCCCGAGACGATCAGCCGCAAATTCGCGGAGTTCGAGGATGCGGGGTGGATCCGGCAGAATGGTCAGAAAGAGATTGAAATCTTGGATATGGATGCGCTGCTGTTGGTGTAAAAAAGACGCTGGGCCAGTTGGCCTCGGCGTCTTTTTGTAAACCCGTTTGATGAACCTATTTCCCTTTCCATTCTTCGGCCAACATTCCATATACAACGTGATCTACATAATGGTCATACAACCACTCTGCTTGTCTAATACATCCTTCATTTACATAGTTTAATCTCTCTGGAATCGCCCTGCTTTTCTTATTGCCGACAGCAGCTCTTATTTCAACTTTATTAAGACCTAATTCATCAAAAGCATAATCGGTCAATGTTTTAGCCACTTCGGTCATTATTCCATGTCCCTGATATCCTTCTCCAAGCCAATAACCGATATAGGCAGTTTTATTTGACCAGTTAATATGATTGTAGCCGGCAACTCCAACAATTTCTCCCTTAAATAAAACAACAGAAGTCAAGCTCTTGTTTTCAGCAAAACCCTTTAAGCATCCTTTAATAAATTCTGTAGTATCTTCGATTTTTGTAGTAAAATCCAACCAAGGCAGCCATGCTTTCAAATGGTCTCTTGACTTGTCGGTTAATTCAAATACGCTTTCGCTATCTCTTAAATCTATTAGTTTTAACGATAGGTCCTCGTTTATCTTATGTATGAACAACTTGTTCCCTCCCCCTTATCTGCTCCAATCTTTGGCCTTCCGCCGCTAGATTTGTATTCGGCGAATTCAGTCGGTTTCCTTCTAGTTCATAGATGATTGCTTCATTCCCTAAGACGGACACCTGCATCAGATGGTGTTGCTGGTGACTTGAACAAAGACGCCGGGCCAATTGGCCTCGGCGTCTTTGTTGTGGAGAACTCTTGGCGGCTTCATGAAACAGCCTGTGGATAAGCGGGTTATCCCCGGATTCACGTGCAAAAGTCGGATTTTTCTGTGGAGGACGGGGATAACCCGATGATTCGGACCGTGCAGGCATCCGGACACCCGTGGATAACTTTAACGCCATCCGCTGATGCGCTCGGGTTCCGGGATGAATGCAGCGGACAGCGCGCGCATTCTCGCTTCAAGCAACTGCCTCCTGCCTACGGGCGTTCGCGTGTAGATCAGCTCGGCCCGGCCGACACGCTTTTTCCATTCTTCCAGGAACATCTCCGCGGTCTCCTTTTTCCGTCCCAGTTCCTCCGGCACGGCATGGATATCGGTCCGCTTTCCGAAACCGTGGGAGCGCCTGACAATCAGATAGCGCGGATTCTCAATGGGCCCGAGCAGTTCGGCGAGCGCGTTCATGAACCGGGTCTTCTCATGGGTCGTGCCGGCGGAAAGCCAACACGTGTAATAGCCCTGCCCGTCATCGGTGACCCGGAAGTCATCCTCTTCTGCAGGACCGGCAAGCATCCCACTCTGGTGCATCGCAGCGTGCAGCGCTTCCGCGATTTCTTGTAGGCTCGACTCGACGGAAGGATGCCGCACGTAAAGACGGCCCGCTCGCCAGAATGACGGCGCGGCGACCGCAAGTCCGGCGAGCCCGCCCCAGAGGGTAGACTCTCCAAACGGCGTGTCGGTCAGCTGGCGGATCCAGCCGCCCGCGTCCCAAGCAGCACCGGCCGCGGTAAATCCCGCCACATACAAAAGTCCCTTCAGCGTATTGTCGAGATAAAACGGCCTCGGAACGGAGCGGCGCGGCAGGACCGCCTCCTCCACCATCTGGCTGCCTGAATCGACTGCCCGCATCCATCGTTCCCGGAGTGTTTCCCGCGAGCGGGCCCTACGCTCCATTTCAGCGTTCAAATGATCGATCTCCTCCATTGAAAAAGGAGGCTCCCCGACCGCGAGCCGGCCGATGCCCGTCTCGATCACATCCCGCTCCGCCCCCGGCCCCGCAAGCGAGCGGAACCGGCGGACGAGCGAACGCCAGTCATCGCCGCCGTCCTCCGCATCGCGGTCGACGGTGACGAGATGCCAGATCGACGCCGTCTTGTCCCGGTCAGCCGGGTTGCGTCGGATCGCCCGGCCGCGCATCTGGTTGGACAGCATGTACGAACCGACATAGGACGCCATGATGAGCGAGTTCACGCATGGTGCGTCCCAACCCTCGCCAAGTAGAGCAGCCGTACCGGTGAGCACGTCAATTTCCCCTTTTTCAAGAAGCTCAGTGACGGCCGCGACCATCCCCTGCCGGTTCGCATCGTTCACGGGGATCCGCACGAACGACGGATCATGCGGTAGCGAAACCGCCCCTTCCAGCCTTGACGCGGCTGTTGCCGGCACAACCGCAATCGATCCCGTGAGAATGGCCGGCTTCACTTGGTCGCCCAACGTCCGCCGCAGCATCTCAAACACCGGAACCGCGCCGATCCGGGTCAGCGGCTTTTCATCGCCGGGCGCTGACGGCATGTCATCCGCCCGTATGTAATCTGTCAGAATGACCATGCGCAGCCGGTCACCCAAGATCTCTTTTTCAAGACGGACGGTTTTCGCAACCGCCTTGAGTTTCGATTGGCTCTGGACAAGCGCGCGGCTGATCGCCGGCGTGGACGTCAGGTAAACGGAGCGCCGGTGGATCGCCCCGATCCAAGACAGCCTCTTACGCAGACGTTTGACCGTTTCCTTTTCTTCGTCCCCCAGCCTGAACAACAGCCCCGTCAGCAGCTCCTCCATCCAGCTGCGGTCAAGCGCCGGCATCGTCTCCTCCGGCATGCCGATCAGCGGCAGCGCCTCCCGGTACGCCTCCGAACCGCTTTCCTTCAATACCATCAGCATCGCCGAAAACACCGCGGGCAACCCGAGGATCTCTTCGACATGGGCCTCCGTCGCAGCAATCCACCGGTGCTGCTCGAGATAGCGGATGAATTCCCCGTCTTCCCGCAACTCAACCAGGAATTCATCCGTCCGTTCCCGGAACGCCAAAATCTCAGAGAGCTCATCGGCCGACGGAACGGTAAACCGGATATAATCCTGATGCGGACACAAGTCGCCCGCCTTCACGAGCGAGGCGACCGGAATTTCCAGATCGATCGGTCCGCACAGCGAAACGTACCGCTGCCAGCCGGCCGGCGACTCGTCATAAGGAGGCGTCGCGGTCAGCGCGACAACCGCCGGGTTTCCCAGCCCCTCCTTTATGTCCATCATCGTCTTCCACCAGGAAGTCCGCAGGTGATGCGCCTCGTCCAACACAATCGTCCCGAAACCTTCGGCGAGCAGCGGCCCTTCCCCGCCGGCCTTGAACAGCGCGTGAAGCGACTGATACGTCGTCACCGTCACAAATCCTGGCGACGAAAGATCAGACGACAGCCAGTCCGGCCGCACCCCCTCCAGGAACAGGTCGGTGAGCCGGTCCGTCCACTGCTCACGGAGCGCAATCGTCGGTGCGACAATCAGCGTCCGCCTGCCGATCCGTCGCATCACCTCCAGCCCCAGCACCGTCTTCCCCGAACCCGGCGGCGCGACCAGATGGAGATGCCCGTTTTCCAAGTGCTGATCAAGTTCCGACAACACCTCTTCTTGATAAGACCGCCAAGGATGGGGGAACTTCATTGCCACCGGAAACTCCTCCATCTGCTTGCCTCCTCCCGTCAACCACATCATTCTTCTCCTAATCCTATCAAACCCGCAGGGAGGTGTCCCTGCGGGTTTTAAATCCAATTTTCTTCAGTATAATAAATGGAATAGATAAAATTTGGAACTTGCGAGAAATAATTGATTTAGCCAGAGCGAATTCATTAATCTTCTAGAAAAAGGGGGAATTGTTAACATAGAACATAACAAAAAGACGGGTTGGACATATTATTGGTCATATACTTTAGTTGCTTTAGGTGCATTGGGAGTGGTTGCAATCTTGAACTTTTTCTTTGGCCCACAAATGTTTCTCCCTCAAACTGCATCATTTGTACTAGCACTTGCAATAACTCTCCCTATCAATGTGGCTATTAATATATATAGATATATAAGAAACAAAAAGGCTTCAACCAATGAGAAAAATTGATTTCGCATGTCCACCGCAGAGAAACTTCCCTGCGGGTTAAACAATTGATAGCTTCTTTCTAATGGGGAGCTCCAAAACACCATAAATGAAAGGGATCACTAAAAAGTAAAACATCGCATGAACGGAAGTTCCCTTTTGAATCAATATGAAGGGCACATAGAAAAGGATAAAACTTATCACCAGGTACATTCCGGCCGAATAAAGAAGATGTGTCTTGCCTGTACGTTTTTTAATGAAATCGACCAGATATGAAACCGGAATGCCCGGTAACATGTATAACAATATGACCGGGTACATCATGCAAGTGTAATAAATTACCGTAATGAAATTCTCTACTGGAGGAAATAAAATGACAGCAATATAAACGGCACCAAATATTGCTGTACATAAAAGTGTTGCGAGTTTAGATATAAAGCTTTTCATCATTCACCATCCTGAAAGCCCGTCATAGTAAATTTATCGTTCCGTTAAAGGAACAAGGTATATAGAAATGGAACTAATTTAATATGCCGCTTGAAAAAAGGAGCGAAGGCGATGGGTCAATCATTTATTGAACAAGTACATTACATTAGAATTCCTGTAAAAGATTTAGAACTGTCCGCACGATGGTATAGGGATGTATTAGGGCTCCAGCTGCTAAACACTACGGATGAGCGTGCAATCATTAAAGTAAATGAAGGACCTTTCCTGCTGATTTTAGTTCCTACCGAAGATGAAACATATGCACATTTCACGATTGATCAAGAACAAGAATTCAGCATCGGCTTTACGAGTCCGGAATTATCCAGTTTTCATCAACACTTAATCGATCATCATGTTAAGGTCGAGGATATTAAAGAGGATCACGGCCATGCCTATTTCCACTTTTACGACCCGAATGGAAATAAACTTCAAGTACACTGGTAATGAGTCCAAGGCGGTCTAAGCAATAGGCAATAAACCCGCAGGAAGGAGTCCCTGCGGGTTTGCCTATTTATAGGAATACCATGTGTGGGAGCACCTTTAGTTATATATTCAACCATGTGTTTTGTTCCGTTAGGATGCACCCAGAACCTTTTCTCCAGCAGTTAATTCAAATGACTTTGGTATTTTAGTTCCTGCATATATTGCTGGAACTTAGTGCCCACGCGTTTTCTCGGAAACGACGCCCATGAAAACTAAAAACAAGGGCAGTCTTTGACTTGTTGCATTGTGGAGAACTTCTCTCCACTCCTGTAAAACGGCTGTGGATATTCGGGTTATCAACGGATTCCATCCCAAAATTGGATTTTGGCTGTGGAATGTCGGGATAAGTCCGGGGATAAGGGATGCATCTGCTTTTATTTGACCGTGGATAAGTCCTGCCGTCAGATATTAAGCCAATTTGACCCTCTCGACTCTTCACCCACATGATATATTAAAAGAATGAAATTACGGGGAGGGTCGGCCATGAAACGGTATATCGGGGACATTCTGCTTCTCATCACCGCCATCGTCTGGGGAAGCGGATTTGTCATGACTGCGATTGCGCTCGAGCATCTGACGGCGTATGAGGTGATGGCCGGGCGGTTCCTCCTGGGCACGCTGATCATCACGGTCCTCTTCTACAAGAAGCTCCGGCTGATCTCGAAGTCCGTGCTTTGGAAAGGCGCGGTGCTCGGGACGATCCTGTTTGTGGCATTCGCGTTGCAGACGGTCGGCCTTGAATATACGACGCCTTCCAAGAACGCGTTCCTGACGGCGGTCAACGTCGTCATCGTGCCGGTGATTGCCTACCTCGTATACCGGCGGCGGATCGACCGGCATGAACTGATGGCTTCCGTCATTGCGCTCACCGGTATTGCGTTCCTGTCGCTGCAGGGCTCGTTCACCATCAATATCGGCGACCTGCTCACCCTGCTGTGCGCGGTCGGGTTTGCATTTGATATCTTCTATACGAACATGTTTGTTAAAAAGGAGGACGCCCTGGCGCTGACCATCGTCCAGTTCACGACGGCGGCTCTCCTCAGCACAGTGGCTGTCCTTTTCCAGGGCGGCTTCCCGGCGAGTCCCTCCAATGAAGCGATCTGGTCGGTCGTTTATCTTGCCGTCTTCTCGACGACGATCGCCTACGTCTGCCAGAATCTCGCATTCCGCTACACGACACCGACAAAGGCGGCCGTCATCCTGTCACTGGAGTCGTTCTTCGGCTCTGTGCTGGCCGTCCTGTTCATCAACGATGTCATGACCGGCCGGATGGTGTTCGGAGCGGCGCTGATTCTGGTCGCCGTGCTTGTGGCTGAGATTAAGCCGGCATTCCGGATGAAGAGAGGCGTGCAGACCGAACACTGATGGGGATGATCAACCACATGAAAAAACACGCACAAGGCCCCGGCCCTGTGCGTGTTTTTGATTGATCAGGATGCTGCCCTTCTAAATGGAACGCGGGGCAGGCGTGCCCGGATGCCGCGGCGTGATTTGATGGTGATGAGGTTCCCCGGTGCCACGTACTCTTGGAGCGGCCCTTTATACACCGGCTCCAGCTGGCTCGACTGGGTAAAGTGCCGGGCCTGCGCGCGCCAGGCCGGCTCGTCGGTGATTTTGATGCCGGCCGATGCGAGCATTTCCACGACGAACTGCGAGCAGAAGTACGCGCGCTTTCGGCAGATTTCCCGGTTCAGGATGACGCCTATCAGGCCGATAAAGTTATACGTGTAGCGGTTACGCTCGCGATCGATCTCCAGGATGCGTGCTTTGATCTGCCCGAGCTCGTCCTCCGTCACGCGGAACCGGAACACCGCGCATTGTGCGTCTTTTAAAAGCCCTTCGCCCGCCCGCTCCTTTACGAATCCGCCCGAAAACGGATTGCGCTGCTGCACCCGGCCAAAGCTGTACATCTCCTCAAGCTGCTCATCAAATGCGATCGAGACGTGGTTCAGCGGGCAGCCCGTATATCGGCGGATAATTTTAGACAGCACAGTCCCCGTATCGGTCAGTACGATATAGATCTCCTTCACGATGGTGTTCCCCCCGTTATCCGGCCCCGGCCCGCTTTGGAACGCCGGCCCGGCCTTGTCATTCGTTATCTTCATTGTGGACCGGACCCTCCTTTTCCAAAACGGCCTCCGGCGTGAATCCATCTCAGCCTCCAGACCGATTCCGCACCGGGACCGTCAATCCCGTTATTACACTATACGGGCGAGCAGTGCCTGACGTTTCAGGCTTACGCCCCAATTCAAGAAAAAATTTACGGATGATGGCGTTGCCGCTTTGAATGTTAAGCAAATGCTCCTGAATGATATGCAAACGGTCCTGCATGTTACGCAACCACCCGTGAATGTTACGCAAATCATTTCCCCACGATTATCCGCTTTCTTCTTCCACCATACGCTCCAAATGTGAAAGTTCCCCTCATAAAATCATGAAGATTTTATTAAGATGAAACGTTCCGGTCCGCCGAAGCGTACAACTGGTATTAAGAAAATGGAGGGATTCATCATGCTGGTGACGACAACGAATTCTCTGGAAGGCAAGAAGATCGAGACGTATCACGGGATTGTGGTCGGAGAAGCGATCATGGGGGCGAACGTGGTGCGGGACATTTTCGCTTCGGTGACGGACGTGATCGGCGGCCGCAGCTCGGCGTATGAGAACAAGCTCGCGGAAGGCCGCGAGATCGCGCTCCGGGAAATGCAGGACCGTGCGAAGCGCCTCGGCGCAAATGCCGTGATCGGTGTCGACCTCGACTTCGAAACACTCCGTGAAGGCATGATGATGTGCATCGCAACGGGCACAGCCGTCACCTATAGGGACTGATGGCGGACAAATGCGTCCGGCTCTCTCCTGTTTTCAATCTGGAAAAAGAGATAGACGGATATATACCACTCAATGTCTCAATCGGTGCAAAAGGCGAGCTATGCGTGCTGCTTGCAGAGGATGTTCCAGACTACATTGACGGTCAGTTTGTGCCAACTATTACCGAGGAAACGCGAACTTATCGGGGAATCATCATCCGAGACGGCAATAAGCACGCTTTCGACTTTCCGGGCGAGAAATGGAACTACCATTTTTTTGAACCAATCGACGATGGAGAGAACCTGTTGCTCTGTTCAGCGCGTTCCTATAACCACGGAGACGGAAATATCGAGAAGAATGCACGGGTGTTCGGGCACGATGGCAACCTTGTCCGAGAGTTCTGCCTGGGCGACGGGATCGGGAAATTATCGGTCACCGAAGACAATCACATTTGGTGCGGTTATTTTGATGAAGGTATTTTCGGAAACTATGGGTGGGACATTCCGCTGGGTAGTGCCGGGCTGGTGAAATGGGATGCGGAAGGTCGTAAGGTTTGGGGACACCAGGAAGGCGAAGGTCTCTTCCTGTTTGATTGCTCAGACTTTACAGTTGATCGCGACCGAGTCGCCATTTCCTATCATACTGGCGAGGATATTGGAATCACAGAGAATGAGGTAACCTCCCATTATTCAACTGAGGTCATGACTTCCCTGATGTTGCTTGATGATGAGAGGATTTCATTTATCAGAGATAACTGTCTGATCCACACGGAAAGGAGGGGGCGGTCTTACGTCCGTCGCGGAGTAACGGCTCTCCTGAAACAGGACGGAAGTACGCTGTCCCCCCACCGACCCGCCACCCGTGGTTCCAAGCTTCTCATGCTGGACGGGCCCGACCTTTATCTATATGACATGGGCGGCGCATGAATCCATCAAGTTCAGGAACCGGGAGATGAGATGTTCAATAAAATCATCTTTTGTTTTAAAGC
The DNA here is from genome assembly GCF_059758705.1 of Bhargavaea sp. GQ12. Classification (NCBI taxonomy): domain Bacteria; kingdom Bacillati; phylum Bacillota; class Bacilli; order Caryophanales; family Caryophanaceae; genus Bhargavaea; species Bhargavaea sp. GQ12. The sequence goes on from NZ_JCAXEU010000004.1 coordinate 90,567, forward strand.
CAAAGTCCGGGGAAATCTGAATACCATAACTGGAATACTTCAACAAGGATGATAGCCGAAGGAGAGAGCCATGGAAAAGATCAACGACTACATTGAATCCATTTTTACCAATCCTGATTCACAACTAGATGAAGTTCTTGCCTCCATCGAAGGAAACGATATGCGTCAGATATCAGTCCCGCCCGCTTCGGGGAAACTGCTGACGATGCTTGCTGCGATTACCGGAGCCAAACGTGTTCTGGAAATCGGTGCGCTCGGCGGCTACAGCGGCATCTGCCTCGCGCGGGGCATGAACGAAGGCGGCACGCTCACTTCACTTGAACTGATCGAAGACTATGCCAATCTGGCCAAAAGCAATCTGACCAAAGCCGGCTTCGGCGACCGGGTCACCTACATGACAGGACCCGCTCTTGACAGCCTGGAACAGCTGGCCGGCCAAGGCGAGACGTTCGACTTTTTCTTTATCGATGCCGACAAGGAGAACTACGAAAATTATCTCGAGGCCTGCATCCGGATCGCGGAAAGCGGCTCGCTGATTGTCTGCGACAATGTTCTCGCCCGCGGCACTGTCGCGGATGAATCCGCAGAGCCCACCCGTAACACCGAGATTATGAAAGCCTTCAACAAAACGGTCGCGAACCATCCAAAGCTGGAGTCCCTGCTGATTCCGATCGGGGATGGATTGACCGTCTCCAAAGTAAAATAACGAAACATCCCCCTCAGAGGCACTCTGCCCTGCTGAGGGGGATTGTTTTTTGTTTGGGTCACACGCGAGCAGATTGTTCCCGGCCGACTTTCCGGATAAAGTAGTCCAGCTGTTTTTCCGTGCGCAAAAAGGCATCTTCATCGATGATCGGTTGTTCCGCCGATTTGTCCAGCTGGCTGTCCATATAGTACAGCCCCTTGAGGTTGACACCTTTCAGCGTGGCCAGCAGCGGTTTAAGCGCGTATTCCAGCGCGAGCAGATGGGACATGCTGCCGCCGGTCATGACCGGAAGCACCGGCGTGTCTTCCAGGATGTCCTGCGGCATGAGATCGATCAGCGCCTTAAGCACACCCGAATAGGCCGCCTTATACACCGGCGTACCGACGATGACGCCTTTCGCCTGCCCGACCTGTTCTGCAATGCGGATCACGTCCGGGCTCTTGAAGTTGCCGAATATCAGGTCCTCAGCCGGCACATCCTTGACTGAAATATGCGTAACGGAGAACTCTTGCTGCTCCAGTCGCTCGCCCACATAACGGAGGACCTTCTCCGACCTGGAATTTTCCGATGGGCTGCCCGACAAGATGACGATATCACTCATTCCGATCCCTTCTTTCTTCACAGCCTGCCGAGCGCACTTTCCAAGTGCTCGACGCCGACTTCCGTGACCGCTTCGTACCGGTTCCCGCGGCCGATCTCGATGACCGGCACATGGCGCACGCCGTATTTGGCGTCAAGGATATCCCGGCGGTCGTCGTGCTCCGTGACGTCGACCGTGCGGTACTCATAACCGTTTTTCTCGAGGTACTCCTTGGCTTCGCCGCAGTAGCTGCAGCCCTGCTTGGACCAGACGACAATGGACAGATCTTCTTTGGACATGTAGGACGCTTCCTTTCTTTTTCGGAGAAAAGCTTTTCTCCTGTTATGTATGACGGGAGGCGGCCGGCGCCTCCCATTTGTTCAGTAGATCTCTGACGGCTTCGCCTGATACCGGTTTTCCTTGAACGGCAGGCCGAGCGTTTCCCGAAGGGTCCCGCCGTTGCCGGCGCGGTTGTAGTATCCCTTTTCTTCGAGGATCGGGAGGACATGATTGATGAATTCATCGTACTGGTCACCCAGCACCTGAAGGTTCAGCATGAACCCGTCTGCCGCCTCTTCGTCGATCCACTGGATCATGCGGTCGGCGACCTGTTCGTACGAACCGAAGAACGGATCTTTCGGCGTCGCAATGCGCATCGCCACTTCCCGGAGTGTTAGGTTTTCTTCCTTCGCCATCCGCTTGATCTCGTCGGTCGTGGACCGGAAAGCGTTTTTGCCGACGTCGCCGATGTCCGGGAACGGCTCATCCAGCGGGAATCCGCTGAAGTCGAAGTGGTCAAAATACCGGCTGAGGAACGTCAGGGCTTCCTCGACAGACAGCAGGTTCTTGATTTCTTCGTACTTCCGCTCCGCCGCCTCTTCAGTCGGGCCGATGATCGGAGACAGTGACGGGAAGATCAGGAGGTCTTCCGCACGTCGCCCTTTTTCAACGGCCGCCTGCTTGAGTTCACGGTATTGCGCCTTCGCCTTTTCGATGGGGCCGCTGATCGTGAAGATCGCTTCCCCGTACTCGGCGGCAAAGTTCATGCCGGTCTTCGAGGCACCTGCCTGGAAGATGACCGGTTGGCCCTGTTCGGAGCGCTGGATGTTGAGCGGGCCCTGCGCCTTGAAGAACTTGCCTTTATGATTGAGCCTGTGCATCTTGGAGAAGTCGGAGAACTTGCCGGTTTCACGGTCCCGGACAAAGGCATCGTCTTCCCACGAGTCCCACAGCCCTTGGACGACGTCAACATACTCGGCAGCCATCTCATATCGGAGGGCGTGCTCCGGGTGGTTGCCCCGGTTGAAGTTTTCCGCGCTGCCCTCGAGTGGGGAGGTCACGACATTCCAGCCGGCGCGGCCGCCGCTGAGCTTGTCGAGCGACGCGAACTGGCGGGCAATGTTAAATGGCTCGCTGTACGTCGTCGAGACCGTTCCGACGAGGCCGATTTTCGATGTGACCATGGCGAGTGCCGACAGGAGCGTCAGCGGCTCGAAGCGGTTCTGGAAATGCGGAATCGACTTCTCATCGATATAAAGCCCGTCCGCGATAAACGCAAATGCAAAGCCGGCATTCTCCGCTTTCTTCGTGATGTTCACGTAATGGTCGAGGTTGATGCTGCCGTCAGCCGGAACGTCCGGTGCTTTCCAGGAATTCATATGGGCACCCGGGCCATAAAGCAGAATCCCGAGATTGATCTGTTTTTTCGTCATGTCCGATTCCCTTCTTCCTTAGTTCTGTGCCGTGTTGCTGTCTTCAAGCAGGTCCATGCCGTACCATTTCTCCGACAGCTCGGAGATTGTGCTGTCCTCGCGGAGCTTCTCGAGCGCCCCGTTGACCTCTTCGATCATCTTGTCGCCCTCTTCGGTTTTCTTGAACGGCAGTGCCACCGGCTGATCGCCGAACGGCTCGCCGACCACACGGAGCGGCAGGCCTTTTTCATTGACCTGCGCCGCGAGGATTTCCCTGCCATGGACGAATGCATCGATTTTCCCGCTGCCTACATCGGAATAGACGACATCCGCCGATTCGTACGTGACGAAGTCAAACTCTTCATCCGGATAAGCCGCCGTCAGGACGTTCGGATAGTTGGTTCCCATGATGACGGCGATCTGTCCTTTTTTCAGTTCGTCAAATGAGATTTCAGCCTGGTCTTCACCGGTTGCCAATACAGCCTTCGAGTTGTAGTACGGATCGGAGAAGTTGTACTTCTCTCCCCGCTCAGGCGTAGCTGCGAAGTTGGCGACCGTGTCAATCTTGCCGGTCTCCATGCTCGCGAGCACGCCGGTCCAGTCCGTCACTTCCCACTGGACTTCGTAGCCCAGTTCCTCATAGATCGCTTCGATGACATCGACGCTGAAGCCTTTGAGTTCGCCGTCTTCCTTGAAATACTGCGGGTACCCGTCAGGTGTCGCGCCGATCTTGACGACCTTTTGATCGGAGTCTCCGCTTTCGCTTGCCTCGCTGCTTCCGCATGCCGCAAGAAGAGCAACCATCGCAAGAAGGACCAGCGTGTATTTAAGTTTTTTCATTGGATAAATCCCCCTTTAGTTTCAGACCCGGTACGGCTTGCCGATCCGGTGTTCATACCATTGCTGGAGCCAGTTGTACATAATTGTCAGCGCCCAATAGATGAGGCCGACAGCGAGATATGCCTCGAAGAATCTCAGGTTGGCCGTCGCCATCAGCTTGCCTTGAGCCAACAGTTCCGTGACGCCGATCGTAAACGCGAGCGACGAGTTTTTGATCAGCCCGATGAAGATGTTTCCGGTTGCCGGGATGGCGTTACGCACGGCCTGGGGAATGACGATCCCTCTCATGGCTTGCGCGTAGGTCATGCCGACCGACACTGCAGCCTCCGCCTGTCCCTTGTCGACCGATTGAAGTCCCGCCCGGAAGATCTCGGCGAGATAGGCAGAGGTGTTCAGACTGAACGCGATGATCGCGGCAGTCGCGGCGGACATTTCATTCATTGCAGGGAACAGCTGAGGAAGACCAAAGTAAATCAATAGCAGTTGGACAAGAGCAGGAGTGCCGCGGAAAAAGGAGATATATACTTTGGCAATCTGCAGAATGCCCGGCGTTTTGTTTACCAGGATCAATGCAAGTATCACGCCGATCATCACCGCGATGATCATCGATGTAATCGCGAGATACAGCGTCATCGGCAAATACTTAAGCAGTTCCGGGATAATTTCAATCATGTAACCGAGGTCAAAATTCATATACACACACCGCCAACCATTAAATTAACGCGCTGAGCCATCAGACCACCCCGGCGCTGCTGCTTGCCGGGGTCGCCTCCCGGCGGGCAGACGAGTTTCTGTAGCTTTGCAGGAATTTCTTTGTCCGCTCGTTTTTCGGGTGGTCGAAGATTTCTTCGGGCGCGCCTTCCTCGACCACAAACCCATCCGCCATGAACACGACTCGGTCCGCGATTTCGCGGGCGAACTCCATTTCGTGGGTGACGATCACCATCGTTTTCCGTTCTTCTGCAATGCGGGCGATGACCCGGAGCACTTCCCCCACCCATTCAGGGTCAAGTGAGGAGGTCGGCTCATCGAACAGGATGGCATACGGGCTGACCGCAAGCGCACGGGCAATCCCGACACGCTGCTGCTGGCCGCCGGACAGGGCGACCGGATAGTTGTCCTCTTTATCCGACAGCCCGACTTCCTTCAGCAATGCCCGGCTTTGTTCATATGCGTCGCTCTTTTTCATCTTTTTGGCGACGATCAGCGCATGCGCCACATTTTGGAGAGCCGTCTTGTTCTTGAACAGGTTATAGTGCTGGAACACCATGGACGTCTGCATACGCAGACGGTTGATGTCTGCACGCTTGGCGGATTTGGCATCAACCGTCTGATCGCCGATCTGGATCAGACCGGAGTCGGGGCGCTCGAGAAAGTTAAGACAGCGGAGCATTGTGGACTTGCCGGACCCCGAAGGCCCGATGATGACCACCACTTCCCCATCATTCACTTCAAAATTTATGCCTTTCAGCACCTCTGTGCCGTTAAAGCTCTTTTTCAGATCCGTGACCTTAATCATGTGATTCCTCCTACTACAATTAACCCGATAAGGTTAGTAGGTTTAATAGCAGTTAGTATAGTGTGATATTTCATTATCGTCAATGAAATTTTCCCACTTTATAAATGTAAGCGTTTTATTGGAATAAAAGAAAACCCCACTGCAGTTTTTGCACTGCAGCAGGGACAAATTTAAACTCCACTATTTATTTCTTTTTCCCTTTGGTTGATTCAAACTCATATACCGCAACCGTCCCTGATACTTCATGGGTCGCAGCAAGCAGCGGCTTGCCGGTCGGACTGGCATCGGCCGGGATAAATTGCAGGCCTTCCGGAGAGACATCCCCCTTCACGTCTTCACTAAAGTCGCGGCTCGTGATGAACGTCACAAACTTCGGTTTTTCCGGACGGCTCAGGTCATACACCATGATGCCGCTCGTGCGCTCCAGGGCGATGAAGGCATACGTCTTGCCGTTGATGTCACCGGTGACGACGGTTTCCGGTTCCGGTCCTTTGGAAGAACTGCGGTCATCATACGCTATTTCATCGTTTGTCGTATTGAAGAATTCCGGAAGCGCCTTTGAGGTGATCTTTTCAAACTCATTTCCGCTGTCATAGACGAGTTCCATCGTTTCGGCGTCAAAGATGGAGAAGCTGCGTCCGCCGTATGTATAGAGCGCCTCGTATTCGCCATCTTCGTTTAAACCGTTCTCAAGCGTAATTTTCGTATCTGCCAATTCATCCAGCAGCCCCTTGTCCACAAGGCGGTCCAGCTGCTTCTGGTTGAATCCTTTGTAATGATCTACGTTAAGCCTGATCAGGTCCGCAATGTCGCCGATATCGGCTTCTTCGGAATACGCATCATAGTCCCTCGCGTCGCCTTCGTTCGGCGTCACGATGTAGGTCTCGCCGCCGGCTGTGAACGTATCGATCGCATCCGGCATATAAAGACCGAGGAGCGGAAGCCGCTCCAGTTTCGTCTCGCCATTTTCTTTCCCGTCGAGTTCATTGCCCGGGAGCGAGTGATTCTTCACGCCGAGCCCTTTGACATCGATGATCGTTTCGTTCTCCAGATCGACCGTCGCAATCGCGTTGTTTTCCTGGAGCGTCACGAACGCTGTTTTGCTGTCGTCGGATACCGTGATGTACTCCGGCTCCAGTTGCTGAAGGACGCTTCCTTCTGAAGAGACGCGGACCTTGTCATCCAGCGGCGCGCCTTCAAACGTCAGCGTCTTAGCAGCGAGTGTGTCCAGGTCGATGACGGAAATGCTGCCTTCCGGATCGACCGAATAGTCATCTGCCGGTTCGCCTTCGTTGGCAACGAGCAATTTTTTGCCGTCCGGCGTGAACGTCACCATGTCCGGCAGCGCGCCAACCTTGATGTTATCGACGAATTTTCCGTCCTTCGTCAGCAATACAACATAGCCCGGGTCGGTCTTCGGATCGCTGACGACCGACAGAGCGACCAGGTCCCGTTCAGGGTGTACAGCCACACTCGTGATGTCGTCCACATCGCGGATATCAAATTCGGCGAGATGGATGCGGTCAAGCCGCTTCATGTGCTTGGATACGCCCGATTCCAGCCGCTCGAATGACACCACATCGATTGCCGACTCTTCCCCGTTCGTCACGAACGCCCGCTTCAGCTTCTCGTCGTAGGCAAGGATCTCCGTCCCGCCTTCACCCGAACCGCTGTCGTACTGCCCGATCTGCGTGGCAATCAGATGACCGCCCTGATACTGATAAAATGCCGGCTTCTCCCCGAGTACCTTATAGCTTTGTCCGCCCGCAATCAGCAGCCCGGCGGCGGCCACACCCGTCCATACGATATTCCTGAACTTCACTCCGGTTCCCCCCACTCAAATGCATTCAATGGAGAGCGTATCAATCGAATGTTGAGAGTTTGTTGAGGGCGTGTTAAAGATCCGTCCATTAGAAAATCCCTCCGCAGTGAGCGGAAGGATGGATTCAATGTATTTCCAGGAGGACGTCGTTTTCCTCTAGTCCCTCCCCTTCGATGACAAGGGCGGTCATCCCTTTTTCCGAGCGGGTCTCATGCCACTCGCCCTTGTCCCAAAAGACAGCCGAGCCTTCCCGGACAGGGACGTACCGCTTTTCTTCATTGCAGACGGTGCCGTTGCCACTCAGCACGATCAGCAGCTGCGGGACGGCTGCCTGATGATACCCGATGACGCCTTTTTCCCCGAGTGTCATCAGTGCGGTCTGAAAGCGGCCTCCGGAGCGGACAAACGGCTGGATGGCAAAGTCGGATCCGCCATGTGTGACAGGCTTAGCTGTGTCCGCATCAAATCCAAAGAATTTCATTGCTCTTCACCGATCAGTCTTCTGACGATTTCGGAAACCTTGCCTCGCCTGGCTTTCCATCCGTTTTCACCCGACCAGAGCGACAGCAGGCCCGCTTTGCCCTGCTTGCCGGCTGCAGAGCGGATCGGTTTGGTCAAATCGTTCTGGATCGGATACGGAGCGATGGCGGCTTCTGCCATTTCCTCGATAAAACGGTTGTTGAGCCCGCGCGCGTTTTTGCCGCTGAATGCCTTGGTGATCACCGTCTCGCCTTCCGAGGAGTTCAGGATCGCTTCCTTATGTAGGGCGTTCGCGCCGCTTTCTTCCGTGACGAGCAGCGCAGTCCCGACCTGGACGGCGGAAGCACCGGCACCCAGCGCCGCTCGGACCGTCTCCGCGTCATGGATACCCCCGGCGGCGATGACCGGCACCGTCAGTTTGGCCTGGCCCAGCAGTTCACGGAGCGTCAGGAAGCGGTCATCTCCGATAAACGCACCCCGGTGGCCGCCCGCTTCCTTGCCCTGCAGCACAACCGCGTCCATCCCGTTCCGCTCCGCTTCCACAGCCTCTTCCGGAGATGTCGCCGTACCCATCAGCAAGGCGCCGGCGTCTTTCAGCTTCCGCACCGTCTCTTCACCGGGCAGCCCGAACGTAAATGATACGACCTCAACGCCTTCGTCGATCAAGACGTCCACCTGGCGCGAAAACTCGCTCTCGCTCAGCGCCGGAGTTTCCCCGGACAGCCCGAGCTCCTCCCGAAAAGGTGCCAGCGCCCGTTGCGCCTCTCCGATCACCGCCTCGTCCCGCTCCGGACGCTCCGGCACGAACAGATTGACGTTGAACGGCTTATCAGAGAGATTCCGGATCTTTCGGATTGCCGACCGCGTTTCCTCCGCCGTCATATAACCCGCACCAAGCGAACCGAGAATCCCCGCCTCCAGGCACGCCGCGACAAACTCCGGCGTGGTCGAACCGGCCATCGGCGCCTGGATGATCGGATAGTCCATCTCGAGTGCTTTCCACCATGAATGGTCCATGACTGTCCCTCCTCAATTGCTTCCCCGTACGCTATTCAACTTTCGGCTCCGGCTATCCTTCTCTTCGGCAGGAAAACAGGCCGATTTCTTCATCCCACCATTTTGACATTCACAAAGACAACGAACACCAGCAGCACAATCACACTCCCGACGATAAACGGCTGGGCAGGCGCTGCACCAAGCAAGCCGGCAATCAGCATGATGGTTCCCAAAGCTCCCTGTGCGCCGCCGACAAGCAGGCCGAGTTTTTCCTTGTCTTGTACACGCTGCTCATTAAATCCTGCAAGCAGAAAAGTCATTTTCTTTACACCGATCAAATACCCCAAGACAAGGAAAATCAGTCCGATTACAATCAAATCTACGGTCATCCGTCTTCCTCCTTAAAATCTTTTTGCAATAGCCGGGATGATATAAAAAGGCACGAACAAGGAAATCAGCACATATACGAATAGGGTGTCCGAAGACAAGTCCACAGGCAACGTGCCTTGAATATCCAAGGCAAGCCATCCGAGCAGCAGAGCATTCGTTACAAACAGCGTTCAGAGAGACCACTTGGTGATATTCGCATTGACCCGATCGTCGTATTCAATCTCTTCTTCCTTCATCTTGGAACGCTGCCACTTGGCCACGGCAATCAGCACCGCTCCGGCAGCGATCGCGATCCATTTCAGAATTGAGTCCTCAAGAATAAAAAGGAGCAGCAGCAGGCCAACTGCAGGGAAATATGTGAATAACCCTTTCATGCCTCATCCTCCATCCAGAACAGTTCATCCAATTTTGCATCCAGCACCTTCGCAATCTGCAGACAGACCTTGATCGTCGGATTGTATTTCTGGGCTTCGATCAGATTCATTGTCTGCCGTGTCACACCGACCTGCTTGGCCAGTTCCCTCTGGGTGAGATCCCCCCGTTCGACCCGTTTCAGCTTTACCGCGTTCTTCAGTATCACGTCTTTCACAAAAGTCCCTCCAAGCGGATACTTGTCACTTATATTATACATATGTCATTTATATACGACAACCTGACATGCAAAAAATCCCGGCCAACAGTGACCGGGTTAGTGTTTCTGATTTAATGTTGGATTCCCACATACCCCGTCCTCTCCACAATCTCCTGCCCTTCCTCCGACAGGATCCAGTCGATGAACGGCCCGACGTTCGGATTGTCGGTGCCTGCGGTAATGGCGTACAGTTCATTGACGATCGGATAGTCGCCGGAGCGGATGTTGTCTGCCGTCGGCTCCACGCCGTCGACAGCGAGCAGCCGAACCTTGTCATTCCCAAGCATGGTTTGGGAATAAAACCGGAATGTGTAGCCGATTGCGCCGCCGTAGTTGCGGTAGTCGGCGACGTCTTCGATGATGCCGCTCATGAGGTCCGCGGTCTGTTCGGTTGGGGCCGCCATGATCGGTGTGTCTCCCATGAATGCTTCAAGTGCCGTCTGGCTGCCACTGTCAGGCGGCCGCTGGTAGGCGCGGATCTCCTTGCTCCGGCCCCCGACGTCCTTCCAGTTGGTGATCTCACCGGAGTAGATACCGCGAATCTCCTCCTGGGAGAGACTTTCAACCGGATTATCTTCGTTCACGAAAAAGACGAATGCCTCCCTGCCGATCGGCGTCAGCTTGAGTTCTTTTCCTGCCCGCCTCGCCCGCTCCAGCTGGGCATCCGAGGGGCCGGCAACGAAGATCAGGTCCACTTCACCGTTGATCAGGCTCTCGTAAGCCTGACCGGTCCGGTTCGACATCACTTCACTCATGTACGGTTGATAGTCCTTCTCTGGATACACCGCCTGTGCGAATGAAGCGTACAGCGGATAAAGCGCCGTAGCGCCGTCGATTACGGGCAGATCGCCTTCCATCTTAAAAGAGGCAGGCGCATTCAGCGACACCGCCTTGGTTCCCTCCACGAACGGCGCGTACTCATACAGGTCCACACCGTCAGCATGCACGGCCGGCTTGGTCAGTTTGTAAAGCGATGGTGATGCGATGAGAAAGCCGATGCCTATAAGTGCCAGCGGGATGCCGAGCACGATCTTTTTCCGCCGGACTCCAAATACCATAAAGCCGAACCAAAGAATCACCGCCAGCACACCCGCAACCGTTACCGGGAACCACGCCTGGCCACCGGCGAACAGCACCATAAACAGCAAAGGCGCCGACAGGAACAAAATGAAGATCACAATCCCGATAAACCCCAACACCTGCCCCGCTCGCTTCATAAAAGGTACCCCCATTGCCCATTGATATTTCCAACTATTGCATAAAGGGTGCCGCCCCGCAATCCTTATTTCGTGTAGAATAAGAACAAGAGTATTGGATGGAAGCGGGAAGGGAGTGTGCATAGAAATCTGTGCGCGAGCCCGCCAAGCCATCCGCGAAAAGGTGATTACATGAAAAAACTGAGCATCTTTTTCCGAATCCTGTCACTGGTCGGCGTCCTTGCAGTGGTCTTCGCGTTCCTCGATATCGGACGGGGCTTTTACAATGATTACCGCTGGTGGTTCCTCGGCGCACTCTGGACCGGCCTGATCGGCAACTGGCTGATTGACAGGAAAAATTCGAAGCAGCGTAACGTATCCTAAAGAAGGTGATTACATGAAAAGACTGAGCAATTTCTTTTTTGCGTTGATGATCATCGGCGTGATTCCGATCGTTTTGGCGTTTTTCGATATCGGGCGGAGTTTTTACGATGATTACCGCTGGTGGTTCCTCGGCCTCCTCTGGACTGGAGTCATCGGCAACTGGATCACCGAGCGAAAGATCAGGAAGCAGCGCCCGGCGTGAACCCGCATGTCAGGAACATGCGGGTTTTTGTGTGGCCGTGTGTTTCGCGACGGCAACTTGCATATCCGCGTCGCCATGGGACAAATTCGCGGCGGCAACCCGGGATTTCGCGACCGCATCACGCAAGTTCACGACGGCAACCCTCGAGTTCGCGTCGCAATGGCTATTTCGCGCCGCTCAATGACCAAAGCATAAAAAAACGCATGCCGCCTGCATGCGTCCGTCCCCCGTCATCCCCTGCGCCTGATTGGGATGCCCACTTTCTTTTTCCGGAAGCGGGCAGGCTCCCAGGTTTCCTGTGCCATCCTGCGGAACAGGAATCGCCGTATGAAGCTCATCGAATGCGCCTCCTCTGTTCATTACATGCAAGTCCCCGTCCGTGTATTCTAGAATCCAATCTCGAATTCAATGCCGTCCGCGTGGATGGTCAGCACGTCCGTCCCCTCTTCCCGCAAAACAAAACCGATGTTCCCGGCCTTTACCTCACCCGGTGCAATCTCGCCCCCAAGTCCTTCCTGGTAAATCTCCTCTTCCCAGAGCAGTGTTTCGCCCGTGTCTGCCACAATCTCATCCACCGGATCGAATCGGACCGGCTCCTCTCCTGTATTCCGGACCTCGACAAACAGCTTAACCAGTGTGAATTCCGGCTCATGTGTAAACTTGCGGTAATGGGCCGTCAGGCTGGAGTCAGGCTCATATCGGAGGATCTTAGCATCGCGTACGGTCACTTCCGCCGGACCCGCACTCAGCTGCTTCTGCTCGCCGGTCGCCTTCAGCACTTGCAATTCACCGCGGCTGTCGCTCATTACCTGGCCGGGTTTCCTGAGCTGCCGGTCATCGGGTACATGCGGATTAGGCCGGTAGTCCCCGTAATAGGCCGGCATCTCCAACATTGATTTCTCCTGAAGGACAGCCGCCTCCACCTGCTGATCCGGCGGCGCCTGTTCCACCGGCGCGGTCACATCCATCATGCATCCCGAAAAGAACAACGTCGCAAGCCCGATCACCAACAGCCGTCTCATTTCGCATCCTCCCTGTGTCCGTGAATCCTTCTGCCCTGTTTGGTCCCACCATACCCCGCCCGTATGAAGGGCATATGAAGCGCATTTAAGGAGTTTGTTAAGGATTGAAAAAACGCATGCGGCTGTCCGCATGCGCCATTCCCGTTATTCGCTAATTTCCTTGACTCGCCCGACCTGTCCGTCCTCCAGGCGTACCTTGATGCCGTGAGGGTGGGTCGGTGAATTTGTAAGAAGGTCCTTCACAATACCTTCAGTCAGCGCGCCCGTCCGCTGATCTTTCTTGAGTACGATTTTCACACGCTGGCCGGGCTTCACGTCCGCGCGGGTTTTGCCGTCTTTCATTCAAATCCGCTCCTTCCTTACTACGTTGTACCACGTTTAAGCGGTTCTGTAACGGGAGAACCTATGGATTCGAAGGGAGTGGTTGGATTGAAGAAAGGAAATCGTGAACCGCATGAGCGCATGGCCGAGACGAACAACGGCCTCCGCGACACGCAGGAAGTGCTGTATCAGGATGAGTTCAAGCGTGCGGATGCCGCTGGCAAAAAAGAAAGTCAACCGGGCAACCGCCAACAGGGAAAATGAAAGCAGCCGCCACCCGTGCAGGATGGCGGCCTTTTCGCGGGCACAGCAAAGCCGCCCCGCACCAGCGGAACGACTTATCGTGAAGCATTCCCTATTCACCGGAGAAATAATCAAATAAACTGAATTTTTTACCTTTTGCTGTATTTCTCCTTGTTTCCGGCCACAGTCTGAATCCCCGCGATCAGTGCCACCACTCCAAGCAAACCTGCAAGCAGCGTGGAACCGATTCTAAGCATCATGGATTCGGCTCCGGCTCCCGTCACGGCAATGATGGCACCGAGGACGATAAACAGAAGAAGGATCCCGATATCCTTCACTGCCTCACTCCTTATCTGTCATGAATTTCACAAACCGTTCAAGGCGGCGCATCACTTCATCCTCAGAAAGAGTGGTGATGCCAAACCGTCTCCAGTGGGAGGCAATGTCCCCCGGATCCTGTTCCAGCCAGCCATATACCGCCAAAAGGTCCCAGTAGCGGCTGTATTCAAAGCCTCGGTTTTTCGACAAATTTTTATACGTCCCCAGGAACCGGTCCGCCACATTCCCTCCATGGATCAGCTCGAGCGCAACCCGCATGCGGCCGACGTCCAGCTGGGCCGGACCGCTTCCCGCATGGGTCCATCCGGTCACGCCGCTCACACGGCCGTCACGGAACAGCACGTTGGCCGGTTCAAAGTCACCGTGGATAAAGACCGATGAGGCGTCAGCTGCCTCCTCCCGGAAAATCCGGGCAGCCTGCTCCCAGTTGGCCCGGTCAAAGGCCCATCCGGGAATGAACGGCTCCGCATCCCGCCGGCTTGCCTGAATTTCCGGAATATGGGCCGAGTGGGTGTTGGATAATATACCCGCAATTTCATCAATCCAAGCCTCAAAATCGAGCGGCTGTAAAAACGGGAACCCGTCCAGTTGCAACATCAGGAGGAAACGGCCGTCGATGGCTTTCGCTTCCGGGACAGGAATTTCGCGGTCAGCCGCGGCAGTCAGGGCATTCAATTCCCGCTCCGCCTCTTTGGCCGAGACCATTTCTTTCACGACAAAGTTTACGCCGTCCCCGCTGCGGAACGAGTAGACAAGCCGTTCCGACGGCAGTCGCCGGAACGATTTCAGGACGGGTGCCCCTGTCTCCTCATTTAGCCATTCCATCGTCTTATCGGGAAGATCGATGGTCGGCAACAGGGTCTTCCTCCAGAACAGCAGGCCGAGCAGGGCACCTCCGGCAATCATGATGAAAGCCGGCCAGTTGATGACCGTCGCGCTCAGCACAAGCGCAACAACCGCCGCCCCGAATTTCTTTTTCCAGATGAGCATGACCCCGAGCAGCGCCAGAATCACCCCGAACACCGTCGGGAACAGGATCGCATCCAGCCTAATCCAGATTCCCCGTGTCACTTCCACTTTGATTGGATCTCCGTAACCAGGAATGCAAAGCGCCCCGTAGACCCGAAGCCAATACATATAGTAGTAATACACCGTGTATAGCCCGCCCGCCAGGACGAGCAGCCCCGGCAAATAATTGCGGATCGGCCGCGCCGCTGAGGCCATGGCCATCCCTCCTATTGTTGGGCAGCCGACCCCCGAGGGTCCGGCCGTCTGGTTGTGGTGTTGAGTGTAGCCATTCATGTGAACATTCCGGGATTCCCGCGAGTGGCGGGATCCGACTGGTGAGTGTCGGGATTCCATCATTGAGTGGCGAGATTGGACCCGTGAGTGTCGAGATCCTTCTGCCGAGTGGCGGGAACGGAATAGACGTGAGCCGTCAGGGCGTGAATGTTACGGAACACCGCGCGAGTGTTACGCCGCCCTACCGCTCCCTCTTCCGCCCGCACTCACTTCCTGAACTGCACATTCCCGTCAACCACGGTCATCAGGACATTCGCCTTCACAATATCGTCTTCGGCCACTCGCTCCAGGTCGGCATCGATGACGGTGAAGTCGGCAAAGTGGCCCGGGGCGATCTTGCCGCGGATGTCTTGTTGGCCGAGCACTTTTGCCGCCTCGGTCGTATAAAGGCGAAGCGCCTCGTAGCGGGAAAGCTTCTCTTCGGGCAGGTAGCCGCCCTCTTTCGGGTCGTTCGGAAGCTTGCGGGCAACTGCGGTATAGATGCCAAGGAGTGGGTCCGGGGAATCAACAGGGGTATCGGAACCACCTCCGCAGATGAACCCGCGGTCCATCAGCTTTTTCCATGCATAGGCCCACTCAAGCCGCTCCGGTCCGAGCCGATCTTCCGCCCATGGGAAGTCCGAGCCGACGAAGATCGGCTGGATGTCGAGGATGACCGGGAGCTTCTCCATACGATCCACCAGATCCTCGCGCAGCACGCACACATGGATCAGACGGTCGCGCTTGCCTGCCGGGCACGGGTACTTCTCGATCGCTTCAATTGCCATCTCCGCTGCCGCGTCACCGATGACGTGCACCGCGATCGCCTCGCCGTGGCTCCGCGCTAGGCGCACCAGTTCTTCCGTCTCCTCCTGGGTGACAACGAATGTGCCGCGGTTGCCCGGGTCATCCGAGTAATCCTCCGACAGCGCCGCGGTCTTGCCGCCGAGCGCACCGTCGATAAAGAACTTCATCGCACCGGGCTCCGCCCACGTGCTGTAAGCCACATCCGCTTTCATCATGTCCTCGAACACGGTCGAGCGGCGCAGGAGATGCGCGCGGAACTTTCGCTTGCCCTCTCCCAGCACTTCATGGAACGCCTTCATCGGATTCTCATAGCCGCCAAAGTAACCGAGGTCATCCGTATGGCCCCCTGTCAGCCCCATCGATACAAGGTCATCGACCGCCGCTTCAAGCGCAGCACGGATCGCTTCCTCAGTAGGGTGCGGGACAATCGACTCGACCAGATCCTGCGCATCCTCTTTCAGGAAACCGGTCGGGTGTCCATCCGCGTCACGCACGATGACGCCGCCCTCCGGGTCTGGTGTCTCCTTCGTGATGCCCGCAAGCTCCAGCGCCGCCGAGTTCGCGAGGATCATATGCCGGCAAGTCCGCTTCAGCATCATCGGCTTGTCCGTCACGGCATCCAGTTCCGCAAGCGTCGGGATATGGCGGTCCGGGAACAGGTTCTCATCCCAGCCCTCGCCGAGCACCCACGAGCCTTCCGGCACCGCATCCGCCGCCCTTCGCATAATCGCGAGCAACTCCTCCGATGACGTCACCGCGGACAAATTGTTGCTCAGCAGCTGCCGGCCGTGGCCGATCAGGTGCATGTGCGTATCGACAAACCCCGGATAGACAACTGCCCCGCCGACATTTTCCTCCCGGTCTGCCTGATCCTTCAGCTCTTCATATGTACCGGTCGCGATAATACGGCCGTCCTCCACGAGCACCGCCTTGACCGCGTGCCCTTCCTGTTCCATCGTCACAAACGTTCCCCCGTGCCAGAGCGTCTTCATACCCATTCCTCCAATGAACCGATTTTTCTTTTAGTGTAGCACTTTTCAGACAGGTAAAGTGTGAATGGATTAAGGCGAATTGTTACCTGCTTGCTCCTTTAAACTTTACTTCTATCTATAAGACCTATAAGCTTACTAAGCGTTCCCTCGAAAGGGAGAGGATTATGGAAGAAGACCAAAGGTCCATCGCCACACTGACCGACAGCTTGACGGCAGACTGGATGGATGAGCAGAAGAAGCTCTATGGCTACGTTCCTATCCATATGTATGAAGAAAAGAATTACGTGACGGTCCATGCGTTCAGCCATAAAGAAGCTTGCCTCATGAAAGTCGTCTTTCATCGACAGTCCGGAGAACGGACTGTCGAACGGTTCGATCTCCAATCCGGTGAAATGTTGAAACGCCGAACGGCCGGGGGAAAGGACTGATTCGCGCATTCAGAAGTGCCAATTGGGTTCGCACACGACTTCTGGAAGTTCGCGTATGAAAAACATATATATTTTAATGGAGAGTCTCCGAATCCTTTCAAAGAGGAAGCGGAGGCTCTTTTTTGTCGCATTTCCCAAGGCGCCCTGGCTCAAGCATGCTTATGATACAGTTGCTACAGTACATCGCTACTGGGGGATCATCACGAATGCTGAACAGAGAGAAATTAGAAAATAACCAGGTACTGCTTTACATCGTTGTCCTTGCCGCCGCGTTCTTTTTCGGCTTCATGGCACCTGAACTTGCCAGCCGGATCGGCGGTTCCATCACAATCATTATCGCCATCCTCATGTACAGCATGTTCTCGCAGATCCCGTTTGTGTCGCTGAAAGATGCGTTCAATAATCGGCGTTATCTCGCCGCGGTATTGCTCACGAATTATATTGCAGTCCCGGTAGTAGTGTGGCTCCTTTCCAGATTCCTGCCGGATCACCCGCCGCTGCTTCTTGGGTTTTTCCTGGTTTTGCTGACACCCTGCATTGATTATGTCATTGTGTTCACGGCGCTCGGCAGGGGAAACGAAAAGCTGGTCCTGATGTCGACACCGATCCTCTTCATGACACAA
Organism: Bhargavaea sp. GQ12; assembly: GCF_059758705.1. Classification (NCBI taxonomy): domain Bacteria; kingdom Bacillati; phylum Bacillota; class Bacilli; order Caryophanales; family Caryophanaceae; genus Bhargavaea; species Bhargavaea sp. GQ12. The sequence continues at coordinate 108,060 of NZ_JCAXEU010000004.1, forward strand.
ATGATTCTGTTGCCGGTCTACCTCTGGCTCTTCTTGGGAGATTCCGCGGCAGGCATCGTCCAATCCGGGCCGTTCCTGGAGGCGTTTTTTGGCCTGATTGTAATTCCGCTCGGCATCGCCATTGCCGTCCAGCTGTGGGCGAGAAAATCATCGGCTGGTGAACGTCTGATTAACCTGTCGGCATGGCTGCCCGTCCCGTTCATGGCGCTGACTCTTTTTGTCGTCGTCGCTTCCCAGATCGGCAAGGTCTCGACGTTTGCGGACGAAATCATAAAAGTCATTCCACTCTATATCGCCTTCATGGTCATCATGCCGGTCATTTCCAGATTCATCGCCAAACGAATGGGACTCGACACCGGGGCCGGCCGCGCGCTGGTGTTTAGCGGGTCCACCCGTAATTCGCTTGTCGTTCTCCCCCTCGCCCTGGCACTTCCTGGTGACGCAAGCACATTGGTCGCGGCCGTCATTGTCACGCAGACGATTGTGGAGCTTGCCGGTGAACTCCTCTACATCCGATGGGTGCCCAAGCTGGTTAAATGAAACAAGCCCCCTAACCAAATCGGTTCGGGGGCTTGTTGCCGTTCTATTACTGCGCTGTGTATCCGCCGTCGACGATCAGGCTTGAGCCTGTCATAAAGCTGGAGTCGTCGGACGCGAGGAACAGGACCGCTTTCGCGATTTCGTCCGCTTCACCAAGACGGCCCACTGGTGTGGCATCACGCAGGCCTTGCTTCATGTCTTCCGGAATGATCGGCGTGTCGATGAAGCCCGGGCAGATGGCGTTGACGCGGATGTTGCGGTCCGCATATTCGACCGCCAGCCCGCGTGTAAGGTTGACGACGCCGCCCTTCGCTGCCGCATACGGCGCGTTTTGTGCGACGCCGACATGGCCGTACATCGAAGCGGTATTGACCATGACACCGCCGCCGGTTTTCAGGAAACCGCGCAATGCTTCGCGCGCAACGAGGAAGACCCCGTCGAGGTCGACACTGACCGTCCGGCGCCATTCTTCGTATGTGAGCTCATCAGACGGCTTGTTGACGCCGATGCCCGCGTTGTTGAAGACGACATCGACTTGGCCGAACTGCTCTGCCGCTTCCTTGAACAGGTTCTGGACGTCGTCTTCGCTCGTGACGTTCGTCTTCACGAACAGTGCTTCCGTGCCGGAGTTCGTGAGTTCTTCCATCACTTCCTGGCCTTTTTCTTCGTTCAGGTCAGCGATGACGATTTTCGCGCCTTCCTTTGCGAACAGAAGGGCCGATGCTTTTCCGATTCCGGACGCGCCGCCTGTCACCAATGCCACTTTTCCATCAAGTTTACCCATTCCGCAACACTCCTTTATTATATCCCTCGAATTCAAGATAACTCTTTTTCACCAAATCGTCAAAGCTTCTGCTCAAAACGGAGCATCCCGACCGGGACACGTTTCTGAGTTTCCCCTATACTGAAAGAAACAAAACGAAAGGAGGAGTATCCATTGTCCATCTCTGCACTGAAATTTGTGCGGGCCGTGGGGATTGCTGACGGTGTGTCGCTGCTGGTCCTGCTGTTCATCGCGATGCCGATGAAATACATGGCGGGCATGCCGCTTGCCGTCTCGATTGTCGGCGCGATCCACGGCGGCATCTTCGTCACGTACGTCCTTGCCCTCCTCCTGGCACAGATCGTGGTTCGCTGGAACATCATCTGGTCGGTGCTTGGCGTCGCAGCCGCATTCGTACCATTCGCGAACTTCTTCCTCGACCGGAAGTTCAAGAAAATGCAGAAGGAACGAGAGGAAGAGACCAGTATTCAGGTGGTCTCGTGATCCATATAGGAAAGGCAGCCGTCCTCCGTGGACAGGCTGCCTTTTTCATTAAACCTTTAATATTGAGTACTTCCGGTAAGCCTGATAATAGCTGATCCCCAACAGAACAACCATCAGCGCCGGCAGCAACTTCAACAGGACAAACGGGGTTTCAAACAGAAATGCTTTCAAGAACAAGGAGCCTTCCATGCTCCAAAGGCCTTCGTGGTACAGATTTGAATCCGTGTAGAGCATCAACGAATAAAACAGACAGAGCATGCCCAGCCACAGCGAATAGTTCATCAGCCGCTTGTAATAACTGCCCTGTGATTGGCGATCTGAGAAGATCACATCTTGATCAGCCGATTCTTTTTGCCAGTACCGGATGCCGCTGAGTGTAGAACCGTCAATGTAATCCCAGCCAAAGTCCTCGTACATCCCTTTATACTCCCCGAACTTCTCCTTGCTTAAATGCCCCTGGTAATCAAGCCGCATCACATAGTTCTTATCCGTTTTTTCAAAGGTGTAGATGCCCAATCCGCTAATTCCTGTACAGCGATAACCTTCTTGCAGTTGCCCGTTCAGCCATTGCTCTTCTTTTTCGATATTGAAGAACAGCTTAAACCTCTTCATCCGGCTCACTTCCTTCGTACAAGGATAAAATGTGCAACAGCCTTTTTTGTTCAACCTTCAACACTTCGAGACCTTCAGCAGTAATCCCATAAATCTTTCTCCGACCTGACTTCCCCACAGGCTCGATCCAACCGTGTTTACTCAAGTTTTCGATCGCCCCGTATAACGTACCAGCCGCCAAAATAACGGAACCATGACTCATTTCTTCGATTTTCTGCATGACGGCATAACCGTGGAGCGGCTCACGCAGAGCCAATAAAATGTAATGCATCGTTTCAGACAACGGCAATAATGGATGTTTCATCGCTTCAACCTCTATTCAGTCCAACTATATAGCCTGACTTAATAATAGTTCAGTTCAACTGAGTAGTCAATCTATATTCAGAAAAAAAAGCAGCCAGTCCGATTGGGCTGGCTGCCTGGTTTCACATTCTCTTCATTCCGCTGATCGTGCCTGTATCGGTCATTTCGGCATCTAAGTCCACGAGGAACAGCACAAGCACTGCGGTCTCAAGAATCTCGAGTTCTGATAGCTCACCCGCAGTACCGCTCACCCCGTCCCCTTTTCCGAGGACTTCCCCGCCTACCCGGATACTGCCTTCGAACACATATAGCCACGGCGTGTATCCATGCACGTCCGGTACGGTCAGTTCCGCTCCGGCATCCGCCTTCGCTTCATAAACGGCCACTCGCTGGCGGATCTCAAGCGGCGCACCTGAATCCGATGGCCCGCCGATGAGCGTCCAGCCGTCGTCTCCAGGTTCGCCTGCTTCCCAGAACCGGACGAGCGGTTCCAAGTCCGCCTTTTCCGGACGGATCAGGATCTGCAGCATCTCAACGTCTTCGTGCGGTGCCGACTCCTCGTGGAAAAAGCTCTTGCCCGCGTTCATCATCATGTGCCGGCCCGGCTCCAGCATCTCTTCCTGCCCGTCAGAATCCCGGTGCAGCAACCGCCCGGATCCGATGTAGCTCAGAATCTCATCGTTCACATGCTCATGCATCTTGATCTTCGTGCCTTTCTTGATGGTGGCATGGTCAAACCGCGCCAATGGCCCGAATGAATAGTCATCGCTGTCTCTGTCTTGATTGACCAGGCCAGGACGGTTCACCTTAAGGCTGAAAAACTTGCCGCCCGCCGGAAATGCCTGGCTGCCCCGGTAAATGTCCATCGTTCTCCCCCCAGAAGTTGTTAGATGAAGTGTATCTCAGGAACCTCGCGGACAAAACAAACTTGCCCGGAGCGATAATTTTCTATATCATAATAACGACAACTAAATGCCCGGACTCGCCGGGAGAGGTTCATAGCGGATACCCTCTATAAAAAACTATGGATTCATGACGATTCAAGCCATGTCCATGCCGGACACGGCTTTTTGTTTTTTATGGGAACGCTAAAGCCTCTCTTGAGCATGCCGGGCGCATGACCACAAGGAGGCTTTTTTATTATGTCTGGCAGAAGCCAAGAACAAGGATTAAAGGATCTGACCCTGCTGGGGAATCAGAATACCCAATACTCAATGGAATACGCGCCGGAAGTGCTGGAGGCGGTGGATAATCTCCACTCGAACCGCGATTATTTCGTGAAGTTCAACTGCCCGGAATTCACGAGCCTGTGCCCGATCACCGGACAGCCCGACTTTGCGACGATGTACATCTCGTTCATCCCGGACAAAAAACTCGTCGAAAGCAAGTCGCTGAAGCTGTACCTGTTCAGCTTCCGCAACCACGGCGATTTCCACGAGGACTGCGTGAACATCATCATGAACGACCTCATCAAGCTGCTCGACCCGCGCTACATCGAGGTTTGGGGCAAGTTCACCCCTCGCGGCGGCATCTCGATCGACCCGTGGTGCAACTACGGCCGTCCGGGAACGAAGTATGAGGAGATCGCCAGCTACCGTCTGATGAACCACGACATGAACCCGGAGACGATCACAAACCGCTGACCCGCCCCGGAAGAAGTTCTTAGCGACCTTCTCTAAAAAACTAAGGGAAACAGCGCCGCTGTTTTCACTCAAAGGAGATCATTTATTGTGAAACAAGAAAAAGCGGTCGTCGTGTTCAGCGGCGGCCAGGACAGCACGACCTGCCTGTTCTGGGCACTGGAACAATTTGCCGAAGTGGAGGCCGTGACATTCAACTACGGCCAGCGCCATGCCCTCGAGGTGGAATGTGCCAAAAACATCGCGGGAGAACTTGGGGTGAAGCACCACGTCCTCGACATGTCGCTGATCAGCCAGCTCGCGCCAAGTGCGCTGACGGATACCGGGATTGAAGTCGCTGACGGCGATGACGGGGGGCTCCCGTCCACCTTTGTGCCGGGACGGAACCTGCTTTTCTTCTCATTCGCAGGGATCCTTGCCCGCCAGATCGGCGCGAAGCATATCGTCACAGGCGTCTCCGAGACCGACTTCAGCGGCTATCCCGACTGCCGCGATGCATTCGTGAAATCGCTGAACGTCACGCTCAACCTCGCAATGGACGACCAGTTCGTCATTCACACGCCGCTCATGTGGCTCGACAAATCCCAGGTCTGGGAACTGTCCGACCGGCTCGGCAAGCTCGACTACGTCCGCACGAAGACGCTCACCTGCTACAACGGCATCCAGGCCGACGGCTGCGGCGAGTGCCCGGCGTGCCGCCTGCGCAGGAAAGGCCTTGAAACCTTCCTTGTAAAGAAAAGCGGAACCGTACTCCCGGCGGGCGGATCGGCTGAGGAGGTGGCGCTGCCATGAGAATCTTCCTTTACCTCATCTCGATTGTCATCGCCAACGTCGCCACCGCAGCGCTCATGCCGCTTGAATTCGGGATTTTCATCATCCCGGTAGGCACCCTGTTTGCCGGGGCAACGTTCATCTTCCGCGACCTCGTCCAGAACAAGTACGGCCGCAAGAAGACCTACATGTTTATTGTGATCGCGCTCGTCCTGTCCGCGACGGTCTCCTTTATCCTTGGGGACACGCTGGCAATCGTCGCCGCTTCGGCGCTCGCATTTATCATCGCCGAGTCGGCGGATACGGAAATCTACTCGCGCCTGAAAGTGTCGTTCGTCTGGCGCGTGTTCTACAGCGGCATCGTCGGCGGCATCCTGGACTCGGCCGTCTTCGTCATCGTCGGCATGAGCCCGATCGGCGCCGGATTCATCCCGTGGGAAGCCGTCCCGGTCGCCATCCTCAGCCAGGTGATCGCGAAGTCCGCCGTCCAGACCGTCGGCGCACTGATCCTTGGCCAGATGCGCGGATTCCGTGCGGTACCGGTTCAGTCCTGATGTGAGGGGGCGGCGGGATAGTGTACTTTTAACAGGCGATGGTGTACTTTCGGTCAAGCTTACTGTACTTTCGCAGACGCTTAGTGTACTTTCGCGCTGCCTTAGTGTACTTTCATGAAAAATCCCGCTCCCACAGACAAAAAATAAGCATGCCGCCCGACACGGGCTGCATGCTTATTTTCATTCATAAAACGTCATGTGTGGCTTTTCCTGCCGGTAATAATCCAGCCGATCTTCCAGTGTCCCGGTATGGAACTCGAACTTGTGGCCGTCCGGGTCGGTAAAGTAAACGGACTTGCGGTCCCGCTCATTCCGTTCACGGCCCGGCAGGATGTTCACGCCGAGCTCCCTGAGCCTGGTGACCTCGCCGTCGAAGTCAGCTTCATCAACCGTGAAGGCAATGTGTGTATACGACTCATGGATTTCATTCCGAGGAATGTCCGGCTCCTCATTGAGCGCCAGCCACATCCCGTTCAGGTCAAAATAGGCAGTAGATCTGCCCTTGACAAGCAGCTTCGCCCCGAACACATCGCTGTAAAACTTAATCGACCGCTCCAGGTTGGACACCGAAAACAAATAATGATTGATTCCCTTGATGGTCACCTTCGCTCCTCCTCCCTGCCTCCATTATGAATGTGTAGTCTCACGGCGTGAATATGTAATCTCGCTCCATGATTGTGTAAACTCGAGACACGAATGTGCAATCTCGCGAATTCCGCCCCTCAAAATAGAAGCATGCAGCCTCCCTGGGCCGCATGCTTCTTCCATTCATTCCACGATCCTTTTCTCCATAAGCACATTATTGTGCCAAACGCCGTCGCGCATCGCGATTTTCTCACGCACGCCGACGATGCGGAACCCGCACTTTTCATGCAGACGGATACTTGCGGTATTCTCTTCGAAGATGGCGGCCTGCAGTGTCCAATATCCTGCCCGGCGCGCTTCTTCTTCAAGATGGCGCAGCAGGCTTGTGCCGATGCCGGATCCCCCCGCCCCATGCTTTACGTAAACACTCACTTCACCGACACCGCGGTATGCGTTACGCGCGGAGAACGGCGTGAGCGACACCCAGCCGAGGATCTTTCCGCCGTCTTCATAGACAAACCGGAGCTCAGGATGGAATTTCCGGTCCCAGCCATCTTCGGAAGGCACACGGGTCTCGAATGTCGCGATGCCCGTAGCCATGCCTTCCCGGTAAATCTCCAGCACGTCCTCGAAATCTTCACTTCTCACCTTCCGGATCATAGGCGCGCTCCCCTCAGCAGCAGCCGCCGGCGCCACTATGGCAGACGCCGGTTTCCGGCAGCACCAACTGTACATTATCCGCGGCTTCCCGGTCTCCGGCAAGAGATGCCGCCACCGAGCGGACTTGCTCATAGCCGGTCGCCATCAGGAAGGTCGGTGCGCGGCCGTACGATTTCGAGCCGACGATGTAGAAGCCTTCCTCCGGTTGGCGGAGCTCTTTCTCACCGTGCGCCGGGACGCTTCCGCAGCTGTGGAGGTTCGGGTCGATCAGCGGTGCCAGTGCAGGCACGGCCTCGGTGATTGCTTCCGATTCAAACCGGAGCTCTCGGTGGAAACCGAATTCCGGACGGCTGCCCGTGTTGACGATCAGCCGGTCAAACGGTGCCAGGTCCTTGCCGTCTGATGAAAGCACGATGCCGTCCGCTTCCCGGATTCCTGTGATCCGGAACGGAGTGACCACTTCAACCCGGCCGTCCCGCACGTATCCGGCGATCCGGCTGCCGAGTTCCCCGCGGGCTTCGAGCTCGTCATCTTGTCCGCCGCCGAATGCGTCTTCCACGCGCTTTTTGCGAAGTATCCAGGTAATCTGCGTCTCCGGATGCCGATCCTTGAGCTTCATCAGACTCAGCAGGGAATTGATGGCCGAATGTCCGCCGCCGACCACGGCGATGCGGCGGTCCGCATACTGCTCCTCATGCGCAAGAACGTCCGGAATCCCGTAATCGATGCGGTCCGCAAGCTCCTTCTCGGCCTTCAGCAAGACGCCGGTGCTGAGGGCAGGATTCGGATTGCCCCAGGTGCCGGTTGCGTCGATCACCGCTCCGGCCTTCATTTCCCTCGTGCCGTCGGGTGTTTCCGCATAGATCAGGAACGGCTTCGAAGCTCGTCCGGCCGACTTCATACGGTCGATCCCGTCCCGGGCAATCGCGACGACTTCATGGCGTTCCCAAATATCCGGTGCGAGCAGCTTCGCAAGCGGCTCCAAGTATTCCCCGATCAGCTCCACTCCGGTCGGCAGCTTTTCCGGTTCCGGCTTCTGCCAGCCTGTTTGTTCAAGCAGACGTCCCGCTGCTTCGTCGACATTGTACCGCCACGGGGAGAACAGCGTGACATGTTCCCACGTGCGTACATTTTCGGCGATGCTCCCTTTTTCCAGAATGAAGAACGGCACGCCACGCTCTTTCAGGTGGGCGGCAGCCGCGAGGCCAATCGGGCCCGCTCCGATGATTGCAACTGGCAGATCCGGCTCGCAGCATCCCGTGGACGGATCACAGCAGGCAGCGGGTTGGATGATTTTCAATTCCATACGTCTACACCTCTTCTTGGATGGGGTCATTGCAGATTCGCTTCAGGGCCTCTTCATAGGCCGCTTTCGTGTACACTCCGTAGCGGTTCAGGTCGCCCCGGAAAAACTGCTCTTCGGTCAGCTTCTTCGCTTCTTCCAAGGAACCAGCCCGGGTGGACAGGAGCAGCCGCAGGTATGACAAGAAGTAGTCCGGCGACAGTGCGCCCGCGTTCTTGACGACCATCAGCAGCTCCCGGGCTGGTAGCCGACCAGCATCAGCCCCATCTCCCCTTCGTTTTCTTCCGCGTGGACCGTCACGTCCGCCAGCATTGCCTTCACCTGCGGATCGACGGCGAACCGGATCCCTTCCAGTTCCATCTGTTCATCTCCGTCGGCAGGCACCGCAAGCTCAGCGCCCATGTTGACGCCGCAGCATCCCGGGACGCCGTAGAAACGGATCGTCTTGTCAGGCTGTTTGGCCTGTACCTCTGTCAGAAACGCTTTTCCTTCTGGTGAGACATTCATTTCGATTCCTCCTCCGCAAACTTCCGGATGCGCTCGCCAATCTCGTCGCGAACGCGGCGGAATTCCGCCATGATTTCTTCTTCCGTACCGGTCGCTTTTGCCGGATCGTCAAAGCCCCAGTGCTCCCGGCGGATCGACGGCGGCGTGATCGGGCAGCGGTCCGCGGCGTCGCCGCACAGCGTCACGATAAAGTCCGAGCGATTCATCGTTTCCATATCGAGAATATCGGACGTCTGCCCGGAGATGTCGATTCCCGCTTCGGCCATCGTCTCAACGGCTCTTGGATTCAGCCCGTGCGCCTCGACACCCGCGCTTTTCACTTCCCATTCGTCCCCGAGGTACTTCTTGCCGAATCCTTCGGCAATCTGGCTGCGGCACGAGTTGCCCGTGCACAGGAAATAAAGCAGTTTTTTCGTCATGATCGGTTCCTCCTCTGATATCGGCTCAGCATGAAACTTCAGCGGAGCCGCACACGCAGGCTTCGGTCGCTTCAAGCTCATCAATGACTGTCCGGACAACCGGCGTCAGTTCTTCCGCCAGCCGGTAATGCTTCCACGTGCCCCTTTTGCGCTCGCTGACAATGCCGGCTTCCTTCAGCTTGCGCAGATGCTGGCTGACGGCCGGCTGTGAAATGCCGAGCACATCGACAAACTCACAGACGCACACTTCCCCGCTCTTCAGGCAGGAAAGCACCTTCAGCCGGTTGCTGTCAGCGAGCGCCTTTAATTGCTTCTCCATCAGCTGAATATCCATGTGGGCCTCCTTATATAACTGTTTGCTTATGTATAGAGTACACCTGCGGAATTCATCTGTAAATAATTAAATGCTTATATATTACGGTTGTGTACTTTCGCCGCCACTCCTGCCCCAAAACGAAAAAGCACGCGGCAGCCCCGTGTGCTTTCCTCATTCGTCCCCGTCCTTCTCCAATGCGAGATAACGGTAGAGCGTCGTTTTCGAGATGTTCGTTTTCTCGCGGATTTCTGCCAACGTATACAGGTTGGAGCGGTACATCCGGAGTGCTTCGCGAACGTTTTTGTCCTTTTTTCGCGGGCGTCCGGTGGAGACGCCCTTTTCCCGCGCACGGTCGATGCCGGTCTTGGTCGCGAGGCTCACCGTTTCAGACTGGAACTCCGTGAACATGCGCACCATCTGCTCCAGATTCAACGAGAGCGGCTGATCGGAGTCGATCTCCTCGCGGTGGAACCGGATCACGGCCTTTTTCTCGGACACCTGCTCGAGCACCACCATAAGATGCGCCGGCGAATGGGCGAGCGTGACGAGCGATTGGACGTAAATTACATCACCTGCTCCGACCCGTTCCAGAAGCGCATCCAGCGCATCATTGATCTGGTACTCCTCTTCCTTCACCCATTCATCGACAGGATGGGTACTGAGCGTCTCCTTTTGCGCTGCCATATCACGGTCGGACGGCAGGCAACGGATATATGCGTAGTTCATTATAGACTTCCTTTCCGGAAAAGCTTCGTTCCCATTATAAACGAATCCAGGTCCAAAAGGGTTCCCTTTTGGAACAAACGATGTTAGAATGTGTCAGTCAGATTACAATAAAGAGGTGTACCGATTGATAGATACTCTAAAGAAAGAATGGTTCGGCAACGTCCGCGGGGACATCCTGGCGGGGACCGTAGTCGCCCTTGCCCTGATTCCCGAGGCGATCGCCTTTTCCATCATAGCAGGCGTGGATCCGATGGTCGGCTTATATGCCTCCTTCTGCATCGCGGTCATCATCGCCTTTGTCGGCGGCCGGCCTGGTATGATCTCCGCGGCGACCGGCGCGATGGCGCTTCTCATGGTGCCGCTTGTCCGCGAGCACGGGCTGGACTACCTTCTTGCAGCAACGATCCTCACCGGGGTCATCCAGATCCTCTTCGGTGTGCTGAAGATCGCGAAGCTGATGAAGTTCATCCCGCGTGCCGTCATGATCGGCTTCGTCAACTCGCTGGCGATCCTGATCTTCATGGCGCAGGTGCCGCATTTCCTTGGCATCAATAATATGACCTATGTATTTGTCGCGATTACGCTCGCGATCGTTTATATCGTCCCGCGGTTTTTCCGCGCGATTCCCGCTCCGCTGATCGCGATCGTCATCCTGACGGCAGTGGCGATCTTCTCGGGGCTCGAGCTCCGTACGGTCGGCGATCTTGGTACGATTTCGCAGACTCTTCCGGCATTCCTCATCCCGAACGTTCCATTTAACCTGGAAACACTCGCGATCATCTTCCCATACTCGCTCGCACTCGCGATCGTCGGTCTGCTGGAGTCACTCCTCACTTCACAGATCGTCGACGACATGACGGACACGGGAAGCAACAAAAACAAAGAAGCGCGCGGCCAGGGCATCGCGAACGTCATCAACGGATTCTTCGGCGGCATGGCGGGCTGCGCGATGATCGGCCAATCGGTCATCAACGTGAAAAGCGGCGGGCGCGGCAGGCTGTCCACGCTGACGGCGGGACTTCTGCTCATGTTCCTGATCATCGTCCTCGGCGACCTCGTCGTCCAGATTCCGATGCCGGTCCTGGTCGGCATCATGATCATGGTATCGATCGGCACGTTCGACTGGGGCTCGTTCTCCTACCTCAGGAAAGCGCCGAAAACGGACGCTGCGGTCATGGTCGTCACAATGGGAATCGTCGTGGCTACACACGACCTGTCCAAAGGCGTCATCGCCGGCGTGATCCTGAGCGCGATCTTCTTCGTTGTCAAAATCTCCAAGATCAAGGTCGAGAAAAAGCTGACGGACGCCGGCATCCTTTACAGCGTGCAGGGCCAGCTGTTCTTCGCCTCGGTCGAGGACTTCCTCGCAGGCATCGACCTGACGGAGAAAGATCAGGACATCCGCATCGACTTCACTGACTCCCATGTATGGGATGACTCGGCGGTCGGCGCGATCGACAAGGCCGTCCTGAAACTCAGGGAAAACGGCAACGACGTCACCATCCAGGGCCTGAACGCCTCCAGCCGGCGGATCATCGACAGGCAGGCCGTCTACACGAACGAAACGGCCATCGCGGCCACAACCGAATAAGCGCTAAACAGCATGCAGCCGGGCCGGGCTGCATGCTTCTTTTGTTGTGAACGTGTAATCTCGCAGGTCGAACGTGCAGTCTCGGGGTGTGATTATGCAATCTCGAAGGGCGAATGTGCAAACTCACCCGCCTCACCGACGATGATCTTTCGTAATCACACCTCTTGATATATTTTTTATACTTGATATACTAAGTATACAACATCGCAATTACACCAAAGGAGGAGTGCCCTTGCAGACCTGTCCCTATATGGAGGCCGCGTTCCAGATCCTCGGCAAGAAGTGGAACGGCCAGCTGGTCCACTATCTGTGGTCGCGCGAAAACCATGCCGCACACTTCTCGGAGATGAAGCAGGACCTCACGGGCATGACGCCCCGTGCACTTTCGCTCAAGCTCACCGAACTGGCCGAAGCCGGCCTCATCGAAAAGACCGTCCACCAGGAACCGTCTGTCAGCATCCGTTACCGACTGACCGACAAAGGCGCGGCGCTCGCTGAAAGCCTGAAGCCGATCCAGGAATGGGCCCAACAGCATCTCGACGTCCAACTCACCCCAACAAAGGAGGAACTATGATGAACAAGAACAATCTGATCTGCGACATGGAAACCGGCGTATGCGGCGTGCCGGGAGAGGAAAACACGACCGGCTTTCAAATGCTCGACTTCAGCAAGCCAAAGGAAAAAGTCGACCTGTACTATGTGACCGACCCGATCTGCTCGCACTGCTGGGCGCTTGAGCCTCAGTTCCGCGCATTCACCGAGCGCTATGCCGACCACCTGAACGTCCATACGGTCATGGGCGGCCTGCTCGAGAAATGGGACGGATTCGCCGACCGCGCCAACGGGATTTCCGGGCCGGCAGACGTCGCGTCCCATTGGCGGGAGGTCGGCGAGCACAGCCGGATGCCGATCGACGGCTCGCTCTGGCACACGGATCCTGTCACATCATCGTTCATCCCGTCCCGCGTGTTCAAGACCGTCCAAAAATACGACCCGTCTCTTGCGCCTGTTTTCCTGCGCCGTGCCCGCGAGGAACTGTTCGCCTTTAACCGCAACATTTCCGACGCCGGCGTCCTGAAGGAAATTGTCGACGGACTCGGCCTTGATGGAGACGCCATCGTGAAGGAATCCGAAACACCAGAAGCGCAGCAGCTTCTCCAAGAGGACTTCCGTAAGGCGGCCACGCTCGGCGCCCGCGGTTTCCCGACAATCGTCCTCGTGAACAAGGAACAGCAGGGCGTGAAAATCGTCGGTGCCCGCCCGCTCGAGGCATACGAAGAAGCCCTGAAACAAGTCCTTACCGAAGGTGCGCCGGTCGCCGCGGACACACCGAAACTCCAGGCCGTCCTGGGGAAAGAAAAGCGGCTCTTCTCCAAAGAGATTGAAGTCCTCTACAATATCCAGCAGGCCGAAGTGGACAGCTTCGTCGCGAGCGAGCTTCCTGAAGGCTCTTTTGAAACGGAAGAGGTGCTCGGCGAAACGATTTTCCTGCTGAAGTAAGCACTGGAAAATATCTCATCGAATCGTTTTGTCTCCAGCGGTTATTCTAACTGCACAAAGGAGGCGAGACAAACATGCCAAACAACAACAATTCCAACAAACTCGTTGTACCGGGCGTACGCCAGGCACTCGACCAGATGAAGGAAGAGATTGCACAAGAATTCGGCGTCCAGCTGGGTGAAAATGCGACAGCGCGTGCCAACGGTTCCGTCGGCGGAGAAATCACGAAGCGCCTGATCGCCCAAGCCCAGCAGCAAATGAAAAACGGCGGCCAGTAACCCGCCCTTAGTCTGTCCTGAACTTTAATCCGCTATGTAAACAAGAACCGCCGGAGGGCCTTCAACCCTTCCGGCGGTTTTGTTTTTCCTATTCGGTTTCATCCTTTTTCAGACTCGGCGGGCGGATCTGCTCGCCGAAGCTTTCGATTTCAACAACAAATTTGATGTCGACATCGGCTTCGGCAAATTGCCGGTCCCAGCCATAGTCTTCAAACTCCTTCATCGTCCAGAAGTTCTTTCTGGCGGCCGCGTACCAGACAAACGGCTCTCCCCCGTATTCTTCCTGCAGCTTTGCGATCAGCTCATCGGACTTTTTCTCCAATCGTTCTTCGACGGATTTGACCAGTTTCTTCTGCTTTTTTTCGTTGCGTGTAAAGTCCTGCAGAGAGAGGTTGGAATTGATGCGCATCTTTAGGGGGACATTCACATCAATCTTGGCCGGGGACCTGTCTGTATCGATGCGGATCTTGGTATTTTCTGTTCTGCTGAACACAACGGTCAGCCGGTATTCCTCTTTCGTAGGGTCGGGGAAGCTGGCAGTCATCGACTCGATCAGGTTCTTTCTTCTTAGAAGGAGTGAAAAACGGGTTTCTTCCCCATCCAGCGTTCCGATCATGCGGCCTTTTTGTAAGATGGCTGAGCCCATCATCTGGACAGGGTACCCCGAAAGCTGAGGCACCTCACCTGCCAAGTACGCGTCGTCGTCCTCTTGCACCTCCGGCTCTGTTTGGGCAGTGGCATATGCCGCCAAAAACAGTTCACCATCCGTCCTCTGGTAGAAGGTGTTCAGGTCGGAAAGCGGCACATAGCCGGTATGCTCCCAGTTTCCCTCCATGAATGCGTAATACTTGTGAGGACGCGTTTCCATCGTCGGCTTGTTTTGATGGATAAAGTCCTGCGCCGGCTCTTTCGAGATGATCATCATCGCTTCCCTTCTCATCTCAGGATCGATGATGGCCGAACCGATTACATGTTTGAACAGATCGTCCCTCGCCAGTTCTTCTCCTATGATGATCGTCTTCAGATGGCTGAAGGTGATCTTCCTCGATAAGGAGGACTGCGCCAGCTCCTTGGCGGACAGCAGATCCGGGGCGGTGATCGTGACGATGTCTGACGGAGGTTCGGTCTGCGCTTCCGCCGCCTGGGACGTATTGACCTGTGGGTTGGAGATCTGGAAGGTCACGTCAATCAGATTTCTCTTTTCCCCTTTGTCGAGTCCTATTGCGACGACGAATGCCTGCTGCTCCAGTTCCAGCCGCTCCCCGCAACCTGCCAGGAATAAAACCGCAAACAACATCCCGACTTTCCATCCGATCCTTCTCATTGCTTCCCCTTCTTTCCGAAACGGTCCAATATCCATAACAGAACGGGCAACAGCAGGAACATCCCTGAGCTGACCTCGAGAAGCAGCGTCCTCCAACGCTCTCCCTGAAGATTGTTGTCCGGAATCATGCCCAGCACGACTGCGGTTCCCGCAAGCGGTAGTAAAAGCAGTTCAAACTTCTTGTAGCCGATCGCTTTTCCAAGCAGGTAAGCGGACAGATAAAGGTATATGGCGAAGTGGAGGGCGGACCCGACAAACCAGAGTGCCAGGAAGATCGATTCCACATGATTGGCCAACGAACCAAGCGTCGCCATACGCGTCAGATGATGATATGGATATGCGATGTTCTGCACGGCAGGATAGTCAAACATCATCACAAAGACCGCGAGAAACACGGCCATTTTGACCGCCGGTACCCACAGCCCCCAAATCGCCGCTTTCTGGAACGCCCGATGTGTCCGCACATAGGTATACAAAATGCCGACGAGGATGATGTCTCCATAGAATGCGCTGTACGTCAAACTTCCCTTGAACAACTCTCCCGCTCCCGATCCTGCGATCGGAAACACGTACAGATAGTTGAGTTGCTCCGCAACGCCGGCAACCAGCAGAATCGAGGTCAGCAGGAAAATCGGAACGACGAACAGTGCCATCCTGCCGATCGCCTCAAGCCCCCTATGGGCGATAAAGAACGATGCGCCAAGAATCAGCACCACCAACAGGTAAAGGACGGATGTCTCCGCATAATACATCGTGGTGACGATGTCCACATAGTTCCGGCCATTGATCGAGGTCGAAGAGAAGATGGCCACAAACAGGGCGAGTGTAATCAACCGCCCGAACAAGTTTCCGGTCAGGTTGTTGAGTAACTCAATCAGGCCGGTGTTATGTTTCTTCATTAATGGAAGCAGTAGCAGCAAGGGTCCGAATAAAAACGCAGCGGAAAGCAGCGGCATCACCCAGGCGGCCGTGAGTCCCGTGTCCAGCAGAAGATTAGGTGTGGAGTTCGTGACGCGGATCGCCATCATCGCGTACAAGATGGCGAAAAACTCCCTGCCCCCGATTTTTCCGTCGGATACCCGGATCATGAGCCGTCCCCTCCTCTCTGTTCAACCCGCTTGTCCTCCTGCGGACTCAGTGACTCGGGACGCTGCCATTGCTTCTTAAGAATGGGCCGTAAAAACAGGTCCCGGGAAGACGGCATATGAGGAGTGAGCGGAGAGAAAAACGGCACGCCGAAAGATTTGATCGACACGGCATAAGCCAGCAGAGCCGCAAATCCGAGGGCAATCCCGACAAAACCAAGCAAGTGGGCGGCGAACAAAAAGCCGAAACGCAGGAGGCGGACCATGACGCTGAGACCGAGATCCGGCAAGGCGAAGGAAGACAGACCGGTGATGGCGATCACAACGACCAGCAACGGGCTGACCAGATTGGCCTCAACCGCTGCCTGCCCGAGGATCAGGGCGCCGACAATCCCCATCGTAGGCCCGAGAGGCGTCGGCACCCGGAGACCAGCCTCCCTCAAGATTTCGAACGTGATTTCCAGGAGAAGCAGCTCCAGAAACGACGGGAATGGCACCCTTTCCCGCGTCCCTGCGATTGCCAACAGCAGGTCGGTCGGAATCATCTCCGGGTGGAATGTGATGACAGCCAGATAAAGCGCCGGTACAAGCAGGGCAATAAATAGCGCAATGAGCCGCATAATCCGCGCGAAGTTCCCGTATGCCCATCGCAGGAAATGGTCTTCCGCCGTATGGAACAGCGACCAGAACGTGATCGGTGCGATGAGCGCATCGGGCGAGTTGTCCATGAGGAGCACGACATGGCCTTCCAGCAAGAAGGAACTGGCCCGGTCCGGCCGCTCCGTCGTCACCGTCGACGGGAACAGTGAGTAAGGGCGTTCCTCGATCAGTTCCTCCAGGGCGGCCAGCGTCAGGATCGCATCCTTGTCCACTTTCGCAAGGCGGTCCTTCACGTTCCGGACAAGTTCCTTATCAGCAATGTTATCCAGGTACAGGACCGACACGTCCTGCGGGGATTCGTTCCCGACGGTCACGGTCTCGGATACGAGCCGGTGATCTTTCAGCTGCCTGCGGATCAGCGATTTGTTGACGTCAACCGCTTCCACGAAAGCATGGTTTGGCCCCTTGACGACGATTTCCCGGGTCGGTTCGCCAACAGAGCGCTTCTCGAATCCAGCGGTATCCGCCGCGATGGCACTTTTCTCGCCGTCAATCAGGATAATCGCGCTGCCGTTGATCAGCCGCCGGACCGCTTCCCGGAAGTCGGCAATCACCTCGCTGCCGGAGACCGTCAGGATGTTGTCTTTGATTTCGCCGACCAGTTGCCCTTCCCCGTCCAGTCGCGACGCCAGGAGGGGCCTGATCACATGGTCATTGATCATGTCGGTGTCTGCCGCCCCCGCGACAAACAGCACCGTCGCGCGGCGGTTGACGGAAGGAATCTTCATCGCTCTGGACTTCAGGGCGTCATTTTTGGGCACGAGAAACAGCTCTTCCAGCTGCCTGATATTGTCATCAAGCTGATCGGAAAAGGGCTCTTTCGGGACCTGATTCATGGGGACACTGCCCTCTGCAGGATCGCTGAACAGCTTTTTAAGGAAATCACTCATCTTTGCGCCTCCCCTGTAGGGCTGGATTCATAGATGAAGGATGCACTGAAAAACTTTCAGTTAACCATTTTCTCAGAGTTTTGGGCAAAAAAAGTGATTCCGGCAAGGTGCCGGAATCACTACAATCGGAATTTCCGCTCCAGGCGGCTTTCCGCGGGCATGGCTTTAGCCTCCTCGTCACTTCGCTCCTGCGGGGTCTTCAGCTCATGCTATTCCCGCTGGAGTCACCGCCTTCCGCTTCAATCCAAATCATGTAAGGCGAAATCATTACGAATAAACTTACCATTCACTTTACAGGTCCCGATGTCATCTCCGTCAGCGGGCCATTAACATCAAAGATCCTTCCGCGGATGCCGGTGATGCCGAAGCTTTCGAGGCGGGCGATGTGCATCGTGAGGTAGTCCTCGGCGTGCTGTTTCGTATCGAACAGGTAGATGCCGCCGGCTTCCTTGTTTTCTTCGTTTTCCGTCCAGATTTTCCACAGGAAGCCCGGTTCTCCGGTGATGCTTTTTGCAAGGTCCGCATAGGCTTCGGACATTTCCTTGCCAAATGGCCCGTCTGTCTTGAAATCAACTTGCAGCAGTACTGGCATATGATAACCTCCATTTCCTTTTTCCATTATACCTCCCCGCACACCCATTTCCCTGAATCATCAGCCATTTGCTTGGAAAGCCTTCCGGTGAAGAGAATATTGCCCTTCCCTTCCGCATACATTTACAGGCGAATGGAAAATGAAAGGACGGGTGATGACATGGATCGGTTTCCTCCAGGGCCGGAAAACGAAGGCCAGGGCGGCGAAGGCAGCGACGACTACAAAGGCCTGGAAGCGTTCGAAGGTCCCGACAATCCCAAGCAGGAGCAACTAGACGAGTACCGCATCCGGAACACCGGCAATCCGATGACGACGAACGCATCGGTGAAGCGGGCCGGCGACTCCGAGCAGCTGAAGGCAGGCGTCCGCGGCCCGGCGCTCCGGCAGGATTATCAGTACTTCGAGAAGATGACCCACTTCCTGCGTGAGGAGATTCCGGAGCGGGTCGTCCACGCGCGGGGCTACGGCGCGTATGGCGAGTTCGAGTGCTATGAGTCGATGGCAGAGTTCACGAAAGCCGGCTTCCTCCAGGAGCCAGGCAAGAAGACACCGACGTTCGTCCGCTTCTCCACCGTGCAGGGTCCTCGGGGCTCTTACGACACCGCGCGCGACCTCCGATGCAAGGGCGTGAAGTTCTACACCGAGGAAGGCAACTATGACCTGACGACGATCGCGATGCCGGTCCTGATCAACCAGGACGCCATGAAGTTCCCGGATGTGATCCACGCCTACCAGGCCAAGTCGGATGACGGCATCCCGACTGCGACCGGCGCCCACGACCGGTTCTGGGACTATGTGGCGAACAATCAGGAAGCCCTCCACATGACCCTATGGGTCATGTCGGACCGCGGCATCCTCCGAAGCTACCGGATGATGGAGTCGTGGTCGATCAACACGTACCTGTTCGTGAACGCGGAAGGCGTCGCGACATTCGTGCGGTTTGTCTGGAAGCCGGTGCTCGGCGTCCACTCGCTGCTTCAGGATGAAGCGATCAAAATCGGCGGGCTCGATCCGGACTTCCACCGCCGCGACCTCCGCGAGGCGATCGACAAGGGTTACTATCCGGAATATGAGCTCGGCGTCCAGCTGATCTCGATGGAAGACGAGTTCAAATTCGACTTTGACGTGCTCGATCCGGCGAAGTTCTGGCCGGAGGAGATCGTCCCGGTCAAGCTGATCGGCAAGATGACGCTCAACCGCAACATCTCGAACGAACACGCCGAGTCCGAGCAGGTCGCCTTCAACCCGGGTAACGTCGTGCCGGGCATCGACTTCTCGAACGACCCGGTCCTGCAGGGCCGCCTCATGGCCTACCAGGACACCCAGTACCACCGGCTCGGCAGCAACAATTTCCAGGACCTCCCGATCAACCGTCCGCTCTGTCCGTTCACGAACAACACCCGGCGCGGCTACATGCGCTACCGGATCGACACGGATCAGGTGAACTACCACCAGAACTCGCTCGCGGACAACACCCCGTACACCGTCCCGGTCGAGGAAGGCGGCTACGAGTACTATCCTCAGTATGTCGAAGGCCATAAGATCCGGGCCCGGAGCGAGTCGTTCAATGACTGGTTCTCGCAGCCGAGGATCTTCTGGAACTCCCTCACCCCGATCGAGAAGCAGCACACGATCGAGGCGCTCAGCTACCAGCTCGGCCGGTGCAGGAACGTCTCCGTGCGCGAACAGAACGTCGACATCCTCGCCAAGGTCGACGAAGGCATGGCCGCCGTCGTCGCCGACAACATCGGTGTCCGGCGCTCGAACAACTCCCAAGTGGACGCCGAAGAACGCTACAACTCCCTCAGCCAATACAGCACGCCGAAATATGCGGCCACCCAGAAAGTCGGCGTCATCATCGGTGATGGCTACGACAGCCAAGAAGTCGGCCAGACCCTGGCAACCCTGAAGGAGAACGGTGTCTTTGTCGCCATCATCTCCGACACCCTCAACCCGGTCCAGGCATCCGACGGCTCGACACTCAAGGTCGACGAAACCTTCATCACGTACAGCCCGTACCTCGTCGACTCGCTTTACGTCGTCGGCGGCAGCGCCAAAAACCAGGACAAATTCAACCGGGACACGGTCGACTTCATCCGCGTCGCCTACACCCACTTCAAGCCGATCGGCGTCGCCTCGGACGCGAACAACTTCGTCCAGGCCACCCCGCAAAACAACCTCGCCGGCGTCGTCTTCGCGGCGGATAACCCGAACTTTGGCGAGGAGTTTGTGGAGGCAATCGGGACGATGAGGTTTTGGAATCGGACGTAAGAACGGACTGTCTCAGATTTCGGCGGAAGCTGGTCTGAGGCAGTTTTTTATTGTACGCACAGATTCCCAAAGCCTACAGGGAACCTGCCGCCGCGTCCGGACGTTTACAGTTACATCCAACAAACAAACTGATGCGGAACAGGAGTGTGGGTGTCCTTGTACTTATCCATTCTGTATGTCGTCGCCTTTTCAGTGCTCGTCAGCGCCGGAATCGGGTTTGCTGCCCGTAAGTTCATTCGCAAGTATCTGCAAACCGGAGTGCTGCCGTTTCTATCAGGAAGCGCCGTGACGCTGCTTCTCGGTTATTTCATGATGTCTTTCTTCAGATTCGGTTTTTATTCGGCAGCGACGGCAGGACTGGCGTTCCTCGTCTATGTTCTTTTCATTGGCCTTTGGCATGATCAAACCGGACGCTTCACACGCTGGGCAGGCATCTCGGCATCGGTCATATTGGTTGCCGGGCCTTTCTTCCTATTCCTAGTCTCCAGCCAAAAAGGCGCCGACCAGACCTATCTTCTGCCGATGGGCTTCGAAGGATGCGTCCTGGTCAACTATGAGGTCGAAGGCGCCCCACCCCTGAAAATCGAAGACAATGAAATCGTCTATCACGTCCCCGAAGACGGAATCATCGATACGTCCTCCCCGATGGACTTCGGCTGGGTGAGCGAAGAACACTCAGGTTCATACCGATCCAGGGCATTTTATGTGGATCAAGCCGGAAACACCATGCAGGAACTTCCACAGGAAAAGATCCGGTTCGGGGCCAATGGTTCGATGAAGGAAGAAGGCAAGCCGGAGCGGACCTACTATTACCAACTAATCGGTGACGAGGACGTGTTAACTGAGGGATGCCCCGCACTTGAGATTCCGCGGTAGGGAGCGGCTGCCGCTGTACGAGAGAACGCGCAATACGAAAAACGGTCCCTCATCTAAGAACCGCTTGATCGGATTGCGGTTGCCGTCCCGCCAGCCGCACCTTGTACATCCTGATCGACTCCAGATCCCCCTCCGCTTCCAGCCGGCCGCTCCGGACAAGGGCCCGGATCCGCGACTCGAACCATCCGTCGCTGACCGTCTGGATTGCATGCCCCATCGCCTCGCCGACGACCCGGATGGCCAGCACCCACTCCCCGTCCGACTGGTCCAGTCCCCGTTCCACACAGGAAAGGATGAATGCATCATCCCGCGATTCGGGAGCATGGACGATGGAGCCATCCTGCCACGAGCGCACCAGGCCGGGTGTATTGAGAAGGGCTTCCCCCTCCTCGGCAAGCAAATGCCGTCGCGCCTCCGGCAAAGCTTCGCAATGCGTCTTATAGAATGAACGCAGCTGCTCAGTGGACAGCTCACCCGAATGACGGATCTCGACTGTCACGCCGGGCACACCGGGAGCCTCGAGCATCGCCCGATGGGTATTGACCGTCTGCACGTCCACCTCCCGGCCTCTCAACAAATAACAGGCCAGCCTGAGGCCGATCTGTTCGGTTGCATTCTCGCATGTCCAGACCGTCACCCGCACCCCGTCAGGAAGACCCGCCAGCCGCTCCACCGCATTCCGAAACACGGCTTCACTGCCGTCCGGTCCGCGAAACATTTCATGGAACGTTTCCCGTTCCCAATCAAACCGCCGGGCAATCCCCGCAGGCCTGTCAATGCCGTCGATCGGTCCCACCGACAAATCCCCCGGAAAGCCGATGACTTCGTCGTCTGTCTTTCTGAATGCATGTCGGAGCGCACCGGCGGCAGATTCGCCGAAGACAATATGAATCATCACAAAATCCCCCTTCAATAACTCTCTATCTTTACGGGGGCGGCGATAGAAACGTTCCATTTATTCTCTTCTAACCAGAACGCTTTGGGTCGGCCAAGCATCTTCTGCCCGAAGACGCCAACAAAACCTGTCCAGGAAAAATTCCGATACTTCAGATATGATGTACATAAGAAGACCGCGAAGAAGTTCTTCAAAGGGAAGGAGGTATAACAATGTCCATCCAGTCCAACCAGCAAGCCATCCTGACAGCCATCCAGGATGCCATTAAAGCACACGGACCCATCTGCCACCTGGATAACATCTATACATATGTCCGCAACCACGAACCGGCCATCCGGCACTATCAGGATGAGGAAGCCATCATCCGCAACATCATCTATCGCCATTCAAGCGACTGCGAGATCTTTAGGGGCACGTTCAGATGGGACAGCTATGACCTCTTTTATGCACCCAAAGGAATCGGCTCAGGTCTCTGGAGTATCTGGCCAGATGAACTGCCGCTCCGCATCTTGATCGAAATCCTCAAGCATCGGGGAGGCCTTGCCACAGTAGAGGAGATCAGGCAGCACCTGATGCTCGACTACCCGAGGCTCTACGTGTCGGGCAAGGACACCTCAAACGAGATCAGGGAAACGTTGTTTCAGAACTCCACTTATCATCCCAACTCTAAGAACCCACTATTTTTCTACTCCAGCATTGTGGATGCTTGGGGAATACGGCCGGAAATCGATTAAAAGCGGGCATCCATGTTACTGGACGCCCGCTTTTCTTTTCTTCATCTTTCGCTCAAAATGCTCATGTAACCGAAAATTCGCTGTCTGTTCAGTCCAGTCATAGAGGAGAGCAACTTGTTCTCCGGAAGGCTGAGGGAGTTGAATCGAGAAGCGATTCTCTTCGAAAATCACCATATCTGCCTTCTCACTCCCGCTCCACATTGTCATCGGCATTTCCGCAATAAGTATTGATACTCTACTCTCATTATACTCAATTAGACCCTGACCTTTTTTGCTGTCGAGGTCAACCTTTTTCCGGTATTCCTTTTCAGTAAGATACCGATGGAAGAACGGCGCAACCTCTTCAGGTGCTACGGGATATGTCCAATGCTTTGGACCTCTTGAAAGCATGTATAATAGAACGACCATCTTATAGCTTTTATTCATCTCTGTCTTCTCGACTTCGATAAACCAGTCCTTATACCTCTCCCAGACCTGCATTTCTTCCTCGCTCAGTTCTCCGGCATACGTCAGCATGCCAAAGTAGCTTCCGAATTCCTGCTTAACTGCCTTAGAGTCGGCATCTGCCTGCAGGTGAAATTCCAGGTATTCCGGTCGCCTGCCTAGCTCCCGTTTCAGATCAAAGTAGGCTGCGATGAGCGCATCCCTCCGGGGCACGCGTTTTCGTGCCATCTCCTTAAGCAGATTGATAACCTGAAGGTCAAGATTGAACTCACAAACTTCCGGCACGGCCGGTTCTGCAAAGCGGCCACGCTTTTCTCCGTACTCTCCTGTTTCATCAAAGACCGCGAGCTTCACATCCGCGTTCCGGTAGTTGCCGATAAAGTCGATGATGACGCAGTGGGACTTCCCGTCTGCCAGCCGAAGCCCGCGGCCGATCTGCTGTGTGTAGACTGTAAGTGATTCGGTCGGGCGGATAAAGAGCAGTGTATCCACCTTCGGTATGTCGACGCCTTCATTAAACAGGTCAACAGTGAAGATGGCTTCCAGTTCACCTAATTCAAGGCGGTCGGTGGCTTTCCGTCGCTCTTCTGCAGGCGTCTGACCGTGCAGCACCATCGAACGAATTCCCTGTCTGCGGAAATAGTCGTTCATGAAAGTGGCCTGGCGGACAGATGAGCAGAACACGATAGTACGGGTCTGCCTGTGCTCCATATATCCTTGGAAGATCTTTTGCGCAAAGTCTTCCCTGAGCTGTAGCGCGAGCAATTCCTCTTCGTCATAACGGGTTCCCCGCCAGGTAATCTGCGAGTAGTCGGTGTCGTCATAGACGCCATAATACCGGAACGGCGAAAGCCAGCCGCGCTCAATCGCCTCCAGGAAATGAATCGAGATAGCGACATTCCCGTCGCAGATGGCATAAACGTCCTTGTTGTCCATCCGGTCCGGTGTGGCAGTGATGCCAAGCAGGAACTTCGGTTGGAAGTACTCGATTACACGCTCATATGTAGGCGCCGCGGCATGATGAAACTCATCGACGACAATCAAATCGAAGTTATCCGGCTTGAACCGCTCCATGTTATGGCGGCTGCCGAGCGTATAGACGGAAGCGAAGACAAAGTCCGCTTCCGTTTCTTTTTCGGCAGCATTAAAGAAACCGCTAGTTTTGTCCTGATGAACATGCAGAAAGGATTGCTGTGCCTGCCGGAGAATCTCTTCTCTGTGAGCGATGAAAAGTACCCTCTTGAACTTCCTGGCAAAGAATGCGGCAAGGTACGTCTTACCAAGCCCAGTCGCGAGTACGACCATCGCCCGATCATACTCCTCTTCCATCGTCGTTTCTAGCGCATCCAGAGCCATCTGCTGGGCGGGACGGGGCTGCAGCGGTTCGGCGGAGGCAGGTTTCGTTTCATAGTCAACGCCGCTTTCCGCGATTTCCTGGGCTTCACCCGGCCCAAGCATCATCTCGGTCTCTTCTTCCGCTGACCAGGCCATACTGAATGGCCGTTGGCGATTGGCTTCCCGATGATTCTCCTTATACTCCGCGAGAGTCTCAGGGTTTAGCGAGATTGTCGACTCATGGTAAAACAACTTCAGAAACTGATCTTCCGCCTCTTCGAACACCTGGTTATCCGCTTTTGAAGGGGCCAACAGATTCCACTCGACTCCTGAAGTCAGTGCCGACTTCGACAGATTCGATGAGCCGACGATGAGGTGATGATTATCCTCTCTCCCCCGGAACAGGTACGCCTTCGGATGAAAGCTGGCTCCGCCGCTCTTCCATAACCTAATCTCGGCCTCAGGAAGCTCCTTGAGCAAGAGCTCCAATGCTTCCGGCTGGGAGATGTACAGATAATCACCCGTTAGAAGCTTAATTGAAGAACCACGATTTGAAGCCGCTTTCAGAAACGGCAACACCTTCCGGACACCCGACTTCATCGTGAAGGCGGTCATCCAGTGGATCTCCTCCGCATCACCCGACAGTTTTTCTAGATGCCGGATAAGCTCGGACGTGATGAGTTGCAGCTTAGTCATCAACTACCTCGATCAGATAGATCTTCTCATCAAACACGCCCCGCTTCTTCGCCTTTTCCTCACGGATCATGTCCAGTTGGTGAGGGGTAGCGCCGTGTGCGGCGGCGGTTGCGTAGATAAGTTCGAGCATATCTGCGAGCTCCTCGACGGCCGCGACTGCGTTCTCTGCTGCGAGGTATTCTTCGTATTCTTCTCCGATTTTCTTCCTCAGTTCCTGCATGTATTCGTCATCATTCAGGATCCGTGTTTTTGGTTCCTTGCCTGCCAGTTCGATGATCTCCGGAATCCGGTCACGTACGAGTTTGTTGTGGATGGGCATGTTTGGTTCCTCCTCAATCATCTGTTGCTTTTCTTCCATTATAGAGGGTTTTCTTGAACGGGACCGAAAAAAGGCCTTAACCCTTCTGTATTCATACGGTACCAACAGAAAAACCTTCGACTTCCCTCTTAAAATTTTGGTGTCTATGGCAAATGCGGAATTCACTCAAGTTAAAACCACAAATTAATAATGGTATAATCTTTTCCATAAGGAGTGTTCTATTTTGGGAGATATTAAATTGTTTAGGCTTAACGGGGAATCCGTAGATGAATTAGAAGGACAATCTGTTGCGGTAGAGAAATCCTTACAACACATGATGGAGCGGCACCTTGAAACCTTTTTAGGCGTACGCTTTTTAGCTTCCGAATATAGTACTGGAAAACGTCATGCTGGACGGATAGATACTCTAGGCATAGATGAGAATCATTCACCAGTAATTATTGAATATAAGCGTTCAGTTAATGAAAACGTGATTAATCAAGGACTCTTCTACTTAGATTGGTTACTTGATCATAAAGCGGAATTTGAACTAATGACTTTACGTAAGTACGGGGAAGCAGTTGCAGATTCCATTGATTGGAGTAGTCCCCGTCTACTTTGTATTGCTGGGGGTTTTACTAAATACGATGAACACGCTGTGCAACAAATAAACAGAAATATTGAGCTCTACCAATACAAGCACTACAACGATGGCTTTATTTTACTTGATCTAGTAAACGCTACAACCGCACAAACAGTTCATATAAGTGAGGAGGTTAATAAGGCAACAAGCGCAATAAACCGAAGTACTAAAGTAAAAACTGTTTCTGATTATTTGGAGCAAGCTAATATGGAATTAAGTGATAGATTTGAAACGATAAAAGCATATATGTTGGCACTTGGTGATGATGTCCAGATAAAAATCCTTAAACATTATATTGCATTTAAACGCATCAAGAATTTTGCTTGTGTAGAAATACATCCTCATTCAGTAAAGATACTACTTTATTTGAAAGTTAAACCCGACACAATTACATTAGAAGAAGGCTTTACCCGTGATGTAACTAACATCGGGCATTACGGTACGGGTGATTTGGAAGTTGTTATTTCTGACGATGAGGATATTGAAAAGGCTAAACGCCTTATAGATATGGCATACGATGTTAGTTAACTGAATTCGAAGTAAAGACTATAGTTCATGCTGATGACCTATATCAGAAAAACCGCCGTACTTCTCGGCGGTTTTTGTTTTATTTATTTCGCATTCTCATCCGTCTGATGAATCCCAAAGAGGTTGCCTTCCGGGTCGGTGTAGTAGCCTTGCCAGGCCATGCCGGGGAGGGCGTATTTCGGGAGGGCGACGGTGCCGCCGTTTGCGAGAATCTTTTCTTCCGTGGCGTCGTAGTCCTCAACGCCCATCGTGCAGGCGAATCCGCTGAGCGGCTGGCCTGGGGACGGCGGCGGGCTCTGGCGCTGCATGAGGGCGCCGTCGATGCCGTGTTCCTCCTTGCTTCCGGTCACGGCCCCGAAGTACGGCATGCCAGCGTATTCGCTCCAGTCTTCGAACGTCCATCCGAATACTTCCCCGTAGAATTTCTTCGCCTGCTCCATATCGTTAACGTGGATCTCAAAGTGTACGACTTTCCCCATCTTGCATTCCCCTTCCTATCCCTGGTTGGATTCCAGATAATCCTTTAGTGCATCCAGGTCTTTCGCCGTGGCTTTCTTGAATGGGCCGGCCATCATCTTGCCGAACATCTTCGTCAGGCCGGTGAGCCCTCCGATCTCGCCGTGCAGGTGGACGTTGGACTGGTCGCCCGTCCCGCCGACCCGATACGTGAAGAGGTACTCCCCCTTCCCTGTCGTGCCTTTTGTCCCGTCGACTTTCAGCACGATCTTCTCGTTGGGCACGAGTTCCACGACTTCGAAATGCTCGGACGCTTTTGACCCGTACATCTTCCTCGTCTCGATCCAGGTGCTGCCTTCCCGCATCGGTCCGACGTCCTGACGCTCGATCCCGACGAGCCCCCTGCATCCAATGTTCCGCGGCCTCCAGATCTAGCAGCGCGTCATACAGCCGCTCCTTCTGCACACGGAAATCCCGTTCCACTTCGAACTCAATACTCAACGCTGTCCCTCCGTCCTCCTGCCCAAGTACTTCCCTGTCCAATTCGACTCGGGGTTGGTGAAGCCCTTTCTGAATCCAAGATTTCTTCTATATAAATCCCGAGAATGAGCTGAAGGAAAAGGCCGCCATAGAAAAGGAAGTCCCTCCGAAACGCCTGAAATCAGGCCGTTCGAAGAGACTCCTTTTTTATTTCACCTATCAGAAAAAGATCAGCAGCAGGATCCCTGCGATAAAGCAGTAGTATGTAAAGTAGACGAGCTTCCCGCTTTTCATGACGCCCATGAACCACTTGAGCGCAAAGTAGGTCATGAACAGGGTCGCGACAAATGCGGCGAGATAAGGGATCATCAGGTCCGCTTTGTTCGGTTCATCCATGAAATCCTCAACGCCCAGCACCAGGCCGCCGAGGCTCACGGGGATGTAGAGCATGAATGAGAACCGGAGTGCGGTTTCCTGTTTCATGCCGACGGCGATTGCCGAGATGATGGTCGCGCCGGAGCGGCTGATGCCCGGTGTCAGTGCCGCAGCCTGACCGAATCCGACGAGGATGGCGTCCTTTACCGTCAGGTCGCCTTCCCCTTTGGTGCCTTTCATATTGCGGATCAGCCACAGGGCGATCCCCGTGATGAACAGCATGATCGCGATCACCGTCATGCTGACGTTTTCCGCGATGTAGTCGTTCAGCAAAAAGCCGAGGGCGCCTGCGGGAATGGTGCCGATGACGATAAAGCAGACAAAGCGGAAATCGCTCTTGTATCGGTCATCTTTCGTTTTCAGGTAGTTCAGCGAGTTGACCGCGAGCCTTGCGATATCCTGCCGGTAGATAAACAGGATGGCGAGCAGCGAAGCGGTATTGGTCAGGATCGCGAACGTGAAGCCCTGCTCCCCCAGCCCGAGCAGTTCGCTCGCCACCATGACATGGCCGCTGGACGATACCGGAATCGGTTCGGTAAAACCCTGGACGAGCCCGATCACGATCATCTTGATGATCAATATCAAATCTGTTTCCATGTTGTCCTCCTTGTAAAACCCCTCCCCATTTTATACAACATTCCCGGTGGAAGAAACTACGAAAAGCCTTCGGGATTCGAAGGCTTTTTGTCATGACTGTTTAATTGTGTGTTTCAGGAAAACGAAACGTCCACATCGCCAAGATTTTCAAACGTCGCCTTGAACCGGTCACCCGGCTGGACGTCGACCGCTTTCGTGAGGGCGCCTGCAAGCACCGCTTCCCCGGCTTTCAGCGGGATGCCGTACTCGTGAAGGGCCTTTGCCAGCCAGACGACGGCTTCGAGCGGGTTTCCGAGCACGGCGGAGCCGAAGCCTTCATCCAGTTTCTCGCCGTTCTTGAAGACTTCCATCTTTACCGACGGAAGGTCGATCTCGTCCAGCTTCACCTGCTGTTTCCCGAACACCGCTCCGGCAGAAGAACCGTTGTCGGCGACGGTGTCCTCGAACTTGATTTTCCAATCTTTGATCCGGCTGTCGATGATCTCGGCTGCCGGCACGACGTAATCGATGGCATTCGCAACAGTCTCCAGCGACGCGTTGGCGCCGTCAATGTCCTCTTTCAGGACAAAGGCGATCTCGAACTCCACCCTCGGCGCGATCAGACGGCTTGTATCGACAGGCTCGCCTTCCGTGAAGATCATGTCGTCGAACAGGTGGCCGTAGTCCGGCCGGTCGACACCGAGCATGTCCTGCATCGCCTTGCTCGTGAGGCCGATCTTCTTGCCTTTGACGACCGCTCCGTCCGCCTGCCGTTTCCGCACGTATTCCAACTGCGCGGCATACGCCTGGTCCGGCGTGAGGTCCGGATAGGTTTCCGTCAGCGGCGCAATCGGCTGCCCGGTCTTCTCCGCGCGGTAGATCTGATTTCCGAGTTGTTCTGTAGCCAGCATGTTCCTGCCCCCTATTGCGCCACGGAGTGGTAGAGGGAATGGTTGGCTACCCACCTCTGCCACTCGATGGCGATTTCCTGTTGGTCAATGTGCTTCAGCAAGCATTTTTTCATAAACGAGATGGTCTGCCGGTCGCTGTCCACGTAGATCTGCGAGTCATGCCACGCGCTCCCCGTGCCGATCCGGACGTCATAGATGCCGCTCCGCGGCAGCATATAGTACTCCTTGAGCTTGAGACTTCCTCCCGACACTTCAGCGCGTGTCGTGTAGCATCTGCCGAGCAGCTGCCTCACTTCAGCGATCCGTCCATCAAGTATCGCAGCCCGGATGCGGGTCGAGCTGATCTTCTCGCGGCGGTACTGGACTTCCTCCACCTTTGACACTCCGATCCGGCCGCCCGAGTCCGCGAACAGGCGGTCGATCGTCCCCACTCCCTTGAACCCGTACGAAAAGTCGTAGCCTGCGACCGCATGGACCGTGCCGAACTTGAGCAGGTACTGCTCCACATAGGCTTCAGGACTCAGTGAGGCGAAGGCTTTCGTGAATGTGACGATATAGAACCGGTCGACGCCCATCTCTTCCAGGAGCCGCGCTTTTTCCTCGAGCGGGATCAGATAGTCCACCTTCACCTTGCCGCCGGACAGCACCGTCTTGGGATGAGGAAAGAAGCTCATCACATCCAGCAGAACGCCGGCCCGGTCGGCTTTGCGCCTGGCCGTCTTGATGACTTTCTGGTGCCCTTTGTGTACGCCGTCGAAAAAGCCGAGTGCGATGACGTTCGGGCGCGCTTTTTCCTGCCAGTCGGCGAGATTGGCTTCGTTCAGGATGATGATCTCCATGCCTTCCACCCCTTTTTTACTGGACAGCTTCGGCGAATTCTTCGAGGCGGCGGTACTTGCCGCAGTTGAAGATGAGCGGATCCCCGTCCGCCAGGGCCATGTCATTCACCTTGCCGATAAAGAGCACATGGTCCCCTTCCGTATGTTCGTTGTAGACTTCGCACGACAGCTGGCAAAGCGCGCCCTTCACGACCGGCGTGTCCCCGAGGCGCTCGAATTCAAATTGTTCCTCGGTCTTTTTCTGGCCGGCGAAAATCATGGACACTTCCTGCTGCTCACAGGAAAGGACGTTCACCGAGAACTTGCCGCTCTGACGAATGCGCTCCAGCATCTTGGCCTGATGGCCGATCGAGATCACGATCAGCTTCGGGTCGAGCGATACGGACATGAACGCATTGGCGGTCATTCCATACGCTTCCCCGTCCGTTTCCGTTGCGATTACATTGACTCCGGTGGCAAACTTCCCCATTGCATTTCTGAACTGACGATCATCCATTCCAATCCCCTCCTTGGTTTGATCAGAGTCCATGCGACTAAATACTCAACATTTCAAATTTACAGACAACATGTTGTAAAAAAATATGTTCCGAACTATAATGTAACCGCTACCAACTACTCCGATAAATCAAGGACTCTGATTTGATTACATACATCCTACCACCTCCGTCAGTCGTCGTTTACCCACGAAAACTACCAAGTTGGACGGATTCTTCGTATGAAAGACACGAATTCCCCCGGCAATCCGTTAGTAAGAGCGTTCAGATCAAAGGAGTGGATATGATTGAAAATGATGGCAAACAAAGCGAAGCTTCATGACGTGTTTGAACTGCCCACGGAACAGACGATGAAGATCTTCCATGACCGGCTGATCAGCATTCCCGTGACGGCGCTGTCCGCCCTGAAGCGGGAGCTCGTCGCAAGCATCGGCGAAGACCGGGCGAAAGGCGTGTTCATCCGTTACGGCTGGCACACGGGCGTGAGCGAGGGCGAAAAGGTCCGGAATTTCGAGTGGAAAGACGAGACGGAGCTGGTCGAAGCCGGCCCCAAATTCCATGTGATCCACGGCTACCTGGACGAGGTCATCGTGGACGATATCCGGTTCGGCGAAGACGGCCATGTCGACTACATCAAGGCGCTCTGGTCCAAGTCGTACGAAGCGGATGAATACAAGCGGACCAACAGGCTGAGCGACGAGCCCGTCTGCCATACGCTGTGCGGGTATGCGAGCGGCTACCTGTCCACCGCCCTGCAGAAGCCGATCCTCGTGAAGGAAACGAAGTGCGAGGCGATGGGACACGAGCGCTGCGAGATCGTCTGCATGCCGGTCGAAAAATGGGACGAAGAGGACCGGAACGAATATCGCTACTACCAGTCTTCGAGCATGATCAAGGAACTGGACGAGGTCACGGCCAAGCTGAAGACGGAGCGGGACTATCTGACGAAGGCCAATGACATCCACAAGGAGCTGATCGAGGAACTGCTGTCCACGCAGGAGCTCCAGAAGATTACGGACCTCCTTTGCGAGAAGGCGGGGCTGCCTACATTCATCGAGGACGAAAAGCACCGGATCATCGCCCGCTCCGGGGACATCGACCTCAATCTGGACCTGAAGACGCTCGGGACGGACACAACCTGCTTCACGCAGCTTTCCCACGGCCGGGGGATTCTCAGGACCCCGATCCTGTTCGAAAACGAGATCAAGGGATTCTGCTCGTTCCTCTACCATAACGGCCAGGAACCCACTGAACTGGAACGCATGATCATCGACCAGGCATCACTCACTTCCTCCATCATCCTGATGAACGAGAACATCAAGCTCCAGACGGAACAGAACATCAGGCGGAGCTTTTTGAGCGATATCCTGGATGAAAAGATGGACAAGGAGGAACTGTATCAGGTCGCCCGTTACCTGGAACTGGACCTGGAGTCGGACTACTGGATGCTGACGCTCGAACGGAACATCGACCAAGCCGACCTGAGCTCGGAAGTGGAGATCAGCGAAAAGCTTTTCCGCCACCTGAATCTGTTCCTGAAGGAGCGGGGCATCAACGCGATCGTCTCCCACCGCTCCGGGAACATCCTGATCGTCATCGACTATTCCAGCTGCCTGAACTGCTTTGCCGACCGGACAACCTTCATCAACAAACTGCTGAAGCATTGCGAAAAACGCTTTAAGGGCCTGTCCTTCTACGTCGGCGCCAGCTCCGTGGCGGATAGCCTCGAGGAACTGCCCGTCCTGTACAGCGAGACGCTGACCGCGCTGAATGCGAAAAGCGACGACAAGTGGATTCTGTACTACGAGGAGCTTGGCGTCGAAAGCATCCTTTTCAAGATTTCCAACGAAAAGACGCTGGACCGGTTCGTCAACAACCAGCTTGGCGTGCTGCTGAAGGAAGACAAAAGCCTGGAGCTGATCACCACGCTCCGTGACTACATCGAGAACGGCATGAACATCAACGCCACCGCCAAAGCCATCTCCATGTCAATCAGCGGCCTGCGCTACCGCCTCGGCAAAATCAGCGAACTCCTCGACGTCGAACTCGACGACACCAAGCGCCTGTTTTCCGTCTACATGGCGCTGAATGTGCTGAAGGCAAAGGGGAAGATCTAAACACGAAAGCCTGCCGAATTGTGAGGGATCGGCAGGCCTTTGATTACTGGAAACTGCTCAGCGCAAGCAGCGTTAAGGTGGTAGTGATTCCTATAATAATATAACTTTCTTTTCTCTTGTGGTTTTTGATGAGTTGAAGGCCATAAAGCGAGAAGATGATCGGCAGGACAAAGAAGACCACGCCGATTGAAAATAAGTCGAGCGTCATCTTCAGCACCAAAGCAATCAATGCAACCGCTATGTTGAGATACAGCAGGCTCACCCAAACCTCCTCCCTTTAACTGGCTTGCCTCTTAGCTCCAAAAGAAGCGGCGAGATATTCAGCAAAATCGAAATGATGGTCAGCCCCCATAACGCCCGTTCCATGCCAGGCACGACATCCATCAGCGCTGCCCAGTCTTCCGCTTCCACCCAATCGGATACCAGGCTATATTCTGCACAAAGGGTCAAAGCTGTGAGCGATAACCCCATCGCCATGGCCAGCCTATCATCCTTCCCTGCTCGATACAGATAAAGATTTGTCATTGTTGACGCGATCGCGAAAACACCTAATAGAATCCACATGGCTTCATCCCCATTTTTTATGTACTCCCCCAAATGCGGGTGCTGGTCAACTGGACGTTTGAACTTGCTTTAAGATTCTTTTTTCCACTTTCTGTACTTATAGACTAAGCTTGCGAGGTAAAGCAGCGTAGTTAAAATCGGAACCTCTACTTTAATAAACTCATTGTCTAACGAAGGATGTGCAGGTACACACCAAACAGCCCAATACAGAAAAAGCAAAGCTAAAAAGCCACTCCAAAGCGATCGGATAAACTTTCCTCTCGCATCCAGCTCATAATAACCAATCTTAATATCTTTCTTCATGCCACCACCCCCACATCCTCAATACCATTTCGCATGCACCTTGCCTTTAAGCAAAAGACGGCTTTTATCCCGCACTCCCTTATATGAAAACTTAGCCCAATAATTATTTCTTTTTGTTAGTACTTTTTAATGCATTTGCGTAAGCAACAATAAACACAATAAATATTATTCCTCCAATTGCAGCGACTGTTATCAAAAACTCCAATTCTCATCTCTCCTTAGGCCTTTTCCCTGTTGATCTGATTTTTTTATAGAGGAAGATCACAATATCTATCAACACCGCTACGATGGCAACGGTTAAGTAAGACCATATGGAAGGCACAAATGGGCCTGGACCGAACAGCAAATTTAAGATGGTTCCCACAACCAAATAACCTAAGCCGAAAAAGCTGAATGGCCACTTTCTCCGGTTCCTGCGATCAGCGCCCATCTATTCTTCCCCCCTCCCAATCACCTGGCTATGCCCGAACACGATGCACGTGTCGGCTCTTCTTACATATCCGGCCCACCCATAATTCGGTCAGCCAGTAAACCAGCGCAGCGGCAGCTCCAAGCAGGCCAGAGAGCAGGAGTGCCGGAAGAATGAAGTCATCCTGCATCGTCAGAATCGCGATCAGTCCCGTGATTCCGGCTCCACTCAGAACATATGCCCTCAGTTTCCCGAACTTGCCGCTGATGTACTGATCAGCCGTCCAGGACACGCCGATTCCCAACGTTAAATAGATCGGTGCGATATAAATCAGATTAATCGTAAACAGTTCGCCCAGTCCGAAATGGTAGACTCCGGGCTCCACCTCGCCTTTTGGTGTGTATTGAAACAAGCACAGCAATGCCGTGAATATAATTGCGGATCCTGAAGCAGAAAGGAATCTTAGCAAAGGCAACGCCTCCTTTCCATAATTTTACCATAGTTGATTGATTCACCCATCCCCCCACCCAATGAAAAGACCGCCAAATCATAGCCGATTTGGCGGTCTTTCCTCTGTTTATTTCCCGTTTACAAACGCCAGGATGTGGTTGATGAACGGCTCTGTTTTCTCGATCTGCGTCCAGTGTCCGCATTGGTTGAAGAGGTGGAGTTCCGCATTGGGCAGCAGTTGCACAAGCTTGTAGCTGGTGTCTTCGAACAGGATGACCTGGTCGTTGAGTCCGTGGAAAAGCAGGGTCTCGGTCTTCAGATTTTTGAGTTCTTCTTCTGACAGCGAGAGTTCGTTCACCCGCTCCTGCTGGTTCTCATAGAACATGGCGTGGAAGGCTTCCTTCGTCTCAGGTTCCATGCTTGCCTCGTAGCGCAAACGGACGAGTTCTTCGTTCTTTGCCGCGGCTTCATCATAGGAGAACAGTTCAATCAGATGGCGCATGTTTTCGATGCTCGGGTCGTATCCCCACACTTTGCTGAGGCCGTAAGAGACCTTGTGCTCCACCCCTACGGAGCCCATCAGGATCAGCTTCTTGACGAGATCTGGACGTCTGTGGGCAATGTGGAGCGCCATCGCTCCGCCGAACGAGTTGCCGACGAGGTACACAGGGCCGTCCGCCACTTCCTCGATAAAGCCGATCAGGTGGTTGACCCAGTTGTCGAGGGAATACTCGTCCTTCTCCAGTTTGGCGGTTTTGCCGAATCCGACCACGTCCGGGGCGAATACGTGAAGCGATTCGCTCAGGCGCGGGATGACCAGTCGCCAGTTGGCGTAGGCGGAGACCCCCGGGCCGGAGCCGTGGATCAGGATCATCGTTTCCGTGCCGGAGCCCGCTTCGAGATAATTCGTCTCGATGCCGTTGATCTTCATGCGTTTTTCAGTCAGTTCCTCAGTTGCGACCAAGAGAATAGCCTCCTTCTGCTTTTGCTGCTTTGGTTGTTGCGTTTATTAAACGTTCGCCTGTTCTTTCGACTCTTCTACCGTCACGGAGCGGACGTCTTCGGTCTCTTCCTCGATCGGCGTCTGTCCGGCGATGGCCGGCACTTTCTCTTCGCGTACTGGTGTCCCGTAGCGGAAGAAGTCAGCAGGCAGTTCAGCAGCGCCCTGCCAGATGATGGCTTTCTCAAGGTCTTTTCCTTTCCACTCGACGGTTTTCCAGTCCGGGTCAAAGATGAGGTAGCCCGCGTCGCCAAACAGTTCCACACGGTTGCCGCCCGGTTCGCAGACGTAGAGGCAGGAGGCCTGGGAGACGCCGTGCTTGAGCGGTCCTGCTTCGATCTCGAAGCCGCGTTCGATCAGGAGGTCCGCGACGTCCGTCAGCGACTGCGGATAGCCGTACCAGTAGCAGATGTGGTGCAGGCGGCCTTTTTCGCCGAGCGCGTCGCCCATGACCGCAATGTCGTGCGCGAGGTTCGTGACACTCGTCCAAGCCGCGATGTCGTTGTTGTCCTCGTCCAGGATGCGCTCATTGACCTTGAAGCCGAGCAGCGCTTCCAGGAATTCGACGGTTTCGCGCGGGTTGCTGGACAGCAGGTTGATGTGGTCCAGCCGGCGGACCGGCACGCCGATGTTCGGGCGGCGCTGCGGACGGTTCAGGAGCTTCGTCTTTTCTTCTTCGGGCGCTTCAAAGTATTCCACTTCATAGAAGATCTCCATGAGGTGGCCATCAGGCGACTTGAACTGGTAGGCCGGCCCATGGCCGATATCCCCGTCGATCCAGCCGATGCCGTAGCCCTTTTCCTCGAGTTCCTTCACCCGGCGCTCCAGCGCATTCGGCGAAGTCGCCCGCAGCGACAGGTGGCCGAGGCCCGCTTCATGGTGGTCCGTGATCTTCAGCGTGTTGTGATAGTGATCCTCATAGGCACGCATGTAGACGGACTTCCCTTCGCGTGCCGCAACGCTCATCCCGAGAATCTCTCTGAAGAACGCCACGGACTCCTCGATTTTCGGGCTGTAGATCTCCAGGTGCGCCAGTTGCGCGACATCAAACAATGGTTCTTCTCGCTTCATGTGAACTCCCCCTATTTTGGTTGATTGGATTCGATTCAGGATTAAAGGTTGCGGCTTACCACATCGGGTGGCCGTCGAAGCCGAGGATCGTCTTGCCGTAGCCGACCATGGCATCTTCGTACAGGTGTGTCGGGTGCGCGGCGACCGCGATCAGGTCACGGACAAACCGTTCGGACTGGCCATTCCGGTAGAGCGCGTTGCCCCCGAGGTTGATGATGATGCGTGTGGCCAGTTCCGCGGAATTTTTCGCGACGTATCCGCGCATCGCGAACAGCTGCTCGCGCTCTTCCTCTTCTAGGACACGGGTGCCCTCTGCCCGGTAGCCCTGGAGCTTTTCAAGCAGTTCATCCGCGATGTTTTTGAGCGCGTTGAATTCCATCTTGATCTCGCCGATATTCCGCTGGCCGCTGCTTCCGTCTTTCTCGTTTTTCTTGTTGTTGTAGATCCGGACGCGGCCTTTTGTCTTCTCGATGTAATCGTCGACGAGTCGGTTCAGGCCGCCGATGGCCACCTGCGCGAATCCGGACAGGAAGTAGGCGAGATAAGGGACGTTGAAGATCTGGTAGTCCGGCTCATAGTTACCGTCAGGCGCGGTTGCGCCCTGGACAACCCGGCTGATCGGGAAGACCATGTGCGGTGCCACATACACTTTGTCCAGCTTGACCGCATTGCTGCCGGTTCCCCGGAGGCCGAGCGTGTCCCAGTTCTCGATGATTTCGGTGTCGTCTTTGTGGACGATGAACAGGCTCAGTTCAGGATTTTCCCCGTCCCGCATCTTGTGGATGGCACCGAGTGCGATCCAGTCACACCAAAGAACGCCACTGCAGAAGTTCCAAGTCCCGCTGACGATGTATCCTTCCCCGTCGTCCGCATCCTCGACCTGACCGACCGGCGCGAACACGTCCGCCATGAGCTCCCCTCTGCCGAAGAGCTTGTCCCGGCCCTCTTTCGGGAGAAACGCCGGCCATGTTTCATGGATGATCGCGAAGTAAGTGATCCATGCGGCGGGCACGCTGTGGTACGCGACCGTCCGGATAATATCGCCGAACGTCTTGAAGTCCAGTTCCTGGCCACCGTATGTTTTCGGCCGCATCAGCATATGGAATTCCGCTTCTTTCATTTTCTCTATGACGACATCCGGCAGTTTTCCGTCTTTATCCGACTGTAGGGAATGCTGTTCCGCCAGTTCACCAAGTTCCTTTGCTCTGCGCAATAGCTCTTCACGTTCCAAGGGCTTCTGAAGTACGTTAGGTTGTCTCATACGTCTCCTCCTCATTTGTAAGCGCTATCAACCGAATAGCTTATGTCATAGTATAGGGAGGCCGAAGAAACAAGAGTACCCACTGTTTGTAT
Organism: Bhargavaea sp. GQ12; assembly: GCF_059758705.1. Classification (NCBI taxonomy): domain Bacteria; kingdom Bacillati; phylum Bacillota; class Bacilli; order Caryophanales; family Caryophanaceae; genus Bhargavaea; species Bhargavaea sp. GQ12. Next base: position 146,361 of record NZ_JCAXEU010000004.1, read on the forward strand.
GAAGATTCCGATTATTTTCGCACGATATGTACGAAAGAGGTCTGTCACATGGTCATGTATAATCCCCCGCTGAATCTCCCACACTAGGTTCATCTCAGAATCTATTGGAGGAGATCAGCTATGACCATTCAACTGCCGCCAATCCGGAAAGCCGCCGTATATGTCCGCTCGACCTATTGGGGGCGCGCGCCGCTCCACGCCTCGGCCGATGACAACGAAGAGCTCCTCTTGCGCATGGTCGAGGGGCGCTGCGACTATGACCTGTTTTATGAAGCGAGCAGCTACAAGCGAAATGAAGCCGCGATGGAACTGTTGCGCTGGGCCGACATGGGCGAGTTTGACGCCATCGTCACGCGGCACATCCACTCATTCGGGCTCGGCATCAAGTTCGACTGGGACACGATGATGGGCCTGATGATGGCCCGGGGCATCCGGATCATCACGCCGGAAAAGGTGTATTCGAGGGAAAATCGGAATGACATGACGTACCTGGAATTCATGATGCGCGCGCTCCGGGATGAATACGAAATCAAGTTCGGCGCTGAGTGGGACCGCGTGACGATGAGCTACCGCTTGAGGAAGACACCGGTGGAGCTCATGAGTTTGTACGAGCGGCCGGCTTCTGCGCAGGTGATCGAGTTTCCGGGGGTGTCCGGACGTGATAAGCTGCCGGGAGAGCCGTCTTAAGTCTGCGGCCGCGATCTCGTCATTCAGGCGTGCAGTTTCGTCATTCGTGTCGCCGATTTCGTCATTCGTGGCCACAGTTTCGTCATTCGTGTCGCCGATTTCGTCATTCGACCATGCTCCACTTAATGAACTCCATCACAAAGGGACCATCCGTCGCGGATGGTCCCTTTCCTCATGATTCCTCTATATGTGGTGAACGTACACGATCGGCTCGCGAAAGTACACCAAGAGTCCTTGAAAGTACACCATCCGTGCCCGAAAGTACACCATGCCATGCGCCCGGCTCCTATTCCTCTTCCCGGTACTCCAAGATATCCCCTGGCTGGCAGTCGAGCGCCTTGCAGATGGCTTCGAGCGTCGAGAAGCGGACGGCCTTGGCCTTGCCGTTTTTCAGGATGGACAGGTTGGCCATCGTGACGCCGACTTTTCCGGAGAGTTCGGTGACGCTCATCTTGCGCTTGGCGAGCATGACGTCGAGATTAATAATAATTGGCATTTGGCTCCCTCCTCAGACCGTCAGATCGTTTTCGTGTTTGATGTCGATCGCCTGTTTCAGCAGCCTCTGGAGCACCGCGGCGAAGACGGCGATCACGAGCGACGCGCCGACGATGACCAACCCAAGCAGGGCAAGGCCGGGGGCGTCATCCCATTCCGCGATCATGAAGATGAACGGCAGTCCCGCCGCATACAGGGCGCTAATCGTGAAGGCATAGTTGCGGATTTTCTTGAGCGACTCGACCGACAGCTCCGAGAACGCTTCGTTTCGGTCGATGTAGCCCAGGAGCTTCAATGCCTGGTAAAGGGCCATGTAAAACGGGATGGCCGAAATGTACATGATCGCCATCAGGCTGAGGACGATCCAAGGCAGCTGCATCCCTTCGCCGATATAGCCCATTGTTTCCAGGACAATTTTCGGAAGGATCAGGACCGCAATCAGGAGCACCGGAATGCCTATTACGATGACTGCAAGCCTCAGAAGCAACGTAGAACCTTTTTTCATATCGTGCACCTCGTTTCTTATTGATGGATCAGACAATCAATTCATTTTCCGCCTGGATGGAGATGGCCTGTTTCAGAAGATGCCCGAGTACCGCCGAGAAAACGGCGATTACGACCGAAATCCCGACGATGCCCATGCCGATGACGACCAGGCCGGGGGCTTCTTCAATCCGGGAAAGCTCGACGAATACGGGAAAGCCGAGTGCAAACATGACGGCGACAATCGCGGCACAGTGACGGATCTTCCGCAATGCCAGGATGGCAGGCTCCGAGAACGCCTCCCTGTTGTCAATCAGCCCCAGCAGCCGCCACGCCTCGCGCAACGCCATAAGGTAAGGCACCGCCGATCCGGCCAATACGGCAAACAGTCCCCAATCCGCAAATGGCAGTGCTTCTCCGCGGATCAGGTCAAGCGATACTTCGATGCTAAGTTGAAGGGCGACCGCAAGCACCGGCAGGCCCATCACCACCAAAGTGAGCTTCAGGAATAACGTCGATCCCCTCTTCATCAAGCACACCTCTTCCCATTGATTCTTCTCGATTATAGATAAATGTATATCGAATATCAATAAATAATGATTGGAAAACGAAAAAACTTTTCCCCAACACCACAAACATGCTGCACCCTCGTCGGGCAGCAGCACGTTGAAGGGCCGACGGGTGAGTTTGCACGTTCGGTGCTTAAGATTGCACGTTGGGGCCGCGAGTCTGCACGTTGGAGCTGCGAGTTTGCATATTCGACCGCCCAGATTGCACGTTCGGAAGCTATCCGATGTATTAAAATTGCAATAATCCTATCTCCTTATCCTTCTGTCCTTGCAGTATAGTTGGGTTAACACGTTTTTCCGGGGGGATGGGGATGAGGCGGAGTACGTTATACGGGTTGTTGATCGGAGGCATCGGGGTGTCTCAGTTCGGCAACTGGATTTATCTGATCGCGCTGAATCTGCTTGTGCTCGACATGACCGGTTCGGCAGCGGCAGTCGCCCTTCTCTATGTCGTTGGACCGTCGGCGCGAGTTCTGATGAGCCTGTTCGCCGGATCGGTGATTGACCGCTCCGACAAGAAGCGGCTCATGATCGCCTCCGACCTCATCCGGGGACTGCTTGTCTTCATGATGCCGTTCGCCGGATCGATCTGGATTGTCTACCTGCTTGTCTTCCTGACCAACGCGACAGGGACGTTTTTCGGGCCAAGTTCGACATTCGTCATCACGAAGCTTGTCCCGGAAGGTGATCGCAAGCGATTCAATTCGTTCATGGGGATGATGAATTCCGGTGCGTTCCTGATCGGCCCGGCACTTGCCGGTGTTCTGATCTTGACTGTCGGGACGACATGGACGGTTTTCCTGAACAGCGCAACATTCTTTCTTTGTGCCGCAGCCATTGCGCTTCTGCCGGTACCAAAAGAAACGGGTGCCCCCTCCGGACGGTTTGGATGGCGGATGGTGCGAGATGACTTCGGTGAAGTCACCCGTTTTATCCGATCGGAGCCTTTTTTCTTCCGCATCTATCTGATATTCCAAATCGCGCTCATGCTGGCATTCGCACTCGACTCCCAGGAAGTGACGTTCATCAAACAGGACCTGGCACTCGGTGACCAGAAGTACGGGCTGCTCGTAAGCATTGCGGGAGCCGGGTCCCTCATCGGGGCATCACTTTCCGCCGCATTCGCGAAGAAGCTGTCCCTGCAGGCCTATCTCGGATTCGGAACTGTACTGACGATGGCGGCGTATGCGGCATTCTATAGCTCAGCCGGCTTTTATCCGGCGATGATCTCCTTCATCCTGCTCGGCATCTTCATGGCCTTCAGCAACGCCGGCTACGACACGTTCTACCAGCGCAACGTGCCGACCGCGCTCATGGGAAGAGTCGGCAGCCTGGCTATGATCTTCCAGAACGTCCTGCAGATTGCCTTCACCCTCCTGCTTGGCCTTTTCGCGGAATGGTTTAGCGTGCAAGGGGCCGCAATCGTCTTTGCGCTAATTGCAATTGTGCTTGCCATTGCCCTTTCCGTATCGGTATTTGACCGCAAGAAGGCCGGGTACTTTGAAGCGGAAAGTGCATGAGTACCAAAAAACAATGAAGCCCCCACCGATCATATTAAAGTGATCCGGCGGGGGCTTTTTGTCGGAATGATTCCAATTTCCTCTACATTGAACTCTGATATTACAGTATAGTGGAAATAACAGGGGGATTTGGGGGATAAAGATGGGAAGCTTTCTGCTGATCTCACTATTTGTACTTTGTGCCGCTCTGGCCGGCATCTTGCTGCTGGTCCGGCTGCTTGCGCGGAAGAAGGTTACAAAAGGGATGCTCTCCGCATTTCTGGGACTCGCGGCAGTCGCCACCGGTCTTTTGATTTATGAAACGCAATTCCAGCCGTTCGACCGCAGCGGAGGAGAATCCTACATGGAGCCGCTTGATTCCCCTTCCGGCCGATACACCGCAAGCGCCTTTTATCGTCCGTATGGCGGAGCGGCCGGCGGCGTTACGGTCTGGGTGGATGTTACGGCGGAAGGCGGCAAGCCAAAAACCGTCTACTACGCGGAAGCCAACAGCCGCTTTGATGTCCAATGGGCGGATGAAGGCCTCCTATCCGTCACGAATGAAGAGCCGGGCTATCCTGAATCCAACCGCAGCACTGAACTTGAGGTCGATAAGGAACTCTATCATGACACCGGGAAGGCTTGTGGAAGCTTTTTGGTGAAGAGAAACTATGAAACTTGCATTGAGGGGAAGGGATTCCATGAAGACAACGGATAACCTGGAAATCTATAATGATCCGCTTCAGTATGACAGGCAGTACGGCGGTTACGACGCAGATACCCGGTTCATTCTTGGGCACTTGCCCGCACCCGGTTCAGTGGTCATCGACCTAGCATGCGGCACAGGCAGGATTTCGCTCCCGGTCGCAGAAGCCGGTTATGAAGTGACCGGCGTCGACCTGCATGAGGGGATGCTCGAGCGTGCCCGGGAGAAAGCGGCGGAACAAGGACTGCCCGTCCGCTTCCTCCAGCAGGACTGCCGATCACTCGACCTTTCTGTTTCCGCACTCCTCATCGTCATGGCGGGCAACTCGTTCCAGCACTTTCTTACGAATGAGGATCAGGACCGGATGATGGAAAGCGTCCGGCGCCATCTCGAGCCAGGCGGCCGGTTCATCTTCGACACGCGGAATCCCGTGCCATCGGAACTCGCCGTACCGGACCGTTATGAAGAGGATGCGGAAACCGGCGGTTGCCGGATACGAGAGGTTCACACCGAGACCTATGACCCCGTCACACAGATCCTTCATTGCACGACGGAGAAGTTCACCGAAGACGGCGCACCACTCGGCCAGGATGCCATCTCACTCCGCTACACCTATCCGCTCGAACTGGAACGGCTCCTCCGGCAGCACGGCTTCCGGCTGGAGAACATGTACGGGGACTGGAGTGGGCGCCCCTTGCAAGCGGAAAGCGGCCAGATGGTGTGTGTTTGCCGGAGAGATGAATCATGATCATCACCGCCAACCAATGGAAAATCACCTTAGAGCTTTTGTTTTACCTGTCAGCGGTCTCCGCAATCGTCATGGTGTTCCAACGCACTTCAGAGTTGGAAGCGATTCTTGTGTTGCTCGCCCTTGGCCTTGTCCGGGAGATCTTAAACAAGACGATTGCAAAAGACCTGGATACCGTCTTTGACCATAAAGGCTTCAAATTTCTGGACACTATCCTGATGGGTGCCCTATTGGTCGGGGTACTGGAGCTACCGGGATATCGGCATTCTTATTTCGACCGGAGTCACCGCACTCCTCGCTCTATTAACTTTTCTATATCGTTTATTTAAACGGGACGATTCGGCCAGCAGGGAGACGTTTTAAATACTCGGTGCATTCATATTATCAAAGGTTGCAACCTGCTGAATTTTAAAGCCGGAGGGAATTTCACTGCTAATAAAGAACAAGTTTATTTATCTTGCTCTAGTTATTATCGCCGTACATCGTTTTATATCGCAGCTCTTTGGAGGATTTTTATGAAACGCAAAGCCCGCATTTTCATCATATTTTCCATACTGTTGTTTCTGTTTTTTGTTGTCTATGACTGGGTTCAGTTTGGTTCAGTAAACTGGATCTCTAATCTGATGAAGTCCGTATTCATCTTGGCGTTTGTCCGGGTGGCAACCTGGCTGTGGGACAGTCCACACAAGAACAAAGAGGTTTAATTGCTGAGTCTCGACACAAATGAACATCATCAACAAGGGGCTGTCCAATAAGTAATTAAATACTTGTATCTATGGCAAGCAGCAGTGGCGTCGGGAGACTCCTCGAAAATGCTTCGCATTTCCTTCGTGCGAGGCTTGTTCGAGGAAGCTTCCCTGTCCTGCGGGAATAGCGTTAGCCGAAGACTCCGGATGTTGCGCAACGCTTTGCGATGCGCACAGACGCCAGTCTGCGTACTGGCGCCGGCTGAGGCAACGCCCCCGGAAAGCGACCAGAGCCACTGCTGTTTGCTTTTTATGTTGGAAATATACTTTTCGGACAGCCCCTTTTACCAGATGAACGGTGTGTATTCGATGATTTCCCAATCCAGATCTTCTCTTATTAAAACTCTTTCAATGGCATTCAAATAGTCGTCCGTCACCATGTAGCGATCGAACCGATCATGATGCTGTTTGCATCAAAGCCGACCTTGTAATCTTGCCGATCGGTTTGGATCACCATCGTACTGGTGATTGCCGGGAGTTCATAGGGTGAGATTCTTTTCATCTTCATATCGGTTGTCATGATCTCGCTGATCAGGTCCTGATCATGGATTGCCGTATGTACCGTGCTCGTCATATAGGGAACATCGCTATAAAACGAGATCTGTTCGACCGTTTCGTTCTCATCAATCAGCTCAGTGACCAGTTCTTCATAGGTTGTGTTCTTGGAAATATCATAGATGAAGTATCCGATGATCAGAATAATCAGGAGCACTCCGCCTATTTTCTTGGCACCCATCTATCCCCCTCCTTTATTTCTTCGCGATAATCAAAAACCTTTTGGAATTTGTCCGGATTCCCTTTTCAGTTGTGTTTGTTTCAATAAACTCATTCAGGACCTTGAAGTCATTCTGATCCCGGCCGAAGTCCGGAACGATGGGGGTATGCTTCAATAAGAAAAGCAGATCTTCAGGCCGCTCATAGTATTCCGTCGCATCATATTCAAATGCCTGGACATGGGAAAACCCGGCCACCTGCAACTCTTGTATGTACCGTTCTTGTAGTGTTCTATCTTTTTCATCCAGGGACTGGCCACGGCCAAATGCCTTTTTGATATTCGATTTATCGGATTCACTTACCTGCTGTGTCATAAAAAGTCCGCCGGCCTTTAACACACGATAGACTTCATTCGAAGAAAAAGGAGCGTGGCGGCTCGTAACCATATCAAACAATTCATCCGGAAATTGCAGCGCCTCAGCTGGCATTTGAAAGAACCTGACGTTGGAAACAGTTGAATTCCGAAGGTTCGTTTTGGCTGTTTTGATCATTTCGTTGGATAAGTCAATTCCGATTGCCAAAAGCAGTGAAGGGGAAAGCTTCAACAGATATTCTCCGCCGCCCGTGCCGATATCCAACAGCATATCAGTCTGGTTGCACCTGCTCTTCACCTCTTGAACAAAGTCCCATTCCACCCCTTCGGAGAATACTTTTAAATCACCAAAATCCCATCCATTTATCTTTCCGACTTTGTCGTAAAAACGCTCCTCATGACTCATATGGATTCCCCCTTCGCATATGGTTTACGTCTATCTTACGATTCCTAAGATCCCTGCACCACTTTATGAAAGGCCATGCAAAAAGGACCATCGCCATTGATGGTCCTTTTCTGATCGACGATTTTGCTGAAAGTACACTAACGGTCCTCAAAAGTACACCATCGACCCGCGAAAGTACACAAAGCGGTCCCGAAAGTACACAACCTGCTCGTGAAAGTACACTAAGCTCCCGAACGCCGCGGCCTCTCCCCGCTTACGGCTGATTCACCTCGATCCCCCGCTCCTTCAGCATTTCGATCACGCCGAGTGCCGCCTGTTCCTTCATCTTCGCCTCGACCATGATGTCGACGTCCTTTCCGTCCAGTTCCTCAAGCAGCCAGTCGAGGTCTTCGGGCACGATGTAGTTATGGTGCGGACGGTCGTCAGGGCGGTCGCGTCCGGAACTGATGTGGATCTTCGGTATGCCCACCCGCTCCCACGTTTTCCAGACGCGAGGCAGCAGCTCGTCCAGCGGTTCGTCCGCCGGATGGCAGCGGTGGTGGTGGATGTCGAAGCAGGCTGGGATGCCGGCCGCTTCGCAGACATACAAAACATCGGACAGGTTATACGTCCGGTCGTCGTTCTCATAGCGCAACTTAGTGCGGATCCAATCCGGGAGCCGCTCCGTCTCGTCAATCAACCGCCCAAGCGCAGCTTCCGGATCGCCGTATTTCCCGCCGAGATGGAGGATCATGTCCTCCGCCCCGGTCAGTTCCATGAGCGTCGCATGGTGCTCGAGGTCCTCATGCGTTTTCCTGACGACTTCAGGGTTGGGTGAGTTCAGCACCGAGTACTGGCCTGGATGCATGGAAATCCGCAGATTGAATTTGTCCCGAAGGGCTTTGATCTCCCCGCAGACTTCCTGCACGTCGGGGTCATTCGCCCAGTCCCACGTGTTCACCGGATGCGTCGCGAGTACGATCAGGTCGCTGCTCAGACGGTAAAATCCGATGCCGTGCACGATGTTCCACCCGATGATTTTCTTTGTGTGGCGCAGATTGGCGAGCGTCAACTCTTTAAGAATTCGCTCGCCCTCCTTCTCCACTGTCGCCACGCGGCACGTGCGGAAGCCGCCTTTTAAAGTTGTATTGATGCAGGCATAGCCCACTTTCATGCTGCCGTCCTCCCATCCGGTCCTGCGTCTCTTGAATATCTTTACCCCTTCATCATGATTTTACCGGGGGATGGCAATTTCTCCTCCTTTAAAATCAGCCGGGCATTTGTCCTTGACTTCCTTCGTTTACAAACGTAAACTTGAATCAAAGCTACATGTTCTTGAAGGGAGCGTTGCCGATGAGCACGGAAACAGATTTCAAAGTGACCGATTCCGAATGGGAAGTCATGCGGGTCATCTGGGCACATGGCAAGGTATCCAGCAAAGAGATCATCGAGATTTTGGTGAAGAAGATGGGCTGGAAGCCGGGAACGACCAAAACCTTCATCGGGCGGCTCGTCAATAAAGGGATGCTGAACACCGAAACGGAAGGACGGCGGTACCTGTATTCCGCGAAAGTCGGCGAGAACGAATTTGTCCGCCATTCGCTGGGTGAGTTTTTCAGCCATGTGTGCAATAAAGAAGTCGGAAAGACGATAGCGGGTGTTCTGTCAGAGGCTACGCTAAGCCATCGGGACATCGCCCTTCTCCAGGAAGTTCTCGAGGCGAAGAAGGCACACGCCGTGGAAGAGGTTCCGTGCAATTGCGTTCCCGGGCAGTGCCATTGCAATGTCCACCATCATTGAATTTCAACTGTCTTATTACGTGTTGTGTAATAGGACCTCTTTTCTGCCATTTGTATACCCCCTACTCGTATGTATGAAATACACTTGAAAATTCACGTTTACAAACGCAAACAACGGCTCAGAAGCTGACAAGTTTGTAAACAATCAAGGAGGATTTATAATGAAAGAAACGACTCTTGGGGTCCGCGGCATGTCGTGCGGCCATTGTGTAAATGCTATTGAAGGAAGCGTCGGGGAACTCCCGGGTGTCCGGCAGGTGAAGGTGGATCTGCAGAACGCACAAGTGTCCGTCTCCTACGACGAAGCGACGAGTTCCCCAACAGCGATCAAAGAGACCATTGAGCAGGGTTACGACGTAGCCTGATTTCTTTTATCAAAAACATACCCCTTAGTGGTATGAGAGAAAGGTGGAACGAAGATGACTGTTTCAGCGAAAGAAGCCAACATCCAGATCACCGGGATGACGTGCGCGGCTTGTGCAACCCGCATCGAAAAAGGGCTGAACAGGATGGAAGGCGTCGAGCAGGCGTCCGTCAACCTGGCCCTCGAGAGCTCCTCGATCACATATGATCCGGCCAAACTGAGCGAAGCAGATTTCGAGAAGAAAATCGAAGCCCTCGGCTACGGGGTCGTCAAACAGAAAGCAGAATTCGAGATTACCGGAATGACGTGCGCCGCGTGCTCGACACGCGTCGAAAAAGGGCTGAACAGGATGGACGGCGTGGCGTCGGCAAACGTCAACCTGGCCCTTGAACGGGCAACCATTGAATACAACCCTTCTGAAGTATCCATCCGGGATATCATTGAGAAAGTGGAAAAGCTCGGTTACGGGGCGCATCAGAAGCAGGACGGCGAGGAGCCGGTTGATTACCGGGAACAGCACATCAAAGATCAGCAGCACAAATTCATCGCTTCCCTGATCCTTTCCCTGCCGCTGCTCTGGACGATGTTTGCACACTTCTCCTTCACGTCGTTCATGTACGTGCCGGAGATCCTGATGAATCCGTGGGTGCAGATGGCGCTTGCCACTCCGGTCCAGTTCATCATCGGCAAGCAGTTCTATGTGGGCGCCTATAAGGCACTCCGCAACGGCAGCGCGAACATGGACGTTCTCGTCGCGATGGGCACCTCCGCCGCTTACTTCTACAGTGTCTATCAGGCGATCGCGACTGCGGGAACCGGTCATGCGCCGCACTTATACTTTGAGACAAGTGCCGTGCTTATCACGCTGATCGTCCTCGGGAAACTGTTTGAAGCGAAAGCAAAAGGACGTTCATCCGAGGCAATCAAGAAGCTCATGGGACTCCAGGCCAAGACCGCGACCGTCCTGAGAGATGGAACGGAAAAAGACATTCCGCTTGATGAAGTCATTGTCGATGACACGATCCTCGTGAAGCCTGGCGAAAAGATTCCGGTCGACGGTGATATGCTCGAAGGCAGCACGGCTGTGGATGAATCGATGCTGTCCGGCGAGAGCCTTCCGGTCGACAAGCAGGCCGGAGACGCGCTTTTCGGATCCACCATCAACAAAAACGGGTTCATTAAGATGACCGCGACCAAGGTCGGGCGCGACACCGCGCTCGCCCAGATCATCAAAGTCGTCGAAGATGCACAAGGCTCCAAGGCGCCGATTCAACGCATGGCGGATAAGATTTCAGGAATCTTTGTCCCGATCGTCGTCGGCATCGCCGTCCTGGCATTTCTCGCCTGGTTTTTCTTCGTCCAGCCGGGCGAATTCACGCCGGCCCTTGAAGTGCTGATCGCCATCCTGGTCATCGCCTGCCCATGTGCCCTCGGACTTGCGACCCCGACCTCCATCATGGCGGGCTCCGGTCGGGCAGCCGAATACGGCATCCTGTTCAAGGGAGGCGAACACCTTGAGCAAACACAAGGCATCGATACGGTCGTCGTCGACAAGACCGGTACGGTCACTCACGGCAAGCCCGTGCTGACCGATGTCCGTGTGGCGGACGGCCAAGATGAAGCGGCCTTCCTCTCGCTGATCGGCGCGGCCGAGAAGCAGTCCGAACACCCGCTGGCTGAAGCTATTGTACAGGGCGTCACGGATAGAGGAGTCACGCTCGGCGCTGTGCAATTCTTCGAAGCGGTTCCTGGCCATGGCGTCATCGCGACCGTCGACGGACAAGGAGTTATCATCGGCACACGCAAACTGATGCAGGAATACGGCATCGATGTGCAGTCAGTCCTCCCTGTCATGGAAGAATTGGAGCGCGAAGGCAAGACGGCCATGACCGCTGCCATCAACGGCCAGTACGCCGGGATGGTCGCCGTCGCCGACACCGTCAAGGAAACGTCCGTCGAAGCCATCAAACGCCTGAAGGACATGGGCATTCAGGTCATCATGATGACCGGCGACAACGAACGCACGGCTCAGACGATCGGAAAACAGGTCGGCGTCGATGCGGTCATCGCCGAAGTGCTTCCGGAAGGCAAAGCGAAGGAAGTCGAGAAGCTCCAGCAACAAGGCAAGAAAGTCGCCATGGTCGGCGACGGCATCAACGACGCCCCCGCCCTTGCCACCGCAGATGTCGGCATGGCAATCGGCACAGGCACGGACGTCGCGATGGAAGCCGCCGACATCACACTGATCCGCGGCGACCTGAACAGCATCGCAGACGCCATCCTGATGAGCCGCAAAACGATGCGCAACATCAAACAGAACCTGTTCTGGGCATTTGCCTACAACAGCGCCGGCATCCCGATTGCCGCAGCAGGCCTCCTCGCCCCTTGGGTCGCGGGCGCCGCGATGGCATTCAGCTCCGTGTCAGTCGTCCTGAACGCGCTTCGGCTGCAGAGAGTGAAGTTATCGAAATAACGATTACGAGCACCCGCTTTGGGTGCTTTTTAAATTGGGTGTTTCTGTAACCCTGTCCTTGATGGATCGTCCTGTACATACAGTCATGAATGACCCTGGTGAAGGTAAGGAGGCAAGTGTGAAGTGTTCATCTACCTAAACCTGATTATTCTGTTGGTCTTTTCGGCACTGATCAGTTCGGTCGGCGGTTTCTTGATTGATTGGCTATTCCACAGCCTGCGGGTACCCAGATTCATCGGAACGGTATCAGGAGCGCTCGCAACTCTCCTTCTCATCAGGGTGATTCTGCTTTTCCTCGATTTTCGTTTCTACGATGTGGCCGTAATCGGGCTCGCCATCACATTCTATATCCTTCTCGTCCTTCATTCGTATGGCATTCTGCACATTGCGTGGACAGGAATCGCGTTGATCCTCCTTATGGTGGCCGGGTACATTTATATCGTTGCTATCTCCATCTGAGTGAAGCAGGAAAGCCACTCATGCAGTCTGCTGTGTGGTTCTAATTTCGCCATCGCTCAGCCATTCATGATACAATGAATCAGACTGAATTTTCTGTGGAGGGGATACATATGCGTTTGACTGTGTATTTGGCCGGAGAGATCCACTCGTCCTGGCGGGATGAAATCAAACAGAAAGTAGCTGCCCTGAATCTGCCGATCGACTTTGTCGGGCCTCAGGAGAACCATGACCGCTCCGACAACATCGGCGAAGAGATCATCGGCGAGCAGCCGGGACCGTTCTACAAAGACTGGGCGGCATCGAGCTTCAACAACCTGCGCACCGAGGTGCTCATGCAGAAGTCAGATCTCGTCATCGCGCTGTTCGGTGAGAAATACAAGCAATGGAACACCGCAATGGACGCAAGCGCTGCGGTCGCGCTCGGCAAGCCGCTCATCCTTATCCGTCCGGAGCAGCACATCCACGCGCTAAAGGAACTTTCCCGCAAGGCAAGCGCCACCGTGGAAAACTGCGACCAGGCGATCAAAGCGCTCAAGTATATCTTTGACTAAGTGGAGGCATCCAATTATGGAGAATGAGAATAAATCGTTCAGCCTCGCTGACATCCGCACCCGTTATTTCATCTTCTTTGGTGGTGCAGTCGGAGCGGTGCTCGGGCTGATGGCCTATGTGAATGATTGGATTTAATGTAGACAGATGAAGCCGTCCGGCAGGCGCCGGACGGCTTTTTTATGGTTACCGATTTCGTCATTCAGATTGGCAATTTCGTCATTCGTGCCGGTAATCTCGTCATTCCGTCCTCCAGTTTCGTCATTCACCACAAATATAGCCACGAATGACGAAATCAACCGAGGGAATGACGAGATTGAGCCGATGAATGATGAAACCTAGAGCTCGAATGACGAAATCGGCTGCGGATCATCCTTCCTGAAACTTTCCCGACTCAGCGAATAGATCACCTGCTGTTCCCCGAATCGTTCCACTCGTCTCTCCTCTTTCATCCCAAGCCGCTCCAGCAACCGGCGGGAGACAGTGTTGGCAGTTTGAGTTTCTGCAAGCAACCGATTCTGCCCAAGGTTGCAGAAGGCATGGCGGATGACTTCGCCTGCTACTTCACTCCCGAGGCCCCTGCCCCAAAACTTCGGCAGAAGCTGATAAGAGACCTCCTGGGCCTCCCCGTCATGGTGAAGGTCCAGTGAGACGGTGCCCATGAATACCCCGTCATCCTTATGGCGAACCAACCAGTAACTATCGGGATTCTCCAGTATGTCAGCGAAGGCCCGCTCCACTTCAGCGCCAGTTCTTATTCCGCCCAGATATGCACGCACCTGCTCACTTCCATAAAGTGATTTGACCGCCTCCAGATCACCAGCCTCCGGCGGCTCCAATACACATCGGGCAGTCTCCAGCCTCATTCTGCCATAGCTCCTCTGATCTTCTTTTCAAGGGAGTCAAAATCGATTGAAGACACATCAATATCAGGCTCAACCCAGCCGAATCCGTCCCCTTTGTACCGCGGAACGATGTGCATATGATAATGCTCCACATCTTTGAATATCCCGTTGTTCTGCATGACGGTGATGCCGTCCGTCCCAAAGGATGATTCGATTGCCTTCGCAGCCTTTTGCGCGGCAAGGATCACCGCATGCAGGCTGTCCGGATCCACATCAGTGAACTCTACCGCATGCCGCTTTGGCACGATGAGGATGTGCCCCGGGTTGATCGGGTACTTATCAAGGAAACAGCAGACGAGGTCGTCCTCATAGATGATATGCCCCTCGGCTTGCCTATTGATGATGTCGCAAAAAATACAGGTCGGCATAGCTATTCCCCTTTCAAACCAGTTGATTGTCTCTCCAATTTCGTCATTCGGATTGGCAATTTCGTCATTCGTGCCGGTAGTCTCGTCATTCGTGCCGGTAATCTCGTCATTCCGCTCTCCAGTTTCGTCATTCACTTTGAAGCCAACTGTGAATGACAAGATTAAGCATCCGAATGCGGAAACCTAAGGTCTGAATGACGAAATCGCCGGCGGACCTCCTCCCGCTGCCCCAGTTCCCAATCATCTCCCATTCCTGTACAATTGGAGAAAGATGGGAGGTGACCGGAATGAGTCGGATGTGGATTTGGCATGGCATCGGAGCCGGCATTATCAGCGGTATCCTGCTCGGGGCTTTTTTGTGGGCGGTTGAGGAACAGAGCGGCCGGCGTGTGTATACGCTCCTCATGAATGTCGACTATATACCGGGCGTGAACGCCTTCACCTATCCGGCATCTGTAGAATTCCTCTTCCATCTGATCGTCTCGGTCATCCTCGCGACAATTCTCTTATGGCTCATCCGGCGGATGCGGATGCTCGGCAACCGCATCATCGTCTGGCTCGTCACTGTGAATACGCTGATCGGCGCCTTGATCTGGCCGGTCACTTCCTTTTCCGGCCGCACTCCGTCACCTGCCGACTGGGTGTCTCTCGCCTGGTGGCTCGCGGGACATGCGCTTTACGGTGCGGTGCTGGGATGGCTATTCCGGGAAAAAGATTAATGCGTTCCCATCAAACCTTAAACATTTTCTGTACAAGTAATTTCGATTGTATGATTCATAGGGTCTAATATGGGAAAGCTCCAATAGCCTTTCCATTCGGGTTTATTAAAATAGCTTGTTACACCATGATTAATCACCGAGCGCACAATTTCATTAAAATCCTCTTGTTCACACTCTATCGACCAGCCTGTCCTTGGTACTGTACCTCCCTCCCATCCTGGTTGAATTGAAAATGAAGGAGTTAATGGCTCGAAATCCTTATGGAAACCAATACTTAATTGATGCTCACCTATCTTAAAGGCAATCGAGTTTTCACTTTCCCAGATAAGATTTAAATGAAGGATTTCAGTATAAAACCACTTCATCCTCTCCAAATCGTTGCAATATAGGTGAACCCGAATCGTTTTGCCATTTTGGTCATCCATTCAACTCTCCCCTTGAAGAGTCCTCTTACTCCAGTATGCGCATGATATCCTGGGGTTTCTCAAAGTTGTACGTCGCGGAAATCTTCTCCGGATGTTTGCAGCCCCACAAGGCCAGACCGAAGTCGATGCCGGCATCCCGTGCACATTCATAGTCGTAAACCGTGTCCCCTATGTAGATCGCCGTCTTAGGATCGGCGCTTGAAATCTCAAGAAACTTCAATAGTGGATCCGGGTTGGGTTTGTGTTTTACGGTGTCATCGGCGGAGACTGTGTGCGTCATATAACCCGAAAGCCCGAACGGCTCGAAGTCGTCTATGATTTCCTGATTCGTTTTTGAAGTCACGATGCCGAGTACCAGGTCCCGGTCCTCCAAGGTCCCCAGTACTTCCTTAATCCCATCGAACACCTCGATTTCATGATAGAACTCTTTCATGAAACGATTCCAGCGCTTGTTCGCCTGCTCGATATCCATGATATCCAGCTTGGGCAGTGACCTGGACCCCGGAATTCCAAGAACAAACGCCAACTCTTCCAGCTGCATCTGTTTGCCGTAGTCTTCTTTCAGCATTTTTTGAAGCGAACCCAAGACGGCTTTTTCCGTATCAATCAGTGTTCCGTCGACATCAAAGATAATGGTTTTGTAGATGCGGATCCTCTCCTTATCTTTTTTGATTTCGCCCAAGCGGACTGTCGGAAAACCGCTCCGGCACGGGCTGGTCCACGCCGTACCTGGCAAATTCGGTATCAAGATCCGGATACTGCGCTTCCACAAGCTGCAACGTTTCTTCAAGCACTTCCTGCATTCTTGCAGCAGCCTCAGTCGGGGACTCCCTGTACATCTCCCTCAGCCGCCACTCCAGGTTTTCCGGCTTGACCGGAAGTTCGTGAAGCCGCTTGAACATCCATTTGTAGGTCGGGAAGTAAGAGCCGTTCAGCGCGAGCAGAACGATGAAGAGACTGGATTGGATGTTGCTCATGATGTTGTAGAAGGCCGCGGGATTATTGCGGCGGGCAGCGAAGTGGAGCTGGCGCAGATGGAAGTGAGGCAGGTATTCGTCCAGGAAGCGGCGGGCCAGTTCGTCCGGGTACTGGTCTGTCCTTTCTTGCCACTTCCGGACCAGCTCTTCCCCATACAGGGGGAGGCCTGTGCGTACTGTGTCGATGATATTATTTGCTCCAAGGTCTGTGCTGGACTCAACGAGAACCCGGTCCAGGATCCCCTCTTCCTCCGACACAGATTTATGCCAGAGGTCCACAGGAAAGCCTTCGATCTCAAGGGCGCTCTCATGGCCGTGGTCGATTTTCGGATACCGGTGGACTGCACCCAGTTCCCCGGCGATGGCACGCTTTTCTTCTTTGTTGGGCTGCCGGTCCCAATAAGCGATCAGTTCCAGGTCCGAGTACACGTCAGAATAGCCCCGCGCTGCGGAGCCGCCGACCAGTATCGCCCGGATGCCGGCTTTCCCTTTTAGCTTCTCCGCGAGGTTTCTGGCTGCGTCCAGTCTCCATTCCGTCTGATGATCCATCCTCCCCAACTCCCTTCATGATTGACTTCCACTAAACTCATCTGTGCATTTCTTCGTCACAACAAGCGTTTTCCCGGCCCTCTCCGGGGAATAGAAAACTATTCTATTAAGTGCGGGGTGGCCAAATGATAAAAACGATCGGAAAGCTGGCACTCATCGGATTCATCGCGGGTTTGGTACTGATCGCGGTCATGAAGGTGATCCAATGGGTAACCGGGAGCCCGGCGTACGTGCTTCTGTTCAACTTTGACTACATACCTGTCGTGAACACATGGGAACCGGTCTGGCTGGTCGGGTTCATGTTCCACAACATCACCTGCATCGTAAGCGCGGTCGTGCTGTATTTCCTGCTCCGGCCGTTCGGGATGGAAAAGCAGATCCTGCCGTATGTCGCGGTCTATTCCATCGGCGGCGGACTGCTGTTTTCACTCACCGCACTTTCCGGGCAGCCGCCCGATTTCTCGGACGGCGAGGCGTGGATCTGGTGGACGCTCGCCCACGCCGTGTTCGGATGGGTCGTCGGCGCACTGATCAGGCGTTGGATCTGAAACTCTGCTGAATGAGTTCTTTATAGACCGGGCTCAGTTCACTCCATACGTCGAACCGGTTGCCGTCCGGATCGGCAAACACGAAGTTTCGCCCGGCATGGCCCCGGTCCTCGATGTCACCAACGCGGATTCCTTTATCCGTGAATTCCTGGTGAATCGACTCGAGAGCCTCCAGGCCGTCCACTTCAAAGGTCAGCGAAAACCGCTCCTCACCGTGGATATCGGTGAAGTTCGCCCGCTCACCTTCCGCCGCTTTCACAAGAAAGAAGCTTTGTCCCGCAAGGTTGATGATCGCTTTGTCCTCATCCCGGTAACTGATTTCCGCATCCAGGTGATCCTCGTACCATCTTGACGAACGGTCCACATCCATCACCGGAATGTAGATGGTCCCCACTCTCAACAATTGTCCGCTCACTTGCATCCCCCCTGAAACCTTGTTCAGTAACATTCTCTTTCCCTTTCCAGTTCTCCTTCTGACAGCAAAAGCCTCCAAACCACTAACGGTTCGGAGGCTTTCTCACTTAATTCTCTTCTTTCGTCCTGTTCGACAGCGCAATCAGTGCCGGAAGCAAGATCGGCATCATGACAAAGGCCAGGAGCACGAGTCCTACGATGACAACAATCGCTACCTGAATGAGCGTCAGGATACCCGACGGGATCAGTGCGGCGAAGGTGCCCCCGAGGATGATTGCGGCCGAGATGACGACGCTGCCCATGTGGCGGGACGCGTCGACGATCGCGCGCTTCGGATCGCCGTCGGTTTCCTTATAGCGCATCATGAGGAAGATGCTGTAGTCGACGCCCAGTGCGACGATCATGATAAAGCTGAAGAACGGAACGTTCCAGCCAAGTTCGCCCATTCCGAGGAACCAGCTGCTCAGCATCTCCGTCGCGCCGAGTGCCGGGAAGTAAGCCAAGATCAGCGAGACGATGATGAAAATCGGCTGGAGAACGGAGCGTGTGATGAAGATCAGCACAATCGCAATGCCGATCAGCATGATTGCCGCGGTCCGGCTAAAGTCTCCCGCCGACATTTCCTGAAGGTCAGCATTCTGCGAAGACTTGCCGCCGACGGCCATGTCCGCATCCGCCAGTTCGGTGCCTTTTATCGCCGATTGTGCCTGATCACGGACCACCTGGACGACATCCATCGCTTCTGCGGAGAACGGGTTGACGTCGAGGATGACCGTCATCCGGGCGGTCTTCCGGTCAGGCGACATGTACATGTCGAGCGCCTCCTGGAAGTCCCCGCCTTCCAGAATGTCTTCCGGAACGAAGAATGTTCCGGACGCTTCCGAGTCGCTCAGGCCGCCGAGGTAGCTCTGTGCTTCTTCCAACCCTTCGCTGACCTGCCCGAGGCCTTCCGTGCTTGCGGCAAGCCCCGACTGGAGCTGGCCCATCTTTTCCTGAAGGTCGGAAAGTCCGGCCATCAGCTGCTGCTGACCGTTATTGACTGTATCCAGACCGGTTGCGAGTCCGCCGGATTCCTGCTGGATGCGCCCGGCACCGGCTGCCCCGTCATTCAAGCCAGATTCCAGTTCAGATGCACCCGACTGCAGCTGGCCTACCCCTGTCTGCAGGGCAGCAAGGCCGTCTTCCACGGACTGGAGCGACGCGTTCGCTTCACGGAAGCGGGCAAGCGCGCCCTCATACTGTGGTGTCATCTCGTCCAATTGCGCGGTCAGGCCGCCCAGCTGTTCCTGAGCCACTTTGGCCGTTCCGAGTGCCTGCTGGACATTCGGATCCTGCGCCATGTCCGGATTGCTCTCGATCAAGGCGTTCAGTGAAGCCTCGATCTGGCCGAACGCGCCCTGGGCACCGGCCACCGCCTCACGGATGCCATTAAAGTACTCCGTGAACGAACCGAGGCCCGATTCGATTGCGGTGTAACCGCTGTGAAGCTCGGCGACACCGTTTTGGAGGGTCTGCACATTTTCATTTACCGAGGAGAGGCCCTGACGGATCTCGCCGGCACCGGATGCACCATTCTGCATCCCTGTCGTTACCTGGCCGAGCGCATCCTGGAGCGACGCGGCACCCCTTCTGAGTTCGCCGGTGCCGTCGATCAGGCGCTGGACATTCGAGAGGTCGGTGCTGCTTCCGCTGCCGACCTGCCCTTCCGCATCGGTCAGGCCCCCGCGAATTTCCTCGACGCCCGACTTTGCGTCGCCGAGTCCGCTGTTGAGCGTCCTCGACTGGTCATCGATATACAGCTCTCCGATGCGCTCGCCTGCCGGACGGGTCGGTGCCAGCACTTTGGAGACACCATCGACCTTGCCGATCTTGCCGGCCAGTTCATCCAATGTCTTCAGCGCTTCCTGCGAATCCATCGGTTCATCTGTATGGATCATAATGGTCGCCGGAGACGAGAAGCCCGGTTCAAAATGCTTTTCAATGACGTTGATACCCTGCTTGGACTCATATTTGTCATCCACTTCATACAGGTCATTGTAGTTCAGCGTCCCGTCATGCAGGAGGATGAACGGCACACAGACCGCGAGTGTGAACAGCAGTGCGAGAAACGGCCTGAGCACCGACTGTTTGGACAGGAAATGCCAGAGCTTGCTGTCGCCGTGCCCCTCGAACTTCTTGGAAGGCCAGAACATCTTCCGGCCGAGCAGTGCCATAAAGAACGGATTCAGCGTCATGAGAACAAGCAGCAGCACCGCGACGCCAATGCCGATCGCAGATGTCGACTGATACAGCGAGAACTCGGCAAGTGCGAGCACCGCCACGCCGATCATGACTGCGACACCGCTGTAGAGCACCGTCTTCCCTGCGGTCCGATACGTTTCAAGAAGGGCGGCGACCTTGCTTTCCTGGCGGCTCAGTTCCTCCTTGAAGCGCGTAAACAGCAAGATGTTATAGTCGGTCCCGATTCCGAACAGGATGACCACAAGGAACACTTGCGTGAAGTTCGAGAACGGGAAGTCCCACTTATCGACCATCTGTGTGACGACGCCGAGCGAGACTAGGTACGACACCCCGACGCCGAGCAGCGAGATAAACGGCACGACCGGCGAGCGGAACACTGCGATCAGAATGAGCACGATAAAGATGACAGCGATCAGTTCGGTCTTTTTCACTCCGTCCTGAGTCGAGCTCGAGAAGTCATCGGAAATCAGTCCGGCCCCGGTCAGATACGTGTCGATGCCGTCCGCCTGAACCGCTTCCCGGATGTCTGTCCGTACGTCCTTGAGCTCGCCCTGCTTCTGGTCGACCGAGATCTGGGTCAGGTAGGTCGTTCCGTCTTCGGATGCAAGCTGTGCCTCCGCCTGCTCGCTGTCAAACGGCGTCAGCAGATCGGTGATGCCGAGATCTTCCCTTTCCGATTCCAGCCCTTCGATGACCGACCGGATCTCTTCTTTCTGGGTTTCGGTCAGCGCCTCCCCATTGCCGCTGTTAAAGACGGCGATCAGCTCATAGCGGTCACCGTCACCGCTCAAATCTTTCGCCATCTCATCAGCGACGACACTCTGGAATGAATCGGGAATCGTGATTTGCCCTTTTTCCCGGACCAGCTGCTCCATGTCCGGCATCGTGACGACGGCCAGCACTGTGGCCGCCAGCCATAGTACGAGTGCCGTAATTCTTGCTGTCTTTGTTTTCATCATTGGATCACCTTTCGTCTATAGTGCACAAAGTGGAATGAATGTTCATTCCGTTTTGGGTTTTTCCGGAATGAGTATTCATTCCGCTTCATCCGGGAAAGCCATCAGTCTGCGCTGATGGCATCCCAACAACTTTTCTCAATGCCTGCCAGCAGTTCATCCTCCGGCTGCAGTATTCCGTCTTCGAACGTCCGGGACAGATGAAAAATCGTCCCGTAGACGATGGCGATAAATGCCTGTGACGGCAGATTGCGCAGCAGACCTGCTTCTTTCCCCTCATCGAGATGGCGTTCGATAAAGTCCATGAAGCCTTCGAAATCCGACTTGCTCTGCTCATCGAGGAAATAGGCGTTTACCGTCGCGTTGATGAACCTGAAAGCTTCAGGCTGCTCGCGGGAATAGCGGATCAGTTGGTAAAAGACGTGCCGGAACTTTTCCCTGAAATCCTTCTGCTCCGGAAAACCGGCCTGGAGCGTTGCCGCAAACTGCGCCACGGAGCCGCGGAACAGCTCGTTGACAAGCTTCTGCTTGTTCTCAAAATATCGGTAAATCGTCCCCGCGCCGACCTTCGCCTCTTCTGCGATCATCGGCACCGTCGTCCCGTCATATCCGCGCTCGGCAAACAGCTTCTGCGCGGCCCTCAGTATATTTTCATGCTTGTTTTCCGCCATAAGACCCCTCCTGTTCTTCCGGCATGACGGTCCGGAATGAACGTTCATTCCACTATTATAATCCGCTTCTTCATAATTGCAAGAGGCATGACCGATGAAGCCTGCAGATACACCCATCCCGATTTGGGAATTCTCACCCGAAAGAAAAAGCCAATCCGTTATTTATTTTTGCTGAGAATAACGGAATTGACCATGCTGTTTATAAGAACGCCCAATACAGTACCGACGAAAATGGAAACGGCCATAAATCCATATCCGATCCCTTCCCAGGCACCGATATAGAAGCTGAAAATCAATATTCCGATGCTGATTACAAGAAGACCCAAGTACCCAAATTTGAGAAGTTGAGTTTTCTTTGCCGGCATCGACTTTTGCAGAATGATGGACGCGATCACCAAAAGCAGTGTCACTCCCAGTGCGATATAAATAAAAACCTCAAAGCCTGCCACCATATCCCCCCTATATCCACCTGATGTTTCTGCCCTTCCCCGCCTCTCAAGATCATTGTACAAACATAACACACATTATTCAAAAATCTCTCCGTTGATTCACCCGATATGGGGTTCACCGGCACGCACCCAAAAGCAAAAGCCGCCCATCCGGACGGCTTTTCCAAAATCAGTTGTTCAGTTCGTTATACGCAACGGCAATTCCCGTGCCGACTTTTGCGTTGTGTTTGACGAGCGCGATGTTGGCGACGAGGCTCTTGCCTTCAGTGAGTTCCTTTACTTTGCCAAGCAGGAACGGTGTCGTTTCTTTGCCGGAGATGCCGTTCGCTTCCGCTTCCTTGAGGGCATTTTCGATGATGCCGTTGATGAAGTCATCGTCGAGTGCGTCTTCTTCCGGAATCGGGTTCGCGATGACCGCTCCGCCTTCGAGGCCGAGATCCCACTTCGCCTTCAGCATTCCCGCCACTTCTTCTGCGCTGTCCGTGCTGATGCTGAGCGGGAAGCCGCTCTTGCGCGTAAAGAATGCCGGCAGCTCGTCCGTGCCGTAGCCGACAACCGGAACACCTTTTGTTTCGAGGTATTCGAGTGTGAGGCCGATGTCGAGGATCGACTTCGCTCCCGCGCAGACGACGGCGACATTTGTCTTGCCGAGTTCATCAAGGTCCGCGGAAATGTCCATCGTCGTTTCGGCACCACGGTGCACGCCGCCGATACCGCCGGTCACGAATACCCGGATGCCGGCGAGATCTGCGCAGATCATTGTCGCTGCGACTGTTGTAGCGCCGAGTTGTTTCGTTGCAAGCAAATAGCCGATGTCACGGCGGGATGCTTTTGCAACGTTGTCTGCGTTACCGAACATTTCAAGCTCGTCATCGGACAGGCCGATTTTGATCTTGCCGTCGATCAGTGCCATTGTCGCAGGAACCGCACCGCCATCGCGGACGATCTGCTCAACTTCACGTGCTGTCTGTACGTTCTGAGGGTACGGCATACCGTGGGAGATGATCGTCGACTCAAGCGCCACAATCGGCTTGCCTGCTTCAATCGCTTCTTTGACTTCCTTGGAAAATTCGAGATATTGTTTCATCGGAGTTCCTCCATTTCAGTTTTAAGTTGTTGTGCCGAGAGCTCCGGGCGCACCGTTGCGCCTGAAGCAAGTGTCTTTGCCGCGTTCAGGAGCCCGCAGCGAATTCTGTCTTCAAAGGCCATGCCGGTCAGGTGTCCGTGGAGCACACCGGAAACGAACGCGTCGCCCGCCCCGGTCACATCTTCCACATGGACACTGCTGATTGCCGGGTAATGCCGGATCCCGTCCGCATTGCCCGCCATGACCCCTTTTGAACCGGCCGTCACAATTGCATTCACGACCCCTTTTTCCAATAAGAGCCGAACCGCTTCTTTCCAGGAATCATCGTCGTTAACCGAAATGCCGGTATAGGCTTCCGCCTCGTCCCGGTTGCAGATAAACCAGGTGACACCTTCAAGATCGTCCGGCATCCTGTCCATCTTCGGTGACGACACCGGAACAATCGCGAGTTCAGTTCCGCTCTGGCGGGACAGCTCCTGCACATGGGCGACGGTCTCCTTCGGGCAGTTCAGGTCGATCACGGCGAGCGCCGCTCCCTGAACGACCGGTGCATGGGCGTCGATGTATTCCGGTGACAGTTCGTCATACACGTCCATATCGGCCAGCGCGATTGCCATCTCACCGTCAGGGTCCAGGACAGCGGAATACGAGCCGGTCGTCCTCCCCGGAAGAAGCGCAGTGTGTGCGAGTTCCACATGAGGCGCGGTGGCCTGCTCAATGCGCTGCCAGTCAGCGTCATTGCCTGCGACCGTCAGAAGAGTCACCGGATGGCCAAGGCGCCCGATATTTTCCGCGACGTTTCGCGCCACGCCTCCGACCGAGGAGGTGACCGTCGACGGGTTGGATGTTCCCGCCTGTACGGATGCCTTGAGGTGGAACTTCCGGTCGACGTTTGCCCCGCCAATCGCGACGACGCGGTTTTCCTCAGAAAGGATATAAGCACGTCCCCGGATGATGCCGCGCCGCATCAGGCCGGATATCAGGTTCGCCAGCGCAGGCCTCGAGATTCCAAGCGTCTCTGCCATATCCTGCTGGGAAAGGTACGGGTTCCGCCGGATCAGCTCAACAATCGCCGCTTCTTTATCATTCATCCCCCCGCACTCCTTTCTTAATAACATTTGTTTATATTATAAACTTATGCCTTTAAATGCGTCAAGTGTTTTAAAGGTAAACAATTGTTCGAAATTCTAAGCGGCACTTGCTTACTTCACCATGCCCACTTCCTGTTTGAAAAAACCGTCCGGCTCCATGAACCGAACCCTATAAAGCGGACAGTTTAATAAAAGACCCTGCTTATGCTGAACTGAACCGAACCCTATAAAGCGGACAGTTCTTTATTCATTCATATTGGCCACGATGTCGATCAGCTGGAGATGATCTCTTGAGCGGACCGAATACACGACGTTCTCGGCCTGCCATTGCAGATTGTGCGCTGCAGCGCCATCACCCTTCATGTCGAATGTGCCGGCACCAACTTCCTGCGGGGCCGGCAGCCGCTTCTGTTCCAGCTTTTCAACAATATCCCGTGCCAGCTGCATCATCTCGTCCCCGGCTTCTTCACTGTTTCGCTGATGCACGAGGAATGACCATCGTCCTTCATGCCACACGAGATGGATGTTTCCGGCACCGGCATCCATATACCCGGTGATGCCGGTGCCGAGATCGGCAGGCTGCCCAGCCTGAATCTCGGGCTCATAGTTTACGCCTGCCCGCGCGCCCTCTGCACTGTCAAAGACAATGGCATCCGCAATGAGATAAGGGGCCTGGTCTTCCAGCTGCGGATCGTCCACGGGAACAGGCTGATCCATCAGATAGTAATACACTTCATACCCTTCGGCATTCACAGCCACCCTGGCAGTCAAATATTGGTCGCCGGTCTCCAGATCCCTCGGGAGCTTCGGTTCGGCACCGGATTCCTGCATGACCCTCTCCCATACATCCCCCAGCACATCCTGCTTCACCTGTTCAGGGTCATCATTCGTCTGCGTCTCCTCCTGCCCGTCCGACGGCCCGCAAGCTCCGAACACCAGCAGGATAGCGACGGGCAGGGCGATCCAGCTTAACTTCGCCATCCTCATCCGCTCCTTCCCCGGAAGTCATTCCTTCTTTCCGTCTTCTTTACCCGTTCCGACCGGAATGAAAAAGACCCGCCCGGAATTCTTTCCGGACGGATCTCTGATTCATTCGATTAAGCTTCCAGGCCCATCTCTCCGCGCACGACTTCCGCGATGCGGCTGACGTAGCTGGCGGCCTCTTCTTCGCTCTGGGCTTCGACCATGACGCGCACGAGCGGCTCGGTGCCCGAAGGGCGGACGAGCACACGGCCGTTGCCCGCCATGTCTTTCTCGACTTCCGAGATGACCGCGGCGACTTTGGCGTTGTCCGTGACCGCATGCTTATCGGTGACGCGGACATTCACCAGTTCCTGAGGGTACATCTGGACATCCGATGCGAGGTCCGACAGCGTGCGGCCGGTCATCTTCAGGACGTTCACGAGCTGGAGCGCGGTCAGCAGGCCGTCGCCGGTCGTGTTGTAGTCGAGCATGATGATGTGGCCGGACTGCTCGCCGCCGAGGTTGAAGTCGTTCTTTTTCATTTCTTCAACGACATAGCGGTCGCCGACTGCGGTCTTGACACTCTTCACGTCATAGTTTCCGATCGCCTTGTAGAACCCGAGGTTGCTCATGATCGTCGAGACGACCGTGTCCTTGTTCAGACGGCCTTCCTCTTTCAGGTGGCGCGCCAGGATAAACATGATCTGGTCTCCATTGACGATCTGGCCATTTTCGTCGACCGCGATCAGGCGGTCACCGTCGCCGTCAAAGGCGAGACCGATGTCCGCATCCTTTTCTTGGACGAACCCGGCCAGAACTTCGGGATGGGTCGAGCCGCAGCCGTCGTTGATGTTCAGGCCGTTCGGCGAAGAGCCCATCGACGAGATGTCTGCATCCAGGTCAGCGAACAGGTGCGTCGCGAGGGACGATGTGGCGCCGTGCGCGCAGTCAAGCGCAACATGGATGCCCGTGAATTCCTCATCGACCGTCTGCTTAAGGTACTGGATGTACTTTTGCCCGCCTTCCTTGTAATCGGTGACCGTGCCGAGATGGGCACCGACCGGACGCGGCAGTTCATCAGTTTCCTTATCGAGGAGTTCCTCGATTTCCGCTTCCTGTTCATCGCTCAGTTTGTAGCCGTCACCGCCGAAGAACTTGATGCCATTATCTTCGACCGGGTTATGTGATGCGGAAATCATGACACCCGCATCCGCGCTCATCGCGCGTGTCAGATAAGCGACGCCCGGCGTGCTGATGACGCCCAGGAGCATGACATCCGCCCCGATCGACAGAAGTCCCGCCACAAGGGCGTTCTCGAGCATCTGGCCCGAAATGCGTGTATCGCGTCCAATCAGCACCTGCGGTTTGCCGGATGCGTGTTTTGTGAGGATATATCCGCCGTAGCGGCCGAGCTTGAATGCAAGTTCAGGTGTCAGGCCTTCATTGGCGACACCGCGCACCCCGTCTGTTCCGAAGTATTTACCCATCATGACTCTCTCCTTCACTGTTGACGTTCAATAGTATTCAAGCAGTGGCGATGCGGACCGTGACCCGCCCGGGAGCCGGTTCGGCTTTGATCCCGGAAGGCCCGTCCACATGCACGACGAGCGAAGCTTCTTCTTCGCTCACGCCGCCTGCATTGACGAATAGCTTAAAGTCACCGGATTTGGCGCTGTCCACGGCACTTTTGGGCCCCTGGATCTTGAGGGAGAGCGGCCCTTCAGGCTGGATGACCTCTCCGGTCTGCCCTTCCTCAAGACCCCGGACTTCCACTGCAAGCCCTTCAAGTGTTCCGGACGCCTCTTCATCGGCATCCCCGCCGTCTTCTGTGCCGCTGTTCTGGGCAGTGTCTCCGTTGCCGGATGTTCCGCCTGCCGGGCTTTCCGTCTCTCCCGGTTCCGCCGGCGGTTCAGCATCGGCGACCTGCTCTTCCGTTTCATCCGGCGCTTCCGCTGTTTCCTCATCGCTGTCGTTGACCGTCGCCCGGATATCGACGTCGATCGAGCCGGGCGAAACCTTTGTCACGCCGGCCGGTTTTTTGAGTTCCACGGTCAATTTCCCGCTGGCGGTCACTTTTGAAACATCGACCGGGACAGGAAGCTCCCCGATTTCATCCAGGACGTTCCTCGGGCCGAACAGCTTGACGGACTCCGTCGCCGTGTTGATGGCGTCGATGGTGACATCTTCTCCAGGCGTGCCGGACTGCTGAAGCGAGACTGGCACAGAGCGTGAATACTCGGAGATGTCGGCCCTGACTGTCACTTCCGCCGGCTCGACAAGGACATTCATTTTATTCAGATCGCGGTCAAGTACGCGGACACTTGCCTGCTGCTCAAGAGGCCCGTCCACTCCGGGGTCCGCCGTTACCGACGCCTTCACGAAGCTGATCGACTCAACTACGCTTTTGGCGCCGGTGACCATGACGGTCGACGGATCCGCCTCAAGTGAATTGATAACATGGTTTTCCGCAAGCAGCCGTTCGTTCATCTCAGGATCGACCCTGAACTCCCGGCTGATCCGCTCCTCGATGACGACATCGACCGTATCAGGATCAATGGAGACCTCGAGCTTGTCGGAAATATTCTCAGTCTGCACGCGGACATTGTGCGCGCCCATCGTGAGCGTGCGCAGGTCGACGAACAGGGTGAAGTCTTTGAGTGAACGGGTCGTGCGGACAAGGTTGCCCGGCCCTTCGATCGTCATGCTGACGGTCTCGGGCACGCCCGTGACAACAGTATTTTCATCGTCAAAATACACTTCCACCGGCACATCCTTCAGGACGGCGATATCCGTCCCGCCGGCTGCGCGGCTGCCCTGCTCTTCATCCGACTGCACAACGAAGAACATCAGAACGGCAAAGAACAGGGCGATGCCGCGGATAAACCACGGATTGTCCATGAACTTATCCATACTACTTCCCTCCCCGTTTCCGCTTGGAGGCGGCCTGCGGTTCAGGCGCAGGGCCGAACCACATCTTCCGGAGCAGTGTCTCGAACTCCTCAGGCGGCAGGTTGCGGTGAAGATCGCCGTTGCGTGTCAGGCTGACGGCACCCGTCTCTTCGGAAACGACGATCGTAATCGCGTCCGTCACCTCGCTGAGCCCCAGCGCCGCGCGGTGGCGCGTGCCGAGCTCCTTAGAGATGAACGGGCTTTCCGAAAGCGGCAGATAGCATCCCGCTGCGGCGATGCGGTTCTGCTGGATGATGACCGCCCCGTCATGGAGCGGCGTATTCGGGATGAAAATATTGATGAGGAGTTCTGAAGTCAGCTCCGAGTTCATTGGGATACCGGTCTCGATGTACTCGGACAGCCCGGTCTCCCGTTCGATCGAAATCAGCGCGCCGATGCGCCGCTTCGCCATATAGCCGACCGACTTCGTGGCGGCCTCGACAAGACGGTCCCGTTCCTCTTCCTCCGCCAGGCTGCTCCTGGAAAACAGCTTGCCGCGCCCGATCTGCTCGAGCGCGCGCCGGAGCTCCGGCTGGAAGATGATGATGACTGCGAGGAACCCCCACGTCAGCACCTGCTCCATGATCCAGTACATCGTCGTCAGGCCGAGTTCCTTCGTGACGAACCAGGCGATGACTACGACGAACACGCCTTTAAGCAGCTGGACAGCCTTCGTGCCCTTGATGATGGTAATCAGTTTATAAAGAACGTACCAGACCAGAAGAATGTCCAGGATATTCACCAGGACTTCCACCCATGTCAGGTCCGTAAAACGCTCAAAGAACGCCACAGGCATCCCCGCCTTTTCTAAACGCTTGCATATCGGATAGTATACCATACCGGATGGTTCTCCCGCTCGCCTTAACGATATCCTTTTGATGTTGGAGACGGCTATTGCAAGACGGGCGGAACGGTTCTGTTTCACGGCGATCCGGGCGGAAGCTGATGGGGCTGTCCGCGTAGTTGCGCTGTAACTATAGTACTATAATATTGTTTCATATTTCCTCATTTTAACTTATAATGATTCATGTATATTATCGGGACTTTATTAAAGGTTCCCGTTCAAATCATATAACGGAGTGTGAATCATCATGAGGAACTTGGGCCGTTTCGAGTCGCTGAATGGCCAAACGGCAAGGAAGGACATTCTCGCCGGCATCACTGTCGGGATTGTCGCTATCCCGCTTGGCATGGCGTTTGCGATCGCTTCCGGAGTAAAGCCGGAATACGGTATCTATACGACAGTGATCGCCGGTCTTCTTGTGGCGCTTCTCGGCGGTTCCCGCTTCCAGATTGCAGGACCGACAGGCGCGTTCATCCCGATCCTGCTCGCGATCGTCCTGGAGTACGGCTACTCGGACCTGCTCGTAGCCGGCTTCATGGCAGGAATTTTCCTTGTCATCATGTCGTTTCTGAAGATCGGGGACCTGATCCACTTTGTCCCGCGGGCGGTGACAATCGGGTTCACCGCGGGAATCGCCGTCACGATCTTTACCGGCCAGATCGGCAACTTCTTCGGCCTCAAGGGCGTGGAAAGAAAGGAATTTTTCCACGAGAACATGTGGGAACTCCTGCGAAACTTCGGCACATTTAACGGGTATGCGTTCCTGACCGCGGCGATCGGGCTCGCGGTCATCGTGATCCTGCCCCGCATCGCGCCGCGCGTCCCTCTTTTTCTGGCCGCCCTTCTGATCCCGACACTTGTGTCGGTGATCTTCTACCCAGGACACCTCCCGACGATCGGGACGGCCTATGGCGGTATTCCACAACAGTTGCCGGAGTTCCGTCTTCCCGAAATCACCGGGAGCAAAATTCTCCAACTCTGGCAGCCGGCCCTGATCATCGCGGCGCTCGGTGCGATCGAGTCGCTGCTGTCCGCAGTCGTCGCCGATAACATGGCCGGAGGCAAAAAGTCTGCATCCAACCGCGAACTGTTCGGACAGGGAATTGCGAACATGGCCGCCCCGCTTTTTGGCGGGATCCCGGCGACCGGCGCCATCGCCCGCACCGCAACCAACATCCGGGCGGGAGCCGTCAGCCCGCTGTCCGGTGTCGTCCAGAGCGTATTTGTCCTGCTTGTCCTGTTGCTGTTTGCGCCGTTCGCCTCGCATGTGCCGCTCGCCAGCATGGCGCCGATCCTCATGCTCGTCGCCTGGAACATGAGCGGCCTGCGTTCGTTCATTAAGATTTCCCACCTGAAGACCGGCGACTCGGCTGTGTTGTGGGTGACGTTCCTTCTGACCGTCTTCGTCAACCTGACCGTCGGCGTCCAGGTCGGCTTCCTCCTCGCCGTTCTCGCCTTCCTCAAAAAGATGAGCGGCAAGCTGAAAGTCCGGCCGGCAGAGGCAACGCCGGATGACTATATCTACAGCGGCATCCCGAAAGAATCGTCGTTACGAACGGCCAGAGTGGAAGGCCCGCTCTTCTTCGGTACGGCCCAGGTGTTCGAACAAGAAATCGAGAAACTGCTGGAAACCCGCTCCGACGTCCTGATGCTGCGGCTCCACGGGCTTTCCGCGCTGGATGCGGGCGGCGTCGCAGCCCTCTCCTTCGCACATGACCTCGCCGAACGCCAGGGAGTGCGCCTCCTTTTCCAGGGCATCCCGGACGAGAAGAAAATCCTCCTGAGAAAAAGCGGTCTTTATGAAAAGATCGGTGCGGAGAATATGGTGAAATAAAGAAATCCGCCGACCCGGAATGGGGCGGCGGATTTTTTAGGTGTGTGTCCGACTCTGGACGTGGTGTCTGGTCTTTCGTCACTTCCCCTGATCGGTGCAAATGAAAAACTGCAGGCAAAGCCTGCAGTCACAGAGCGCGCCCTACAGCGCGCTTGCCTTACTCTTCCTCATCACCGGCATCCGGGCCTTCAAAGACGGACAGGCCATCTTTGATGCCGGACTTGATCGTGTACCAGAGCCATTCGAAGGCCCGGTCGATTTCTTCGATCCGGCCGGAAACGACGGCCGTGGAGGCCATATATTTGGAGCCGTTGATGACGGTGACGTCACCTTCGACCTCCCCTTCAATATGCAGTTCACCGTTTCTCACAAAAAGGTCGCCTTCAACCTTTTCGCCTTCGGGGACGATGACTTTGTTCCCCTCGACGACGAGATTTGGCTGTGTGGACACGGCGAGCTGCCCGTCGGATGTATTGAAATTAGAGAACAGGGTAATCCCGGCAAGGAGCATGAACATAGCCACTGCGGCAAGCATCGGATGACGGCCGAACCAACGGCGCAAGCCTGCACTCTGGCGCTCTTTCGGCAGCGAGGCCATAATGCGGCTGCTAAATCCTTCGGGTGCCTCGATGTGCGAGGCGCTGCTCAGAAATGCGACCGAACGGCTAAGCTGGTCCATATGTTCCTGGCAGGCCGGACATTGCTCGAGATGCTCTTTCAGAATCTGTTCGTCCCGGCGGGTGATTTCCCCGTCCAGATAATCATGCATGTACTGGACAAATTCTTCCGGACACGGTTTCATCCCGGTTCCCTCCTACAACTTCTTCATTTGTTTCCTAAGGGCTTCGCGGCCCCTATGTATGCGTGTCTTCACTGTGCCCAGCGGCAGCTCAAGGATTTCGCTGATCTCCTGGAGCGGAAGTTCCTCGATGTAGCGCAGGACAATCGCCGACCGGTATTTGTCCGGCAGGCGGCTGATCTCATACTGGACCCGCTCCTGCTGTTCCATCTTCTCGACTTCCTCTTCCGGCAGCGGCGCATCATGGGCGAGGCTGGAGTAATGATCCAGCCCGTCGGTCCCCGGCACCGGTGCGTCAAGGAACGTATCCGGTTTTTTCTTGCGGATCCGGTCGATGCAGAGGTTGGTCGCGATGCGGTACAGCCATGTAGAGAACTTCCGCTTCTGGTCGAACGTGTGCAGGTTGATGTACGCCCTGATGAACGCCTCCTGCGCGATATCCTCGGCTTCATGCCGATTGCCCAGCATCCGATAGCATACTTGGTAAAGCCGGTTCTGATAGAGGGAAACGATTTCTTCGAAAGCCGACTGGTCCCCCTTCAGGACTTGTTTAATTCTTTTTTTGACGATGTCTTCCATTGTTCTCGATTTCCCCCCGCTTCATGCGGCTAATTGGTATACGGACGGGCGCTTCAAAGGGTTTCACTTTTTCTGTGAAAAAGTTTGAATTCAGAACACCCATGTCTTACCGTACACTGTAATCCCACTTATTGACTTCATTGTATCAAAGGAAAATCTAAAAATCTTGAAAAAGTACAATACCGGTCCCCTTGGTCGGGAACCGGCTCAAAACGCCTTTAAATCAAGGTTTCGCCGAACAATGAGCCCATCAGGCCGACGGCGACGTTTGCTGTTTTATTGCGCTCATCGAGGATCGGATTCACTTCTACAAATTCAGCTGAAGTGATGCGTCCGACCGAGTGGAGCATTTCCATCGCCAGGTGGCTTTCCCGGTAGCTGAGGCCGCCCTGCACCGGAGTGCCGACACCAGGAGTGTAAAGCGGATCCAGCCCGTCCAGGTCAAGCGACAGGTGCACGCCGTCGACACCTCGATCTTCCAGATAGCGGATGGCATCCTGCATGATTGCTGTCATGCCGTCCCGGTCGATCTCATGCATCGTATACACACGGATGCCCTTTTCCTTTACCAGTTCACGCTCTCCCGGATCGATGGAGCGCGCGCCGATGACGACGATATTTTCCGGCTTCACCTTCGGCCCGCTGCCGATCGAGGTCAGGTCCCCGTGGCCGAGTCCCATCGCGACGGCCAGCGGCATGCCGTGGATGTTCCCGGATGGTGACGTCTCTGCTGTATTCAGGTCGGTGTGAGCGTCATACCAGATGACCCCGAGGTTGCTGTAGTGCTCGTTCAGTCCGGCCAACGTCCCGATCGCGATGCTGTGATCGCCGCCTAGGACCAGCGGGAAACGTCCGCCGCGGACCGTCTCAGACACCTTTTCGGCTAGTTTCCGGTTCCCTTCGGTGACTGCCTTCAGGTTCTTCAGGTTCGTGCCCGACACTTCGCGCGGCGCATCCATGTCGACCGGAATATCCCCTTCATCCATTACGATATGCCCCAACGCCTCGATCCGCTCCACGACACCCGCGTAGCGGATTGCGCTCGGCCCCATGTCTACCCCGCGCCGGCTCTGTCCGAAATCCGCCGGAACTCCGATGATGGAAATTTCTTTCTGACTGTTCATGCTGCATCCCCCTTTTCACATCTTGCTACTATTATGAATTGAAAGAGGCAGATGGCTCAACCGGACAAAGAATAGGATAATTATTCATCGGAAGAGTCAGTCTGTTCCGTTATAATGGTCGTGTACACCATGGAAAAAGGGGGAAATTCCAAGCATGATCATGGGACTGTATGAAGCCCATCTGCCGGTCAGTGACCTGGAACGCTCGCTTAAGTTTTACACCGGCCTCGGGCTGGAAATTGCACACACCCACGGAGAGGGGCTGGCCTTTCTGTGGATCGAAAAAGACAAAAGCTGGCTGGGTCTATGGCAATCTGAGAAAGTCGAATTGGACTATCACCCATCTATCCGGCACATCGCCTTCCAGGTATCGCTCGAGGGGTTGAAAGGTGCTGTCAGCTGGTTAAGAGAAAGGGGATACGAGCCAAGGGAGGCATTCGGATTTGGTCCGGACGAACCGTTTGTGATGCCACAAGAGGACTATGCCCATGCCAAGATCCACTTTAACGACCCGGACGGCAACAGCCTGGAGTTCATATGCAAGATGGACAATCCGAACAAGCTGACGGAACGGATGACACTGAGCGAGTGGGAAAAGCTGAACACATAATAAAAGCCTGTATCTGAGGAGGCGCCTCCTCCCAGATACAGGCTTTTTTCGGTCTCAGCACCGGACATATCTTCGCTTGAATCCGAGCCTTCCTTTGTCCAGGTCCTTCCGGATGTTTTCGGAGGCGTTCAGGAAACTGCTTTTTTTGTTGGGCCGCTTCAGCTCGACGGTGCCGACTTCCCGTGCGGTTTCGAGTGCCTGTTCACTAAGAGGACTGTAAGAGATTCCTACCGTATACAGGAAGTTGTTCATCGCCGACTTGGTCCGCTCCGGCGCATCATGAATCTCGTTTTTCACGGTTTCCATCATCCATGAAAGCTTATCCTCGGAGAATTCATCGTCCTTTCGGCTGCCGAGCAGCCAGCAATAACAGCTCCAGCCCGCAGACATCTTGAGCTCCTCGCCGCTTGCGATCCATTTGTCGGCGATCTCCTGTGCCAGAGGCGACTCGGAAAGCGTGACGGCCACCACATAGTCGGACAGCATGTAGAAATACGCCGCATCCATCCACCGGTCAAAATCCGCTTCCGTCATCGCCTTCGGATCGGCAATAACCCCCGCGAAGTACATGGCATCATAATTGCCCGTCGCGTACAGTTCCTCAGCAAGCTTCTGATCGATCTTGATCGCTCTCTTCATCGGCTTCATCGCACCGGTCGCCACACCGAAAAGCGGCTCATGCGCGCCGTTGGACATGTACATCTTTTTCGTGCGTTCCTTGCCCAGGGATTCAAGTTCCTGCATGACTGTTTCGAAATCCATATTGGATGACTCCCTTCCCGCCTGTTTTGATCGCTTCTAGTCTTTTCCATATTCAGCTTGTGAGTTAGGCTATAAACAATATGATAAGGGAGATGGGATCATTGACCAACCTGGGTGACCTTTTAGTCATCACTTTTTACCTGGCAGTTGTTGCAGGCATCATCGCGGCTGTTGTGCTGTTCAGCCGATCCCGCAGAAAACGGAAAGAGCAGCTGGACAGAATCGAAGCCAAATTAAATGATCTGACCGGAAAATGAAACCGGCATGCCTCCTTTTACGGATGGTATGCCGGTTTCTTCAATCCCTGGCCATCAGCCGCTCCAAGCGCCGTTTCACTTCCGGCCATTCGCGGTCGATGATCGAGTAGAGATGGACGTCGCGCGGGTTGCCGTTGGAGCGGATGCGTTCGTTCCGCATGACGCCTTCAAGCTTCGCCCCGATCCGCTCGAGCGCTTTTTGCGACCGTCCGTTTTCCGAGTCGGTCTTGAACTGGACCCGGATCATATCCATTTCTTCGAAGCAGTGGCGGAGCAACAGGTACTTCGATGTGGTGTTTACATGGGTTCGCTGGTATTCCTTGCCGTAGAACGTGGAGCCTATCTCGCACAGCTTGTTGAACGGATCGATGCCGAAGATCCGGGTCGTCCCCATCATGTCTTCCGTACCCGCGTCCTCCACTGCAAACGCCAGGCAGCTGTCCCCGGTCTCCATCGCGGTAATCCCGGTTTCAAGCCACTGGTCAAAACGGTCTTTCGTCTCGACCTGGTTCAGCATAAAAAAGAAGATATCCGGTGAATACAGTTCCCAGAGCGCATCGAAATCTTTGCGCTCCAACTTCCTGAGCCTGACGCCATTCAACTCGAGAACCTTCACGGGTCCACCTCTCTCTTCAGATTAAGCTTATGCTTATGCTTCCGGCCGGAACGTCGTTTCTGTTACAGCCGGCTGTGTTTCTGTGATCATTTCGCCGTTCCGGATCGACAGGAGAACCGGTGCCTGCGTGCGGACCGCTTCGTATTCCGAGTCGGCGTTGATGACGATGAGATTGGCCGGGTTGCCTTCCTTCACGCCGTATTCTTCGTCACCGAGATGAAGTGCCTTCGCCCCGTTGACACTGACCAGGTCAAGCGCCTTCACGATATGAGCATAATCGGTCATGTGGCAGGCGTGGAGGCCTGCGTCGACGACACTCATCAGCTCGCCGTTACCGAGCGGGTACCACGGGTCCACGATCGAATCCAGCCCGAAGCAGACGTTGATGTCTTCCGCGAGCATTTCCTTGACCCTGGTCACTCCGCGGCGGACCGGATGGGCGTCAAAGCGGCCCTGCAGATGCAGGTTTGCCTTCGGCAGCGACACGAAATGGATGCCGGCCTGTTTCAATGTCTGGAACAGCTTGTACGTGTAGGCGTTGCTGTAGGATGCCATCGCAGTGGTGTGGCTTGCAGTCACCCGGTCGCCCATGCCGCGGCGGAGCGCTTCTCCCGCCAGCACTTCCAAGTATCGCGACTGGTCATCGTCGATCTCGTCGCAGTGGATATCAACGAGCTTGCCGTACTCCTCTGCGAGTTCAAGCGCCCGGATCACCGATTTCACGCCATCTTCACGGGTGAGCTCATAGTGAGGGATGCCGCCGATGACGTCCGCGCCCATCTCGATTGCGCGGATCAGCAGCTCTTCGCCTTCCGGCTTCGTGTACAGCCCTTCCTGAGGGAACGCCACAAGCTGGAGGTCCACCCATGGCTTCACTTCCTCCTTCACTTCAAGAAGCGCTTCCATGCCCTTGAGTGTCGGATCACTGACGTCGACATGTGTCCTGACGTGCTGGATGCCGCTCTTCACCTGGAGCTCGATCGCCCGGAGCGCCCGCTTTTTCAGGTCATCCTTTGTTTCATTCAACAGCTGTTTGCGCTCTGCCCAGATTTCGATTCCCTCGAAGACCGAACCCGACTTGCTCCAGCGCGGCGTGCCTGCCGTGAATACGTAGTCGAGGTGGATATGCGGCTCTACATAAGGCGGCAGGACCAGTTTACCTTCCAGGTCTCTTACATCCTTGCCCGATACGTCCGTCTCTCCGGCGGCGGTCACCGACAGGATCCGTCCATCCTCAATATCGATTGTCCACAGGCCATCCTGGCCATACAGCTTCGCGTTATTCAGAATCACCGTCGAATCCCCCTCTCAAATATCTCCTATCCATTATAGCAATCTCGCACAGGGAATCCCGCCTGGCCCCTTCGGACACGCCTTCCCATTAAACGGCAGTCATACACCGATGTTTTAAGGGTATGAGAAGGGGTAGAGTCCTCGGACGGAAAGGGGGAATGCCGATGTTCGGCCTTCAGGATCTGATTTCACTGATTATCTCGGCATTTATCATTTTGCCGGTCGTCGTCTTTCAGCGCGAGCTGGGCTATGTCATTACGGGCGCTCTCTTCGGCGTAGTGAACCCCCGCCTGACAATCGGGTCAGGTCCGCGGTTATTCAAATTTTGGATTTTTGATGTTCGCAAATATTATCATCTGTACAGCTGGTTTTCTTATGATGACCTGAAACGAAAAGGCAAGTTCGCTTATGTCTTTCTATACGCAGGGCCGATTCTGATCAACGCTGTTCCCGCGCTTATTCTGAACGCGCTGCTGGCCAACGATGTCGTCACGGAGAACGTGACCTTCTGGAACCGGTTCCTGTTTTACCAGTTCTATTATGTGCTGTTCGATGTCATTCCGATGAAAACAATCAACGGCATGCCCAACAACGGCATGATCATCTATGAGATGCTCCGTTACGGCAAGCGCGTCGACTACAATACCGAACCGTTCCTCCCTTCCACCACCGAGGTTGAAGAGGAATACCAGGAAGAGATGGAGGAAATCGAAGAGCAGATGGAAGAGATGGAAGAAGCCACAGAGGAAATGAATGAAGCCGATGATGGTCAGGAAGTCAGGCGGGACAGCAAGGAAGACGAAGAGGATCGAAAGGAGCGCAAGATGGGCGGGATGGAGAATTCATAAAGAAACACGAAAAAACGCCTTCCCGCTGCCGGGAAGGCGTTCCGTTATGAGCCATGCAGGGCTCGAACCTGCGACCCTCTGATTAAAAGTCAGATGCTCTACCAACTGAGCTAATGGCTCATGAAAATAAAAAAATGGCTGGGGTAGCTGGATTCGAACCAACGAATGACGGAGTCAAAGTCCGTTGCCTTACCGCTTGGCTATACCCCAACGCTATGAAGTGTTGCCTTTTTAATGTTACCCGGGAACGGGCATTTTAAACATAAAAAGTGGTGGAGGGGGGCAGATTCGAACTGCCGAACCCGAAGGAGCGGATTTACAGTCCGCCGCGTTTAGCCACTTCGCTACCCCTCCGTATATGACCCCTACGGGATTCGAACCCGTGTTACCGCCGTGAAAGGGCGGTGTCTTAACCGCTTGACCAAGGGGCCGTGTCTCAATCGGACAACGTTTATATTAGCAAAGAAAAACTGACCATGCAACCCATTTTTTGAAGTCGGAATATTTATTTTTGGATCGGCTTTATCGTCTGCGTTTTTCGCGGTATTCAGCGATGCTTCTCCACTATATCGCAACGTTTTACTCATATGGCAACGCCTCAACTTAGTATGGCAACGTTTCATCCTGTTATGGCAACGTCTCAGCTGATTAACGCAACGTCTCAGCTCATTACTGCAACGTTTCCCTTTTCTGCAACTGCAAAACCCCGCGCGCCGGCGGGGCCTTGTTAATTCCTTATTTAACAGCAGGCGGACCGAATTTGCCGGCTTGGTAGTCGAAGAAAGCCTGGCGGATCTCGTCTTCGGAATTCATGACGAACGGGCCATGGGCGACGACGTTCTCGCGGAGCGGGACGCCGGAATAGATCAGCGCGCGGGTCCTGCTGTTGGCTCGGATTTTCAGTTCGCTTGGCGCTGACTCCTCCCCTTCTTCATTGAAGGTGAGCGTGGCGATATCCGTCTTTGACAGGACGGTTCCGGATTCTCCCGCAACCAGTTCCCCAGCCAGCACATAAAGAAAGCCGTTGTGGTTTTCCGGCAGGACGTGTTTGTACTCGGCGCCTTCCCGGAGCGAGACTTCCGCCATCGTGATCGGCACGAGGCTTTCCATCGGTCCTTTCACGCCTGCAACATCACCGGAATAAACCCTGACCGCGCCGCCGTCCAACTCGGCAACAGGTGCGTCTTCCACTCGGATGTTCTGATAGAAGGAATCTGACCCCTTCAGCCGCTCCGGCAGATTCAGCCATAGCTGTAGCGTATGGATGAGGTCGTCCTCGTACGCCTCCTCCGCATGGCGGGCGCCGGACCCGGCGTTCATATACTGCACGTCTCCTGCGTCCAGCACCGAATAGCCGCCGGCATTGTCGATATGCTCGAGCCGGCCGTCGATCACGTAGGTGATCGTCTGGAAACCGCGGTGCGGATGGTCGGAGAACGTCCCCCGCTTGAACCAGTCTTCCGCCATGACAATAAACGGATCGAACGACTTCTCCTGCCCCGGCGGCAGCACCCAGCCCTGCTGGACATGCGGGAAGCCGGGGTTCTGATAACGCACCCGCCAATGGTCTTTTATATCACGCTGGAAATGTTGCATCGAAATCCCTCCCCTGGTGTTTCCATCTTACTCCTTTGCGGATGGTAGAATGGAGAGAACTGCTCATAAGGGGGAGATCGGATGAACCCGGCTTTATATAAGGCGGCTTTGGAACGGATCAGCGGACTGTTCGGCGAGGACGCGACCGGGCACGACGTCCACCATACGCTCCGGGTGTACCGGATGGCAATGAGGCTCGCGGAAGCGGAACGTGCCGACCGGGAACTGGTAGGGCTCGCTGCGATGCTCCATGATGCGGACGACCCGAAATTGTTCGGCACCGGCAACGGGCTGCCGAACGCGCGGGCGTTCATGGAGGAGCACGGTGTTTTGCCCGCCCAGGCTGAGACTGTCTGCACGATTATCGACGAAGTCTCCTTCAGCAAGAACGGCTCAAAGCGCCCATCAACCATCGAGGGAATGGTCGTCCAGGACGCCGACCGGCTGGATGCGATCGGCGCCATCGGAATCGCACGAACATTCGCCTTCGGCGGCAACCGGGGACAGGCAATCCATGACCCGGGCCGCGACACAGGCACTTCCATCGCGCATTTTCATGAGAAATTGCTGAAGCTGAAGGACCTGATGAACACGGAAGAAGCCAGGCGGATCGCGGAAGAAAGGCACCGGTATATGGAGGCGTTTCTGGCGGAGTTTCAGGATGAATGGGACGGGAAGCGCTAATTAAGAGAGGCATCATCCAAAGCGAATCGGATGATGCCTATTTTAGTGAAAGTGACGATTGGCGGCTCGAAAGTGACGAATCGGCCCGTGAAAGTGACGAATCACGTCCTGAAAGTGACGAATCGCGTCTTGAAAGTGACGATTCACGTCCTGAAAGTGACGAATGCACATCTCACTGCGTCCGGGTTCAATTAGGCCGACATCTTCAATTTCTTTGCAAAATAGTTCCCCAGGGACTGGATGATCTGCACGAGTACGATCAGGATAATGACGGTGCCAAACATGACCGGCAAATCCCATTGCTGATAGCCGTATCTGAGTGCCAGGTCACCGAGTCCGCCTGTCCCGATCACACCCGCCATTGCAGTGGCGCCGATCAAACCGATTAAGGCAATGGTCATGCAAAGCAAGATTCCCGGTCGTGCTTCCCTCAGCATGATCCTGATGACAATTTGAAAACGTGAAGCTCCCATCCCTCTATACGCCTCGATGATTCCATAATTGACTTCCAGGAAAGCTGTTTCAACGAGTCTGGCAATGTATGGGGCAATATAGACGATGAGCGGTACAATGGCCCCCCGGATCCCGATGGAAGTTCCGACTATCAGCTCCGTAAACGGGATGATCGCAAGCATCAAGATGATAAACGGAAGCGACCGGATAATGTTGACGATTGTGTTTAACAATTGGAAGATCCATTTGTTGGGGTATAAATGATTCGGCCTCGTAACGACCAGCAGGACCCCCAGAGGAATTCCGATGATGGTCGCAATGACCAGCGAAACAATGACCATGACAAGCGTCTCGTATAAAGAGATGCCAAACAACGGAGCCAGCTCATCCATTCGATCCAACATGGCTATACCAATACCTCCTTAGGCTTCCCGCTGATTTCCCTGATGACTTCCACACGGTATACCTTTTCTTCGAGGTAAGAAATGGCCTGTTTTAATTTGTCGGCATCACCCGATAGATGTACGAACAAAATCCCCAGCGGCGTTCCCTTTAAATACGTAATGGAACCATGGACGATATTTGAAGTGACGGAGTAGCTGGAAGCCACCTCACTCAAAACGGGATCCAGAGCCGAATCCCCGCGGAATGCCAGCCGCAGAATATAGGATGGGTCATCTCCCCGCAACGCGGACAGCATCTCCTCTGTAATCATGTTTTCGTAAACGTTCCCTACAAAATGATTGGTCGTTTC
This sequence comes from Bhargavaea sp. GQ12, assembly GCF_059758705.1. Lineage (NCBI taxonomy): Bacteria > Bacillati > Bacillota > Bacilli > Caryophanales > Caryophanaceae > Bhargavaea > Bhargavaea sp. GQ12. The sequence goes on from NZ_JCAXEU010000004.1 coordinate 187,775, forward strand.
TTGAACAGGATTGCTGAAAATATCGAGCACAGTCCCCTGTTCAACGATTTCTCCCTTTTCCATAACGGCAACCCGGTCACAGACTTTTTTAATGACATCCATCTCATGGGTAATCAAAACGATGGTCAGACCGAGCTTTTTATTAATATCCAGCAGCAATTTCAAAATGGAATCCGTCGTTTTCGGATCTAAAGCAGATGTTGCCTCATCGCACAGGAGGATATCCGGATCCATCGCCAACGCCCGGGCAATCCCAACGCGCTGTTTTTGCCCGCCCGAAAGATTGGCCGGATATTGGTTCGCCTTATCTTCCAGACCAACAAGCAACAGTAAATCTTTAACCTTTTTATTGATCTCCTGTTTCGACACACCATTCATCCGCAAGATCTCAGCTACATTATCAAATACGTTATAGGAGGAGAGTAAGTGAAATTGCTGAAAAATGATGCCGATCTTTTTCCTGACATTCCGCAATTCCCTTTCCTTCAGGGTCAGTAAATTTCTCCCATTGATCGACACCTCACCGGATGTCGGTTCTTCGAGAAGATTAATGATCCGGAGCAGCGTGCTTTTGCCCGCTCCGCTGAATCCGATGATCCCGAAGATTTCCCCTTCATTAATCTCAATATTGATGTTTTTCAACGCATCCACTTTTGTTTTTCGATCATGAAACGTCTTGCTGATGTTTTTCAGTTCAATCATTGCATTTCCCCCTATTCATCCAGTTGGAAAGGGTCGTCTGTCACAACAATCACGTTTTCATATCTCTCTTCTATAAACTCTTTTACGGCATCCGAATGGTACAATTCCGTAATTCTTTTATAATCAGGGTCGTCTTTGTCCTCTTCCTTGGCCGCAACCACCATCGGGAATTCCATGCCGGTCTCCAGATAGATCGCTTCTTCCAATGGATTGATCCCCTGATCGATCGCATGTGTGCTTGCCACGACGCCCGCATCGATGCTGCCCAGTGTGCGCAGCATAAGTGGCCCTTCTATTTCCGTGAACTTGAATTTCTTGGGGTTCTCCTTAATATCCTTCATCTTCGGGAGCCCGCCTGTCTGCTCTACCTGGAGCAATTCCACCTCTTCATACAGAAGGAGGGAGCGGCCGACATTCACGGGATCATTGATCACGCCCAATGTTGCGCCGTCAGGTATTTCATCAAGACTCTCGTATTTTTCGGAGTAAATCCCATACGTACTATTGTAAGTCGTCCCGACTATCGCGAGGGCATCCTTACGATCCTCGATATAGTTCTCCAGGAACTGCTTGGTCTGGAACATGTTCAGTTCCAGCTCTCCGCTGCTTAAAGCCCTATTCGGCGTGATATAGTCATTAAATTTAACCACTTCCAAATCGATGCCTTCCTTTGCAGCTTCTTCCTTCACTATTTCTGTGATTTGCTCCGGAGGCCCGCCGGTCACGCCAATTTTTATGGTCCGTTCTTCACTATCTTCGGAAGCAGTTGAACTTGAGCATCCTGCAAGCAGCAATAAAGCGGTTAAGATGATTCCAACTTTTTTATTCATGACGTCCCCCTTTTGTCTGACGCTTCCCCGGCCCGCTGAACTTCCAGCGCCTTCAGCTCACGGCGGAGGATCTTGCCGGAAATCACTGTTTTCGGCAGCTCTTCCATGACTTCGATCTCGCGCGGAGCGGCATGTGCGGCGAGGCCCTGCCTGACGAATACACGGATGTCTTCGAGCAGCTCGGCCGACTCTCTGAAGCCCGTGCGGAGCGTGATGAACGCTTTGACGATTTCTCCGCGGACCGGGTCGGGCTTGCCGATGACGCCGGCTTCAGCGACGGCCGGGTGCTCGATCAGCTTGCTTTCGACTTCGAACGGGCCGATGCGTTCGCCGGAGGAGTTGATCATGTCATCGTCGCGGCTCTGGAAGAAGACGTAGTCGTCCTCGTCCTGGTAGGCGAGGTCGCCTGACAGGTACCAGCCTTCGTATTTAAAGTAGGCGTCGAAGCGGTCTTTGTTCCCCCAGATTTCCTTCATGAGGCCGGCCCATGGAGTCCGAATCGCCAGTTGGCCGACTTCGCCGCGCGGCAGTTCCCGTCCGTTTTCGTCCAGGATGCCGACGGTGATGCCCGGGAACGGGCGGCCCATCGAGCCGGGCTTGATCGGCTCGGCCGGCAGGTTCACGATCAGGTGTCCTCCGGTTTCGGTCATCCACCATGTGTCGTGAATGCGGACGCCGAGTTCGTTCCACGCCCAGTGGATGACTTCCGGGTTCAGCGGTTCGCCGACGCTCAGGATGTGACGGAGTGATGAAAGGTCGAACTGTTTGAGCGCATCTCCCTTTGACAGCAGCATCCGGAAGGCGGTCGGCGCGCTGTACCAGATCGTCACGCCGAATTCCTCGATGAGGCGGTACCAGTCTTCAGCCTTGAAGCGGCCGCCCTGGATGATGACCGTCGCCCGGTTGAGCCACGGTGCGAACAGGCCGTAGACGCTGCCGGTCACCCAGCCCGGGTGGGACGTGCACCAGTAGACGTCGTCATCCTTCACATCGAGCACCCATTTGCCCGAGACATAATGGTGGGAAACGGCACGGTGCGCATGAAGGACACCCTTCGGCTTGCCGGTGGAGCCGCTCGTGTAGTGGATCAGCATGCCGTCTTCAGGCCCGACCCATTCGGTCAGCTCCTCGCCCGGAACCGTTACGATTTCCTCTGCTTCAATCTCATCCGCATAAAGAACCGTTTCAAGCGACGGGATCTCTTCCCGCGGGACGCGCTTGCCGAGCTCCCGGTCGGTGATGAGCAGCGTGCCGCTGCAGTCGTTGATCCGGTCCTTTACCGCTTCTTCCATAAACGCTTCAAACAGCGGGCCGGCGATGGCGCCGATCTTGATGACAGACAAAATGGCGATGTAGCATTCCGGTGTTTTCGGCAGGAAGACAAAGACCCGATCACCTTTTTTCACGCCGTTCTTTTTCAGAACCCGCGCATAGTGGTCCGTCTTTTCCTTGACCTCGCGGAATGTCAGCGACCGACGTTCATCCCCGTTGGCGTAATGAAGGGCAATCTTGTCGCCGTAGCCCTCGTCGACATGGCGGTCGACCGTGGCATAGGCCGCGTTAACCTTCCCGGCCTTCCAGAACAGTTCGGAAGAGGCATCTTCCCAGGTGAATGTGCGGCGGATTTCGTCATAGTTCTCCAGGTTATAGTTGCCCGGCAGCGGCGCAAGGACTTTTTCTTTTACGATTGTCATGCTGTTTCCTCCTCTCAGGACCGGCTCAGGTCCAGGTTCTCGAGTATGTCCGTCTTCAGTTCTGCAAGCCGGATGCTGCCGCGCGGTCTCGGCCGCGGCTCCCCGACGTTGATTTCACTCACGATCTCCCCCGGTCTGCCGCGAAGGATGACAATCCTGTCGCACAGGTAAAGGGCTTCGTCGATGTCGTGGGTGACGAGCACCATCGTCGTGCCCGCCTCTTTCCAGATGTCGAGCAGGAGATCCTGCAGCTGCATCTTCGTGAAGGCGTCCAGCGCGCTGAACGGTTCGTCCAGGAGCAGGACCTCGGGGGAAGTGACGAGAGCACGGGCAATCGCCACGCGCTGCGCCATGCCGCCGGACAGCTCTTTCGGATAAAGATTTTCGCTGTCTCCGAGTCCGACTTTCCTGAGGATTTCACGTCCTTTTTTCTCCTTGTCCCCGGTCTTGCCGGACAACCCGAATGTGGCGTTCTCCAATACCGTCAGCCATGGGAACAGCCTCGGCTCCTGGAAGATGAATCCCGCGGACTCCTGCACGCCATCCACCAATTCGCCGTTCAGGCGGATCTCTCCGTCATAGTTTCCGTCCAGTCCCGAAATCGCCCGGAGCAGCGTGCTTTTCCCGCAGCCGCTTGTACCGAGAAGTCCGATGATCTCGCCCTCTCCCGCGGACAGGTTCACGTTCCGCACCGCTGTCTGGCCGTCGAATGTGCGGCCGACGTTTTTCAGTTCAAGTGCCATGGCCAAGCCCCCCTTTATGATTGAACCGCGCGGTCCTGGTAGTGCAGCGCGCGCTCTTCGATGATTTTCAGAACCCAGTCGGACAACTTGCCGATCACGGCGAACAGGATGATGCTTGCGATGATCGTCTCAGGCGACAGCGTGTTCTGGCCGACGACGAGCAGGTAGCCGAGTCCCTGGCTTGCGCCCATCAGTTCGGCTGCGACGACGAACATCCAGCCGAGTCCGAGCCCGCTCCGGAGCCCCGTGAGGAACGACGGGAGCGCCGCCGGCAGGATGACTCGCGTGACGAGCTGATAGGCATTCAGGCCATACATGCGGCCGACTTCGATCAGCTTTCGGTCAACGCCGGCGATACCGCTCACCGTGTTCAGGTAAACCGGAAAGAACACGCCGACCGCGATCATCGTCACCTTGGACGGCTCTCCGATCCCCATCCAGAGGATGAAAAGCGGAACCCATGCAAGGGACGGAATCGAGCGGAAAGCCTGGATGGTCGGGTCAAGCACATGCTCCGCCTTTTTGTAGAACCCGACGACGGATCCGAGGACAACCGCGACAAGCGCCCCGATCAGGAAGCCTGCGAACACCCGGTAGACCGTGATGCCGACATGGCTCCAGAGGGAACCGTCCTGTACCATTCCGGTGATGGTAGACAAAATCACGCTCGGCGCCGGCAGCTGGTAGGACGGGAAGACCCCCGCCCGGCTGAGCGCCTCCCATACGATGACGATGACCAGCGGCAGGATCCCTCCTAGCAACACTTTCTGGGCGCCCCCCGTTTTGGCGTTTGCTTTTTCCTTGGTCTGCCGGCTTGTGCCGGGAATTGAGATCGCCTGTTTTACCATGTCCGGTCACTCCTCTCCGATCGCCTTCTCAGCGAATGCCGGGTCGATCAGTTCATCGGTCAGTTTCTCCACATCCGCGTCCGGCTTGATGACTTCGCCTTCCTGCAGGATCCGCCCGGCTTCAATCAGGGCTTCACGCTGCGCATCGCCCGGAACAGGTTCGGAGAAGTCATTGCGCTCCATCTGGATTTCTGCGACTTCAAGGGGGATCTCCGCCTCTTCCGCAAGCAGTTCTGCCGCCTCTTCCGGGTTGTCGAGCACCCACTGGCGCGCCTTCTCGTAAGCTTCGATCACCCGCCCGACATGCTCCGGATACTTTTCCGCGAACTCTTCACGGACGTTCAGGAAGCTGTAGGTGTTGAAGTCTTCGTTCCGGTAGAACAGCTCCGAGCCGGACTCGACTTCGAGCCGAGCCATATGCGGATCAAGGCCCGCCCAGGCATCGACCGCTCCGGTCGTCAGGGAACTTGCACCGTCGCCGTGCTGCAGGTTCACGATCTCCACGTCATCAGCGGACAGGCCTGCTTCATCCAGCGCGCGCAGCAGGAAGATGTATGGATCCGTGCCGAGCGTCGCTGCGATTTTCTTGCCCTTTAGGTCTTCCACACTCTCGATTCCGGAGTCCGGATCTGTGACAAGTGCCGTCCATTCCGGCTTCGAAGCGATGTAGACGTTCTGGATCGGCGCCCCGTTCGCCTTGGACATGAGTGAAGCCGCTCCAGCTGCCGAACCGAAGTCGACGCTGTTGCTGTTGAGGAATTCCAGTGCCTTGTTGCTGCCCTGGCTAAATGCCCACTCGACCTTGATGCCGTCTTCCTCAAATTCCTCTTCCAGCCAACCGAACTTTTTCAGTACGAGACTCGTCGGCGAATAATGCGCGTAGTCGACCCGGATCTTGTCCGGGTTCCCATCTTCCTCCGCGTTGGATGATGAGCATCCCGCAAGTGCCAATAGTGCCGCCGCTGTCAGTCCGAGCAGTTTGATTTTCGTATTTTTCATGTTTGTCCTCTCCCCTTCGTTGTATGTACGGATTAAAAAAACGCCCTCTTCTAAGAAGAGAGCGCGGGTGTTCCGTCCTCTTCTTATCTCTTGGGAATTGCTTCCCACAGGAATTAGCACCTTTCCAGACATCGTCTGGTGGTTGCCGGGCATCGTCGGGCCAGTCCCTCCGCCGCTCTTGATAAGAATTTGTTATTCAGTTTTGATGGGATACGAAAAGCCTCCCTGAATGATCAGAGAGGCCGAATGTCCCGTTCTCTCTTATCTTCCCGGACAGATGGATGTCCGGCTGGATGTGGCACCTTTCAGGCATCGCCTGAAGGTTGCCGGGCATCGTCGGGCCAGTTCCCTCCGCCGCTCTTGATAAGAATATTTTGATTTGATTGCCATCTTACAGGATGAATCCCCATTGGTCAACTCGAGTTTTTATAAATGGTCAAATAGTCCGAAATTTAGGACGTTGGTCGGATTAGCCCAGTTTTCCCCTGGCCTCGACCGGAATTTCTTCCACGACTTCACTGCCGGAGACAAGCCAGGCGCGTTCATGCAGGTTGCACACCGGGCAGATGTGGTTCGGGATGATCCGGACTTTGTCGCCGATCTCCACCTGGCGGCTGAAGGCCTCGTTGTAGATGATGGCGTGCTCGTCGAACACACCATCAAGGTAGACCCCGTCGAACTCTTTTATCTTACCGAGCCCTTTTGTGGTTGTGATGCCGGTGTTCCGGGTCTGGGCGGTGATGCCTTTCGCCCCGACGTCAGTGATCACGCGCTCGCGGGTCGGCTTGCTGATGACGGTCGTTAGGATCGTGGCGGCGCAGCGGCCGTAATGGCCGAGTACATTTGACTGGGACGCATCCATGAAAACGTACGTGCCAGGTCGGATTTCTGTAATGCCATCAGGGATATCGAAGCCAAGCAAAAATGGCGGTGTCGAACCGATGCTCACGGTTTCCGGATCCATCCCCTCATTCCGGGCGATTTCCGCGAACCGCAGCGTCCGTGCCGAGGCTTCCTCAAAAAGTTCCCGGCATTGTTCTGCATTTTCCGCTTTGTACGTATGCCCGTCGTGGGAAAAGACTCCGCGGAAGCGGACGTGTTCACTTCTGCGGATTTCTTCCAGCAACACACGAAAATCTCTTTCCTCGATGACCCCCGACCGCTTCTCCCCGACTTCGATTTCCACAAGCACCTGCGCCGGCTTCTGCGCACCACTAAACACCTCTTCAATCTGTCTGATCTGGACCGGGCTGTCCACACCGAATGAAACATCGGCCGTCTCCGCCAGTTTCCGGATCCGCTCGAGCTTTGTCTTGCCGACGACCTGATTGGCGATGAATATATTGTTCAGACCCCGTGCCGCCATCACTTCCGCTTCGCCGGCTTTGGCGACAGTGATACCTGATGCCCCTGCCTCCTCCTGCAGCCTGGCCACATATGGCATCTTGTGTGTCTTCGTATGGGGCCGTAGCTTCACACCGTTTGCATCGGCGTATGCTTGCATCAAGCGGATATTTTCGTGAAGAATTTCTTGGTCTATCAGCAGTGCAGGTGTGTCCAGTTCCTTGACGTTCATATCCCCTTCCCCCTTTTGTTTGAATAGTCTATTAACATTGTCTCCCAAATATGTAGTGCTTGGCAATGGAACAGGTCGGGGGGTGGCTGATTTGTCGCCTGGCTAGCTGTTGCGTGGGCGCGAAAGTACACTAAGCGGCCACGAAAGTACACCAAGTGCTGGCGAAAGTACACTAAACGCTCCCGAAAGTACACCATCCGCCCGCGAAAGCACACTAACGTTTCCCGAAAGTACACAACCTCGCGGCACCCAACACGAAAAAACGCCTGTCCACTCGGGACGGGCGTTTTCGATATCAGCTCGTTTTCAATAATCCCTGCGAATGCATGCAGTCCATGAGATCTTCCACGGCCATTTCTCCTGCGTGAATCCACCTGTTTTTATCGGTGATGTTCCCGTCTTTATCAACCGGACTCTGGAACTGGCTAAAGCCGGTTGCATCCATCAAAGAACTTCCGTCATGATCCAGGCCTACATGCACCACATGCTTGATCACATAAGGCGTGCCGAACTTGATGGTAGCAAACGGGTGATCCAGCTGGCCGTCCACGACGACGAACGGAAGGCGGACATAGATGGTTTCTCCGCCTTCCTGGCACAGGGTATAGTCAAAGCAGCCATGGTCATAGTCCCAGTTTCCGCCCATATGATAGCCGAGGTCACGAATGCAGTCGCTCACAATGCCGTAAGATGCCTCTTTCCCTTCAAGTTGTGTCTGAAGCTTCAGCATGCTGTCTCCTCCTCTGTGTTGTTCCTTTTCAGCATTTACAAAAGGAAAGGAGAGCATACCCGTTCAGCTTAGACTTCAAAGGCGGTAAAGCTGCCTTCTTCGTTGAAATCACTGACCTGGACCACCCGGTCGGTAAACGGTTCGACTGATTCCGGATTGGTGCCGATGAGCAGAGAGAGTACCTGGAAAGCCTTCTCACGTTTTAATTGGTGAAATTGCTCTAGGAATTCGTCCGTTACCTGATCTTCCCCGTCTGTGACAAACACGAGGTCGGCCTCTTTAAATCGGCTTTCGCCGATGACCTCCAAGGCTTCCCCAAGGGGAAGCTCGAATTTTGTCCCGCCTCCAAGAAATGCTTCTGCGAGCCGGACGATCTGAGAGGCGCTGATGTCACCTTTGCTGAATTCAAACTGCCGGACCTGGGATGAAAACAAAATCAGGCACAGGTCCCGCTTCTGTCTTTTCGCAATCGACATCAGAGCGAGAACAAACCCTTTTGACTGGGTGTCCAGCTCCCTCATGCTGTCCGACTGGTCCAGGCAGATGACGATTGGACCTTTATTCAGATGTTCGGGGCCTTTGAGTTCAAATTGCATCGTCTGCCTTTCAGAAAAGCGCCTGAGGAAATCCATCTTCGTCAGCGGATGCGTATAGAGGCTGAGTTCGACCGGCAGCAAGTTTTCAACGTCAATCCCGGTCGTGACACCCTGCCTGGCCACCGACTCGGTCTGCTTCGTCTTCTGCTTTTTGCGGGCCGTCTGCTTGAACCGTCCCGCCCAGTCCGCAATTTCCTTCAGCCTGCGGTCGGTTGAAATTTTCTCCGCTAGGTAGATCTTGTCGCGCAACGGGACTTTCCTCAGTTCCGCATCGCCGCTTCCCGCTCGGCTACCGCCCAGGAGAGACTTCAGCCATTCACCGGCCTGCTGGGCCTCGTCCCGCGCCTGATCCATCGATTGCTGGAAGCTTTCCAGATTGAATTCAATCGTCTCCTTGAGCTTCTCGTTGAATTCTTCCAGGCTTTCTGCAAGGGCTTCCGGATTTAGCTCCTCTTGCTGCCGGCTGGCCTGTTCACGTACATTCCTGAGTTGCTCCCGCAGGCTCTTGTCTTTTTCCGTCTGCATAACCAGCCACTGGTGGGTCTTTTCACCGGTTTTGAGTGTGCTGATCGCGGAGGCCCAGTCGTTTAACCGGGTGAAATGCCGGAACGATTCAAATGACGGATCGGCCATGATCGCCTGCATGATCTGCTTGTTGGCCGCAAGGGATCCGACCGCGTCCTCTTCCGTGATGGAAGGCTTCATTTTGTACAGGGATGCCCAGATGTCTCCGAGCAGCGGCTCAAAAGTCGGCATGACCGCATCATCCCTGAGTTCTTGGAGCCCCTTCGACATCTCCATGATTTCCTTGAACCGCCTCTTGTCGAAGGCGTCTGTGTTCAGGACAGAGATATTTTCTTCGAAGTCCAGCTTACTCATCCGGCATCGCCTCACATTCTGTAGTAGATCCCGGACGTATCCTGGCCATTATCGCCTTCATACATCGAGTTCACGGCGAGTTCCTGCTGCATTGACTTCACTTTCAGGAGAACCGTGTCGATTTCTTCGCCTCTGCCTTCATGGCGCACTTTCAACTGGTCCAGGTCAGCCTCAAGCTTTTTCAGCTTCTGGGACGCTTCCATGCCATACTCGGCCGACGGGTCTTTCCTGACCCGCCCGAAGATATCCTTCGCCTCACGCTTCATCGAATCAAGCGTTTTGACCAGTGAGTCCTGGGCGTGCCTGCGCACGATGATGCAGACGGTCTCTTTCTGGTCGGTCGTCTCCCATAGGGAATGTTCGAGGAGGATCAGGTCTTCCGGCAATACAGTCTGGCGCTTGTTGATCAGCGCCCTCGCCTGCAGGAGGGACAGCGACTGCTTGAACCTGCGGTCGGAAGGGCGGATCCCTTCATCCCGCAGCTCGTTCCGGATTTTCAACAGGGCCGTATAGACTTCGTCCTGGATGGCGACCTGATCCGTCATGTGCTGAAGATCGATCAGCTCCTCCAGAGTCATCGTCGGCCTCTGCTGATGCTGGCCCGAGTCTTTCATCATCGCAATGAAATTCGCCTCATCGGCGATGTAATCTACTTCAAAGCGTAAAAGGAAGCGGTCGAACAGGGCTTCAAGCCCCTCCCCGTCCTCCGGAAATTCATTGGATGCCCCGATCACCGACATGAGCGGCACCTGCACAGGAGTGCCGTCATTGTAAAAGACCCGCTCATTCAGCAGAGTCAGCAGGCTGTTCAGGATCGCGCTGTTCGCTTTGAAAATCTCGTCAAGAAATGCCACATGCGCCTCCGGCATCTTGTTTTTCGTATTCCGCTTGTAGACACCCTGCTCCAAATCCTTCAGCGACAAAGGGCCGAACAGCTCCTCCGGCGTGCTGAACCTCGTCAGCAGCCACTGGAAATACTGTGTCCCTTGAATCATCTTTGAAAGCTCCATGACCAGCGCGGATTTCGCCGTGCCGGCCGGACCGATCATGAGGATATGCTGCCGCGCCAGCGCCGCGACCAGGATCGCCTCGATCTCGGCTTCGCGCTCCTGGAACCTCGCATTCAACGCATCTTTAATTTCATCTATTTTTGTAAGATTGTTTTCCATCTCACCACTGCTCCTGTCTCATGCTGTCTGTATCAATCAGCGTTTCCACCTTTCTCATTCCCTAATCTGGAAAGCAGTAAGCCAAAGGGTCTGTTGACGGCAATAGAAAAACGCTCGATCCCTTGGGACAAGCGTTTTGGGTCCACATTTATTCTGCCGGAATATCTACCGCAAAGATAAACTCAATCTCAACCGGGGTATTGTCCGGCAGTTCCGCCACACCAATGGCAGAGCGGGCATGACGCCCTTTCTCGCCGAAAATCTTCACCAGCAGCTCGGAAGCCGCATCGAGGACTTTCGACGGTTCATAAAAGCCCGGTGCCGTCTGGACAAAGCCGGTCACCTTCAACACCCGTTCCACCCGGTCGAGACTTCCAACTTTAGCTTTCAGAGCACTAAGCCCTTTCAGCACGCAGTATTCGGCGAGTTCACGGGCCTGCTCAACCGTCACGTCTTTGCCGACCTTCCCCGGATAAGGCACGTGCCCACCGATCCTTGGAACCTGGCCGCTTACATATGCCGTTCCCTGGTGAATCGTGACCGGGACATAACTGTACAGTGGCGCCACAGCCTCCGGAAGCTCCAGGCCAAGTTCATTCAAACGATTTTCAATCCGATCCATTCCGTTTCTCCCCCAATCTTTATATCCGTACAAACGCGCTCAGATTAAACAGTATCAAGTCTAATCAGAACCCACAAACAAGAAAACCGCCTGCCCCAAATGGGACAAGCGTTTTCCCGCGATAAAATCACTTCATGTAATCCTCAACCAATTCATAGCATCGTTCTTCGGTAAGCTGGGCCAGAACCATTACATATTCCAGGTGCTCCTGCGTTCCGCCTTTGAATTTCAGCGATGCTTCCAATGCAGTTTCATCTCTATACTTGATCCACTCTCTCTGTTCTTCTCTTAGTCGGTCCATCTCGTCTTGCGGCAGCTGTTCCTGCAAAACCCCGTAGATCTCATTCAGCAGTTCATCCCAAATCTCCCACTTGTCGTTGGCCACCTTTTTCAAGGCGTAGGTGGATGAATCGGTTTCCTTTAGCTGGTCCGCTTTGGCCTTTGCATCACTCAGCTTCTGGAGGTATTCCTCTTTGATGCTAATTTCGCCGGCATGGCTGGCCGTTTCTTCCTGACCGTTCGTTTGATTGGTTTCAGTGCTTTCTGATGTAATCTCTTCTTGTTCGATGGTTGTGTCATCATCCGGTAAGTCCGCTCGAACAACCGTTGACGTCCCACTGGTTGATGATTGATCAACCATTTCGATATCCGTTTTAGTAGAGGGACTGTTGCAGGCCCCCAGGATTATCATGGCTGCCGTTAGTATGATCATTAACTCGCCTTTTCTCATATCTGCGCCCCCAACCCTTATAAGTTTCATTTTACAGATTGCATCACTTTTTTATTCTTCTCTATTTCAATCCCTCAACCCTCCAATTCTAGTAGATTTCCAGATCAATAGGGGTTCAAGTTCATAAAGAAAAACGCCTGCCCCAAACGGGACAGGCGTTTCGTGTAAGCTTCCAGCCGGGCTCGAACCGGCGACCTCTTCCTTACCATGGAAGCACTCTGCCTACTGAGCTATGGAAGCATTTTAAGTGAAAATAAAAATGGCTCCGCAGGTAGGACTCGAACCTACGACCGATCGGTTAACAGCCGATTGCTCTACCACTGAGCTACTGCGGAATATTGAAATATCGTACCGACAGATATCATTATACACAGGAGGTCGGTACGTTTCAACCCTATTTTTTTGTTTGCCGAACCTGTTTCAGTTTGTCCTGATTACCCGGTTTCTATACTGCTTCCTCGACGCTCATGCCCGTCCCCTGCCCCGCATAAGCTAGAAGAGCGAGTTTCACGGAAAGGGGCGCCCCCAATTGAAGAAGTTGTTGCTGTTTGGGCTGTTTTTCCTGTTTACTGCATTTGTGCTCGTCCGGTCTTCGGGCGGCGGGCCGCTCATTCCGGTGTTCAACATCACCCAGGAGCCTGATGTGATCGTGCAGGGCAGCCACGGCGCCGCTGTGACGGTCGACCTGTCGTTCGGCGATTCGGAAGTGAAGGCGTGGCTTGAGGAACTGCAGGCGCCTTATCCGCTCATCTTCGCCGATCCGGCCTGGCTGGAGCGCTCTCCGGACCTGGTCAAGCTGATGATCGACCGGAACATCCCGGTCGGACTGCTTGGAGCTGAAGGCAAACTGTATGAAGACGAGCCGAAGCTGTTGGATGAGCAGATTGCCATTTACGAGGCTCACTTCAGCCGCAAGCCGCTTTATTTCCGGACATCCGACGAAGAATTCCCGAAAAAACTCCAAAATCAATTATTCAAAGCCGAGGTGAACGCGCTCGGGTCGACCATGAGATGGGATGGCGGCAAGCTGCCGAAAAAACGGGAAGGCCTGATTTTGTCGGTCCAGCATCATCAGGAGGCGCGGACCGACCTGAAAAAAGTTTCGGAACTTCTGTCAGCCAATGAATTCCTGGCCATCGAAGATGTCCTGTTCGGCGTGGAGACGAAGGAAAGGAAGTTCCCGTAAACAAGAAAACACCCGGCATCTGCCGGGTGTCAGCGGCCCCCATCACTGGGCGGTCCGCTTTTTCTTTTGTTTCGGATTGCCGGAAGCAGCTTCGGCCCGTTTGCGGGCTTCGCGGCGCTCCTGGCGCTTTTTGATGTCTTCTTCCGATTTGGCATTGTACTTCGGCAGCATGAGCAGCTGGTACATATTCACGGCCAGGAGCGGGAACAACAGGATGGTGACCCACTGGTCGATGTTGCCGCTCCGGACCATCAGCGCAGGAAGCCATTCAAGCGTCGTGATGACGATCATGAAAAAGAGCGACGAAATGAGGACGTGCTTTTTGCCCGTCATCTTCACCTTCAGCCATGCTGTCAGCGCAGGCACGGCGATCAGGAAGAAGAGCAGCATCAGGTAAAGGGCGGTCCGGCTTCCGTCGCCCTGTGTGATGTCAAAGCGGAAGAACACGAGGTCGAACAAAACGACCGCGATGATAAGCATCTGCACCCAATTCCATAGAGTCAGGGAACGGAAGATGTTCACGCCGAACTGGTGGACCGTCAGATAAGCGAAAAAGCCCATCTGTGCCACGACGCTCATCGTGAAACCAAGAAAGACCATCCAGAGAAATGCCGCGATGAATTCGCCATATTCCCCGGACTGGATAAATGGAGAAAACGTATCGTTCCAGCGCACGATCAGACCGACGAGGCCGGTGATGCCGCCCCCGATCAAAAGTGCGTTGAGGAAAAATTTAAACCAGTTGCGTATTGTCACGTCAGATTAAGCCTCCGTTTTTCATTTCCATTCTTCAGTGTATCAACGATGCCACGAAAAATCTATTTTGCGCACGCATAGTCTGCGCCAAATTGTGAACAATAATTGAAACGATGGCGGGAAAGGATTTGATGCGTGTGAAGCGGTTCCTCCCGGCCGGACTCGCTCTTCTCCTTCTTTCGGGATGCGGAGGCGGGCAGGCCGCCCCGAACTATGAAGAGACAAAAAAAATGGTGACCGACGCCCTCCAGACCGAGGACGGCAAAAAAGCGATCCGCGATCTTCTCTCCGATCCGGAGTTCAAGGACATGGTCGCCCTCGAACAGGAGGAAGTAAAGACCTCAATCGAGGAAACGATGCTGTCAGACAAGGGCAAGGAGTTCTGGAAAAAGCAGTTCGAGGACCCGAAGTTCAAGGAAACCATTGCGAAATCGATGCAGGAGCAGCAACAGGACGTCATGAAACAGCTCATGAAAGATCCCGATTTTCAAAAGGACCTGGAGTCCTTGTTCGGACAGGCGGAAATGCAGAAGACCCTCGGTGAAGTCATGAAATCCTCTGACATGCGCGAGGAGATGAAAAAAGTCGTCGAAGAGACGATCAATTCCCCAACCCTCGCCTCAAAGTGGCAGAAACTGATCGAGGAAGCCGGCAAGAAAGAAGGCGGCGGGGGCGGCGGTGAAAGCGGAGGCGGCGGTGAAGGCAGCGGCAAAAAAGAAGAAAGTGGCGGCGGGGGCGGAGGCTCCTGACATCAAAAAAGGACGATCCGGAAAATACCGGGAGCGTCCTTTTTGGCCGTTTTCTTTATAATCGGAGACAAAGGGGAAAGCATCATGCTCGCATCAGAAAATCATCTGGCACAACGAGGAATCTGTCCGTTTCATGCAGTCGCTCAGCAGGTTGTCCGAAGAAGAATGGCGGCGGCAGCTCGGTCCGGGCCAGTGGTCCATCGCGGAAGTAGCCGGTCATTTCGCACCGTGGGACCGGTTTATCCTGGAGCAGCGGCTACCGTATTTATTCGGGAGCGATCCATTGCCGGAGGGACCGGATGCGGATAAGCTGAATGCACGCTCCGCACGGAATAGCCGCGAGCGAAGCCGGGATGAAACAATAGACGAGTTGGTCTCGGTCCGCCGGCAGCTGATTGGTGCACTGCGCGATCTGCCGGACGGTGACTGGAGCCGCGAATTCCAAATCGGTTCAGGCCGGATGACGCTCGGGGAATATTTTGAAGGAATGATTGCACACGACCAGCACCACTTCCGGCAGATCCGGCAGGCGCTGGATACCGAATAAAGCGGGGTTCCGGCTGCCCGGAACCCCATTTTTATATTTCCGCTTTTGTCATGACAATGAACCGCGTATCGCCACGGGTGAATGTGCCGGTCTCCCGGAACCTGGCTTTCCGGTACAGTCGGATGGCGCGTTCGTTAAATTCGGCCACGGTGAGACGGAAGGCTGCGGGTGACCGGATCGCCCTCAAATGGTCAAGGATGTATGTGAAAAACGCCATCCCTTCCCCGCGGCCGGTCCGCTCCGGCTTCATTCCGAGGCCGATATCGATGATTCCGTCCCCTTCCGGATAGGCGCCTGCCCCGTATCCCGCCGGCACCCGGGCCTCCTCCCCTGTGCAGTAAAAGCCGACGAGGCGTCCATCTTCGAAGACGGCTGCATACCCTATGAGCTCCTCCGCCCCTTCTCCGTCCATATTGTAGAAATCGTACGGCGGCGGATACGCCCAGCCCGTGATCTCCTTGGATTCCTGTTCGCCTATTGGACGGATTTCCATATCTCGTTCACCCTTTCCAAGCATGAAGAACCATTCGACGGCGGGCGGCTTCGCTCCTCTTTCAGGAAAGGGCTGCGGTTGCGAAAGTGACGATTCGCCCCCTGAAAGTGACGAATAGGCTTCCGAATGTGACGATTCGCACGTTGAAAGTGATGAAAGCAAAAGCCGCCGCACCCCCATCGGGTGCAGCGGCTGCTGAGTCAAATCAGTTATTCTTAGGGTCAAACGGGCTGACCGGGCCTTCGTTTTGCGCAGGCTCGCTGTCCTTGCCGAGCTTCGCCACGATATTAGAGGCGATTTCACCGTAAAGCTTCCCTGTCGGATGGTCTTCGCCGTAGACGGACGGGGCGAAGTCGTTTTCGTCCCAGTCCGGCTGGCCGAGCGGGATCTGGCCGAGCAGTTCGGTGCGGAGCTCTTCGGCCAGTTTCGGGCCGCCGCCCTTGCCGAAGACGTACTCCTTCTCGCCAGACTTGGACTCGTACCACGACATGTTCTCGACGACGCCGAGAATTTCGTGTTCTGTTTTGAGCGCCATCGCACCCGCGCGCGCCGCGACAAATGCGGCTGTCGGGTGAGGCGTCGTGACGATCAGTTCCTTCGAAGTCGGCAGCATTTGGTGGACGTCCAGTGCCACGTCGCCCGTGCCCGGAGGCAGGTCGAGGAGGAGGAAGTCAAGGTCGCCCCACTCCACGTCGCGGAAGAACTGGTCAAGCACCTTTCCGAGCATCGGGCCGCGCCAGACGACGGGCGCGTTCTGGTCGACGAAGAAGTCCATCGAGATGACCTTCACGCCAAATCGCTCAACCGGGATGATCGAGTTGCCGCGGACAACCGGGTTCTGCTCGATGCCCATCATGTTCGGTACGCTGAAGCCGTAGATATCGGCATCGACGAGGCCGACTTTTTTACCCATACGAGCAAGCGCGACGGCAAGGTTGACGGAAACCGTCGACTTGCCGACGCCGCCCTTGCCGGATGCGACCGAGATGATCTGCACTTTATTCAGTGGAGACAGGATATCCTGTGCCTCGGAAACGTCCGCCGTGCCGCGGAACTGTTCGAGCTTCTCAGCCGGCAGTTCTTCGAAACGGATGCCGACCGTCTTCACGCCGGCCTTTTTCAGCGTGTCGACGACTTTCATCTGGAGCTGCATCTGTTCGGCGTTGTTGATCTTGGCAATCGCAAGCTTGACGCTCGCATGCTCTTTTTCTTCTTTGATCGAGACTTCGGTGATGCCGCCGGTCTCGTCCAATGTACGATGAAGGAACGGGTCCTGAAGTGCTCCGACCAGTTCCCGGATTTGTTGTTCATTAATCAATTTCAGACACTCCCAATCCGGTCATTTCTACCTACAGTATACCATAGGGAAATGCCGAATCGAGCAGACGGCTCACTGGACGTCCTGCGACAGATAATCCGATACGCCGTCCGCGATCGCGGAGGCCATTTTCTTCTGGTAGCCCGCGTCCGTCAGCAGGCCGCGCTCCTCCGGATTGCTCAGGAAACCGGTCTCGATCAGCACTGCCGGTGTCGGCACTTTCTTCAGCAGGTACACCTGACGGACGGCGAGCGCCTCCCGCTCCGTGTTCTTCACGTTCTCGACGATCGACCCCTGCACCGCCTTTGCCAGAAGCTCACTTTTCGGATGCCCTTCATGGTGGTAAAACACCTGCGCCCCGCGCCACTTTTCCTCCGGCACGGCGTTTCCGTGGATGCTCAGGAACATATCAGGCTCCTCATCGATCGCAATCTGTTCCCGAAGCTTCAGATCCGCCATCTTCCGGGCACGGATCGAAGGGAAATCCTTCCCCGGCTCCCGCTCCGCGAGCGCATCCCCGCTTTTCGTTCGTGTCATGATGACAGTCGCGCCCTTTTTCTTCAGCTGCTTTTCCAATTCCTTCGCAATTGCGAGGTTAATATCGCCTTCGATGATATCTCCCGAAGACGCGCCCCCGTCCGGTCCGCCGTGTCCCGGATCGATCACGACCTTCACCCCGCCCATCGGCTCCGGCAGGAAAAAGTCGCGGTCCGACGCGAACGTCTCATATGCCAGGAACGCCGCGGACGCGATCAGGATAAATGCAAGAACCACAACCCGCCTCTTCAACTTCCCCATGCGTAACGGTCACCGCCTTTTTCATCATCATACGCCCGAGCTGGACCGGCTATGCTTGGACGGAAGACGGGCGGTACGGGTTCTTTTCGGGCTGGCCGGGGAGGTTGCGGGCGAAAGATCAATAAGGGGTGGTGAAAGATCATCAATGTCCCGGGAAATATCATCACCGATCCGGGAAATATCACCAACCCCCGGCCCTCTCGGGTTTCCGTCCCTAACAAATAACCGGCACACCCTAAAGGTGCGCCGGTTCCGTCGGTCAGGCGATGACTTCGCCTTCCCACGCCAGCATGCCGCCGGTCATATTCGTTACGTTGTAGCCGTTGCCGTCAAGGAAATTGCAGGCCATCGAGCTGCGGTTGCCGGAGCGGCAGATGATGATGTATTCCTTGTCCGCATCCAGTTCCCCGAGCCGCTCGGGAATTTCCTGGAGCGGGATGTGGATCGCGCCCGGGATCATGCCGGCCGCGACTTCCTCGTCTTCGCGGACGTCGATCATGTTCGGCTGTTCGCCTGCGTCGAGGCGGGCTTCCAGGTCTTTCGTTGAAATTTCGTTCATGGCAATCCCTCCTGGGGTTTATTGTAACGTATCAGTACATCTTCATGTACTGCTCGCGCTCCCAAGGGTGGACGGTCATGCGGTATTGTTCCCACTCCATGCGTTTGGCGGCCATGTAGTTGTTGTAGATATGGCTGCCGAGCGCGGCGATGATGGTCTCGTCGTCCTGGAGGGCGTTGAGCGCGTGGTCGAGGTCGGTCGGCAGCGTGCCGATGCCGGCCTCCTCCAGCTCATCCGGTGTCATCTCATACAGGTTCCGGTTGACCGGGGCCGGGACGTCGAGGTCCCGCTTGATGCCGTCGAGACCGGCCTTCAGGATAACTGCCAGCGCCAAGTACGGGTTTGCCGACGGGTCGACGGAGCGGACTTCGATCCGGGTCGACAGGCCGCGCGAAGCCGGGATACGGACGAGCGGGCTGCGGTTCTGCGCGCTCCATGCCACGTAGCTCGGAGCCTCATAGCCCGGCACGAGCCGCTTGTACGAGTTGACGGTCGGATTCGTGACCGCCGTGAAGCTGCGGACGTGTTCGAGAACGCCTGCCATGAATTTATAGGCGGTTTCGCTCAGCTTCATCTGGCCTTCTTCGTCGAAGAACGCGTTCTCTTCTCCCTTGAAAAGGGAGATGTTGCAGTGCATGCCGGATCCCGCGACACCGAACAGCGGCTTCGGCATGAATGTCGCATGCAGGCCGTGCTTGCGCGCGATCGTCTTGACGACGAGCTTGAATGTCTGGATATTGTCACATGCGGCAAGTGCGTCCGCATACTTGAAGTCAATTTCATGCTGGCCCGGTGCCACTTCGTGGTGGGACGCCTCGATCTCGAAGCCCATCTCTTCCAGCTCGAGCACGATGTCCCGGCGGCAGTTCTCGCCGAGGTCGGTCGGCGCGAGGTCGAAGTAGCCGCCGTTGTCATTGAGCTCTAGCGTCGGTTGCAGATTATGGTCGAGCTTGAACAGGAAAAATTCCGGCTCCGGCCCGAGGTTGAAGTGGGTGAAGCCCATTTCTTCCATCTCTTTCAGGACGCGCTTCAGGTTATTCCGCGGATCCCCCTCGAACGGCGTGCCGTCCGCCTTGGAGATGTCGCAGATCAGCCGCGCGACCTTGCCCTTGCCTGTTGTCCACGGGAATACCATCCACGTGTCGAGGTCAGGAAACAGATACATATCGGATTCCTCGATCCTCACAAAGCCTTCGATCGAAGAGCCGTCGAACATCATCTTGTTGTCGAGCGCCTTGTCGAGCTGGCTGACTGGGATCTCCACGTTTTTGATCGTGCCGAGCACGTCGGTGAATTGAAGGCGGATGAAATTCACATTGTCTACCTCAACAAACTTCCAGATGTCATCGCGTGTATACTTACCCATTTCAGCCACTCTCCTTTTACAGTATTGCAACGGCGCCCGGCCATCACATTTTTTTATCATACTGTCGCAGTAGGGCATACGCAAGAACATTTTCAGGAATTTTATTGAAGAAATGAGATTTTCTTTTCCAACTAATAGGTAAAACAAAATCCCTTCCCCATAAATGGGAAAAGGATGAAATTGGAAGCGTTTTATTTACCTAATTCTTCCTGCGGATGAAAAAGGGAGCGGGCAATCAGAATAGCACAGGGAAAGAGTCCGGACAAGCGTCGACTGATGAATGTTTCAGGTCTTTCGTTGTCTCTGCTTGGACTCTCATGGGAATCGCCTGGTCTTTCGTGATCTCCGCCTGGACTCTCAGCCGATTTTCCTGGTCTTTCGCTGCTTTTCCCGCTTACTCCCCCGTTTCCAGTGCAAGCAGCCGTTTTTTCATCGACAGGCCGCCTCGGAAACCGGTCAGTTTGCCGTTCTTGCCGATCACCCGGTGGCACGGAACGAGCATGAGCACCGGGTTGGCTCCGATGGCGGCGGCGACAGCACGGACGGCGGTCGGGCGTCCGATGCGCTCCGCAATATCGGAATATGTCACGGTTTTGCCGCACGGGATTTCCCGGAGCGCCTGCCAGACCTTCTGCTGGAACGGGGTGCCGCCGAGGTCGACCGGCATGTCAAACTCTGTCCGGCTGCCGTCAAAATACTCCTCCAGCTGTGTCCTGTACAGGTCAAGCGCCCCGTCGTCACGGACCAGTTCAGCTCCTGGACGACGCGCGGCAGCCCATTGTTCCAGCTCATCAAAACCGCGCCCTTCTGAGCCGATCCAGCAGAGTCCCTTGTCCGTCGCTGCGATGATGAGGTCCCAGTCCCCCTGTTGGAGCTGTGACCAGCGGATCGTTTCCATCATTCGTCCTCCCCTTTTATTGTAGGTCCCTTCATTATACCTCAATGACTTTCGGGATCCCTCGACATATTTCCCGGGAAATGAATCGAAGGTTGTCGGAAATTGCCCGTGTGACCCAAATGAAAATCCCCTCATAACAGAGGGGAGGGTACTGCTTAGTCAGCCGAGTACACCCGGCTCTTGAGGCGTGTTGAGAACACTTCGAGCACGATGGCGATGGCCAGGATCATATACGTGATCATGCCGACTTCACGCAGGTCGAAGTAGAAGCCCGAAGCCATGAAGAGCTCGAATCCGATGCCGCCCGCTCCGGCGGCCGCGCCCATCGCGACGGCCACTGAGAAGTTGATCTCGAAGCGG
Source organism: Bhargavaea sp. GQ12 (assembly GCF_059758705.1). NCBI lineage: Bacteria > Bacillati > Bacillota > Bacilli > Caryophanales > Caryophanaceae > Bhargavaea > Bhargavaea sp. GQ12. The sequence continues at coordinate 208,923 of NZ_JCAXEU010000004.1, forward strand.
AGGAAGGTCCAGGACAGGAGATAGGTGAATGTGGACGGCACGACGCCGTGGACGACGGTCTGCCACCACCCGGCACCCGTGGAGCGAAGTGCCTCCAGGATCTTCGGATCGACTTCCTCGAACGCCTCCGAAAAGGCCTTCACGAGATAGGCGACCGAGTGGAACAGCATCCCGAGGACGGCCGCCTCGCTGCCGAGCCCTGCCGCAATGGCGAAGATCAGGACCCACAGGACTGTCGGCACCGCTCGGACAAACGCGACGACGACACGGATCGATTTGGACAGCCACGGAACACTCAGGTTCTCCGCAGCGCCGAGCGCGAGGAAAAAGGCGAATACTGCGCCGAACACTGTGGCCAGCGCCCCGAGTCCGAGCGTGATCGCGACCTGCCTAGCCGCCTCGCCCCAGCCGAAGTGACTGAGTTTCGGTTCAAGGAACATCGCTTTCAGGTTATAGAGGGTTTCCGGGATCGCCTGAAGCGGCCGGAAGCCGGTGTAGTCAAAGAAGAAGAAGGCGAGGACCGTCAGTGCGCCCAATGCCCAGAGCGTCGATCGCAGGACCAGGCTGACCCGGTTGCCCGAGCGGATATTGATCTTGCCCGCCCGTGTGCGCCGGATGACGGACGGTTGTTGGGTTATCTGCTGCATTTACAGGATCACCTTCCGGATTCTAGTCGAGAGGAGCTCGATCAGGATGACCGCCAGTACGATCGTGATCGTGATCAGCGCGACCACCTCGTAGTTCATCGTCTTGTAGTACATGTCGAACATGTAGCCGATTCCCGTGCCCGTCAGGATACCGACAAGTGTCGCGCTGCGGATGTTCGTTTCGATCATGAACAGCACCCAGCTGACCATCTGCGGGAGCCCCTGCGGTACGACGGCCTTGCTGACGATCTGCCAGTAGGTCGCGCCTGTCGCCCGGAGCGCCTCGACGGATCCAAGTGCCGCTTCGTCGATCGTCTCGATAAAGGCCCGGGTCAGGAAACCGACCGTGCCGACGAACAGTGCGAGGAATCCGGTCACAGAGTTTTGTCCAAAGGAAAGAAGAAGGATCAGTGACCAGGCCACGACCGGGATGTTCCGCGACAGCGAGGCGACAAAGCGGGAGAAGTTCCCGAACGCCCGGTTCACCATCGTCGTCTTCGAACCCATTATTGCAAGGAACAGCGACAGTGCAGCGGCGATTGTTGTGGCGGCGATCGACATAAAGACGGTCTCGATCAGCTTATCCATGATATCCGGCAGCTTGCCGAGCGCCTCCCCGTTAACAAGCAGGTTGGAGGCCATCCACGCCATCGCTCCGGGAACCGCCTCAAGGCTGGTGATGAAGCCGTAGTCGGTGATCCATGCGGACAGATACGTGAGGACGATGACTCCGAGAAAAAGCAGCGTCATCTGGAATTTTCGTTTTTTCAGTACGGTTTCATTCATGTGCGGCAGACTCCTCAGACAGTGATCAGTTCGCGGGTCTCCACGACAGTTTTCATGCCGTAGATTTCATCGGTGAAACGCTCTGTGAGCAGCGGGCTCGGTCCGTCAAAGACGACTTCGCCTTTTTTCAGTCCGATGATCCGGTTGGCATAGTCCTTCGCCACGTCCACTTGGTGGAGGTTGACGATGCACGTGATGCCGAACTCGATGGAGATCGTCTTCAAATGGTCCATGATCACCTTGGACGAGTTCGGGTCGAGCGAGGCGATCGGCTCATCGCAGAGGATGATTTTCGGATCCTGGATCAGCGCCCGGCAGATGCCGACGCGCTGCTGCTGGCCGCCGCTCAGCTGGTCGCACCGCTTATAGGCGTGTTCGGCGATGCCGAGCTTTTCCAGAAGCTCAAACGCCTTCCGCTTTTCCGCTTCCGTGAACCGTCCGAGGACCCCCTGCAGGGTCGACTTGTATCCGAATCGACCGTGCAGGACATTTTCGATGACGGTCAGCCTTGGGACGAGGTTATAATGCTGGAAAACCATGCCGATGTGTTTGCGGACGTCCCGAAGGCCTTTTTTGTTTTGCGCGCCGACATCCTTGCCGTCAAAGAACACCTGCCCCTCCCCGATGTCGACCATCCGGTTCAGGCAGCGCAGCATCGTGGATTTCCCCGCCCCCGAAGGGCCGATCACCGCGACAAACTCCCCTGCTTCCACGGAGAATGAGACATCCTTCAGAATCGGATTGCCCGGCTGGTATGACTTCATCAGACCGTTCACTACCAGTAATGCCACTGAAAAAACTCCTTTGCTTATTAAGATAGCCTTGGCAAAATGACCCGCCGGCCGGTAAAAAGCCGTGCCCGCGGGCCGGGAACCAATCAACTTAGTTGGAAAGTTCGCGGATCGGGTCGAACCAGCTGTCTTCCACTTCCACGAAACGTTCGCCGTCCGATTTCTTGAAGAGGCCGGATTCTCCCGAGTCTTCCGGTACGAAGACTCCCTCGTTTTCAGCCATTTCATCAGAGGTGAAGGCGTCACGGATCTTAGTGAAGTCCTCTTCGCTCAGCACATCCGTGTTGGCGACAAACGGTGCGTTCAGGACAGGCGTCACGCTGACGAGGACGAATTCTTCACCCGGCACGGTGTGGAATGGCTCGGCTGCATCATCCTTGACCCGGTAGACCGAACCCGGCGTGTTTTCCTCTCCTTCGGCCACTTCTACGTAGTTATCCACACAAGTATCGCAGAATGCTGCTGCATCAACCGTTCCTTTGAGCAGGTTCACAGCCGAACCCTGGTGGGAGCCGCCGAACTGGACCTGTTCAAAGAACGGACCGCTCTCCATCAGGTCTTCCTCGCTCAGCCCTTTGTCGGAGAAGTGGTTCAGGATCGATGAGGATGGAACGACAAAGCCCGAAGTCGAGCTGTTGGAAACGAAGGAGAAGGACTTTCCTTCGATCGGGTCGATCGTGAATCCGTCGCCGTCCTTATATTCGTCCGCGTTTTCCTTCTCGACCGCGATCCAGGAGTGGTACTTGGCATCATCCAGCGTGCCGGACGGGCCTGTCGGAACGGCCAGCGGTTCGATGGCATCGTTGCCTTCTTTGGCCTCGATATAGCCCTGCGCGCCCATGAAGGCGAGTTCGGCATTGTTGTTGACGATCGTTTCGATGGCGATGGCGTAGTCCGTTGTCAGGTGGTGTTTGACTTCTTTGCCGGTGGCTTCCCCGACCGCTGCACCGATGGCATCGCGCGCGCCTTTCAGGTCGTTCCCGGATTCGTTCGGATACCAGACGATGTCGACAACGTCATCTCCCTGATCATTGCTTTCTGCATCGCCTTCTGAACAAGCTCCCAAAAGTGCGGCAGTCGCTGCAGCGGCAAGCAGCAGCCCGAAACGTTTTTTCATCATTCAATCCCCTTTTCCAGATGTTTTGGCTTTTTCCATTCTGCAGATCCTGTATGGTTCAGCTTCATTGAAGCACGGAAGCGGGCCGCGGGGCTATGGGTTGGCGCGCTTCTTTAGACTGTTTTAAGAATGTTTACACGACATTAACAGCGGGTTGTCAGGGCTGGTGAATTCACCAAGCTCGACAGGAGTGCCATACCGCCCGTGGAAATCAGAACCGCCTGTCGTGAACAGGCTGAATTCGGCTGCAAGCCGGTCCACACGTTCGTAATCTTCCGGCGTGTGGTCCGGGTGATGGCGTTCGATGCCGTCGAGCCCTGCAGCTGCAAGTTCCGGGATCAGCCCGTAGGAATCAAGCTGTCCGGGATGGGCGATGACCGCGAAGCCGCCGTCTGCTTTGATGGCACGCACGGCATCGAACACGTCGATGTACCGGATGTCCCCCGAGGCGGGCCCTCCGTCCTTGAACAGGGCGCGGTACAGCTGCTGGTAGTCTGCAGATTCAAAAGGCTGGGCCGTCAGCAGGTCCATCAGGTGCTGCTTGTAGACGATGCCGCCTTCCGGAACCATGGCGAGCACCTGCTCCTCGTCAAGCCGGAGGCCGGTCTCCCGGATTTTCTCGGCCTGCTCCAGTGTGTGCCGGTGACGCCGCTCCAGGAGCGGCCGACAGAGGGCGCGGAGATGGCGGGCATCACTTCCGTAGTTGTAGCCCAGCATATGGACTTTGCGCTTTCGTTTAAAATCATAGGCTGAGATTTCGATACCCGGGATGACGGTCACCCCGTACTCTTCACCTAAAGCAAGCGCCTCTTCCAGGCCATCCGTCGTGTCGTGGTCGACAAAACTGAGGTGGGTGATTCCGGCTTCCGCTGCGCACTGCAGCACTTCCCGGACCGAATCGGCCCCGTCGGAATACCGGCTGTGGACATGAAGATCCGCCTTCATCGCTGCACCTCCGGCATTCCGCGAAGGGCCTTCTCATTCATGTCATACACGCAGTCGCACAGCCCCTCCATGAACTCAAGGTCGTGGAAGATGCCGACGAGCGTCGTGCCGTCCGCCTTGAGCTTCTCGATCACTTCACGGACTTTCAGCTTGGATTGGTAATCCAGGCTTGCGGTCGGTTCATCAAGCAGCAGAAGGCGCGGCTTTTTTACCGTCGCAATCGCGATGTTCAGGCGAAGCTTCTCACCGCCAGAGAACGTGTTCGGGAAGGTGTCCCACAGCCGCTCATCCAGATCGAAATGGCGGAGCGACTGTTCGGCCTTGATGGCAGCCGCCTCGGGCGATTCACCCATCCCGAGGAGCGCCTGCTCGACGAGTTCCCTCGCCGTTGTACGCGGCATAACGTTCAGGAACTGCGAGACGTAGCCGATCTCATGCTTTCTCAGCCAGATGATCTGACGCTCCTCCGCCTTCATCAGGTCGATCCTGCCGAACCGCTCAGAGTCGAACCAGATCTCCCCCTCATCGGGCAGATAAGTCCGGTAGATGCTTTTCAGGATCGTTGACTTGCCGCTTCCGCTCTTGCCGACGATGCCGATGAAACCGCCCTGCTCCAGGCTGAAGCTGATGCCTTCAACCGCCTTCCTCGTGGTATTCAAATGGTGGCTCGTGAACCGCTTGCCGAAATCTTTCACTTCAAGCATGACCAAATTGTCCCCCTCCTCTCAGCTTTTCCGGTAATTCGTCCGGGTGACGACCACGCCGTTGACCATCGTCGCGCTCAGCATCGGGTAACCGTCGTCCATCCGCTCGATAATGAGCAGATCCGCTTTTTTCCCCGGGCAGACCGAACCGATTTCCTGTTCCATGTTGACGGCCTGTGCCGGTCGGATCGTCACTTTTGCAAATCCTTCGTGGAGCGGCAGGCCGCACTCGTCGTGCAGCTTGAAGATCGAATGCAGGAGGGCAGCCGGATAGTAGTCGCTGCACAGGATGTCCGCGCAGCCTTCCTGGATCGCTTCCGCAGCCGACAAATTGCCTGAATGCGAGCCGCCCATGAGGACGTTTGGCGCGCCGACGATCGTCGCCATTCCCAGTTCATTCGCTTTTTTTGCGACATCCAGGGTGATCGGGAACTCGCTGATCGTCGTGCCGTACGAACGGACAAGCTCGAGCTTCTTTTCATGATCGTCGTCGTGGGAGGCGACCGCGATGCCCTGGGCGATTGCGATTTCGGCGACTTCCTGGATGCGCTCGATCGTCATCTGCTCGCGGCTCGTGCGCTCGGCGATCAGGACGCCCACGTCCTCGTCCGAGATGTCCCGGTAGCCCTTCATGGTGTTCCGGTACATCTCAAGGTCCCGGTACTGGCCCTGTCCCGGCGTGTGGTCCATGAACGACAGGAGATGGACCTTCCCGTCCTGGATGTTTTGGATCAGTGTGTCCACTTCATCGATGTTGTCGACCTCAAAGCGGGCGTGAAGACGGTGGCGGATCAGATGGAGCCCGTCGCGCTGCGAACTGATGGCATCCACAAGACGCTGGACGTTTTCCGGCTGCCGGATCGGTTTATGGGCAAACAGGTCTTCCTTGTAGAAGGACAGCGAATGGAACATCGTTGTGATCCCGTGGTTGATCAGGATTTTTTCCGCTTCCCGCAGGGCCATGTTAAAGTCCATCATGCTTGTGGGGCGCGGAGACGCGATTGTCTCGATATAGTCCGAATGGATGTCGACGAATCCCGGCGTGATGTAGCCGCCATTGGCATCAAACAGCTCCGCATCCGGCCAATGTGCGATTTCCTCTTCCGGGACGATGTCGGCGATGCGGTCTCCCTCGACAAGAACTGCCATTCCCTCAAGAATCCGGTCTTCCAGAATGATCTTTCCGTTATGCAGAATGTGCATGTGGTTTCGTCCTCCCTACAGCAGCGAGTAAACCAGCTGCTGGGTATATGCGTGATTGGGGTCTTCAAGGATCTGGTCGGTCAGGCCGGACTCGATCACCCGGCCGTTCAGCATGACAAGTGTCCGGTCGGCGAGCATCCGGATCACCGCCAAGTCGTGTGACACGACAATCATCGAGATGCCGAGGTCGCGCTGGATCTGCTTGATCAGGTCGATGACGGCCGCCTGAACCGACAGGTCAAGGCCTGTCGTCACTTCGTCGAGGAACAGGATCGGCGGATCGTTCGAAAGGGCCTTGGCGATCTGGACCCGCTGCTGCATGCCGCCCGAGAAGTTCCGCGGCTCTTCCTTCATCCGGAACAGCGGGATGCTGACGACGTCCAGGAGCCGTTCCCCGGCGGACTGCATCTGCCCGACATGCCGGCCGCCCGCGGCGATCTGCTTTTCCGCGATGTTGCTGATGGAGGAAAAGTCCATCCGGAGGCCCTTTACCGGGTTCTGGTAGACCATGCCGTATTTGTGGTTGCGGATATACCGCTTGCGCTGGGAGGAGACGTCGAACAAATTCTCCCCGGCCAGTTCCGGATCGTCGATCGTCAGCGTGCCGGATGTGACGTCCTGGTCAAAATACAGACATTGCATGAGGGTCGACTTTCCGCTGCCGCTCTCTCCGACGATGCCGAGGATCTCTCCCGGGTACACATCGAGGGAGACGTCGCTGCAGGCATAGACCGTGCCGCAGGACGGGCAGTAGTTCTTGATGAGTCCCGGCCTTCCGGGCTGGCTGCATTCACCGCATCCCGGGCCAAACTGTTTGGTCAGGTTTTCCACTTTGAGGAGGGGGCGTTCTTCAAATCGTTGCATGCTGCACCTCTTTTTCTTCCTGGCGCTCGAGCCGGTCCGCACAGTGGCTCGTGTCGTTGCACTGATGCTCCGTCATGCCGGTTTCTTGGATGTAGAGTTCATCCAGGAAGACACCCGTTGCACCGCAGAATCGGCAGGACTTCCCGGAAAAGTCTTCTCCCTCGAATGGGTGGTCTTCAAAGGCAAGGGAGCGGATCTCGGTATACGGCGGAACCGCGTAAATTTTCTTCTCCCTGCCGGCTCCGAGCAGAATCAATGCTTCGGAATGGTCCATCTTAGGATTATCAAAACGTGGAATCGGGCTCGGGGCCATGACGTAACGGCCGTTGACGAGGACCGGGTGGTCGGCGCCCGTCGTCGTTCGCCCGTATTTCATGATCTGCTCGAACAGCATGAGCCACGCGCCGCTGTATTCGCTCTCGGCGTGAAGGCGTTTCGTGATGGATTCTTTTTTCTCATATTTGCGGAGCGGTTCGGGCATCGGCACCTGCAGCACGAGGATTTGCTCTTCAGTGAGTGGGACCTCAGGGATCCGGTGGCGTGACTGGATCAGTGATGCTTCCTCCGTCCGCTCGGTCACCGGGATGCCCGTCGTCGCACGGATCAGCTTTTTGATGCTGACGGCGTTGACCGATTCATCGGCTCCCTGGTCGATCACTTTCAGCACATCGTCTTTGCCGACTAGAGAGCAGGTGAGCTGAAGGCCCCCCGTTCCCCAGCCGCGCGCCATCGGCATCTCGCGTGAGGCAAACGGCACCTGGTAGCCCGGTATGGCGACCGCCTTCAGCGTCGCCCTGCGGATCTCTTTTTTCGAGCCTTCATCCAGGAAGGCGAATTGCGGTTCAGCTTTCATGTGCGTCCCTTCCTTTCCTCGTGTTGCGCACGCTGTCCAGCTTGGACTGGAATGTGACGTAGTGCGGCATCTTCAGGTGCGAGATGAATCCGGTCGATTCCACCGTGTCCACGTGGAGCAGGACAAACTCCTCGTCATGGGACGGGGCGTCGCTTTCCGGATGCTCCAGGCACTGGTCCAGGATGCTCATGGCGATCGCCTTCGTCTCGTTCTGCCCGTAGCAGATGCCGTAGCCGATCTCGAACCGGAGCTCCTGCTTGCCGTCCGGTCCTTTTGTAGGCATCGGAACAAACGACTCGACCTCGGTCGCACGGACCGATCCGATGTAATACGAATCGTCCTCCCCATCTCCCCCGTGCGCCGGGACCGTGATGGGCAGTTGTCCCATTCGGACTTCCCCGACGGTCGGGTGAACCTGGCCGTAACCCCTGAGCGAAGCATAGCCGAGCGCCGTGATCGCACCGGTCTGTCCGCGCGTGAGGATCTGCAGGCGCTCGCTGCGCGATGCGGGGAACTGGAAGACATTCTTCGTGACGTCATCCGGCTCGGTGTCGTCCGGTTCGAACGTCTCGAACAGCCCCTCTTCCCTCAGGTACTCCACCACTTTCGGGTATGTGCCGTCGCCGGTCGCCTTTTCCAGCGCGGACAGTTCCGCTTCATATTGCTCCAGCCACTGCTTTCGTTCTTTTTCCGATTCTTCGAGGAGGGAAAAATCGATCAGGCGATGCGTGTAGTCATGGGTCGCTCCGAGCAGCTGTCCGCCGGGGATGTCCTTGAAGCTTGCCGAGATCCGGCGCTCCACACGCATTCGCTCCGGTTCCACCGTCTCGCTGTAATACAGCCGCGGCAGCGTCGAGCGGTGCGCCCGAAGAAGAAATACCGCTTCCTCCATGCTGCCCTCCGCCTGCTTGATGGCGAGAGCCGCAAGCTCCGGAGCGTAGAGGCTCGCTTCCGACATGACCTGATCGATCAGCAGCCTCATCGAAGACAGGATCGCGGATACCTCTACCTGCTCGCCGCCTTTGAGTCGTTCGTATTTCAGACGGTCGATGGAAGCTTCAATCGCATCCGTCCCGCCTTTGACCGCTACATAGCCCATGCCGATTCCTCCTTCGCCGTGATGGCCGTCGTGCGCGGGATGCAGGAGATGCTCCCGTCGCCGTCCGTGAAGATGAGGTCGATGCCCGTCGGGAACTCCTGTGTTTTCATGTTCCGTGTGCGGACAAATGCTTCACTGAGGGCAATTGGAGCGTGCGCTTCATCCCGGATGCCGGGACCGGACAACTTCCAATCTGAAGAGCCTCCCAGTGTCCCGGTCTCGATGATCCACGTGGCCGACTGGTGCGGGTTCTCAAGAGTGCCTGACTTACAGCCGCGAATCGCCTCCAGCAGTTCCGGTTCTCCGGTCCCTGCCGGTGCAATGATATAGTCCGCTTCTTCAGCAGAAGTGTGCCCGGCAAACGTATAATCCGCGATCTTCCGGCGTATGACGTCAGAACGGTCCCCGAGCACATGGAATGTGACTTCCGCGTCCAGTACTGTCTGGATCAAGAGGAACGTCGCCGGATGGCACTCCCGGACAAAATCGGCCTTCGCCGCCGATTCCCGGATGTCTGCGACCTTCCCGGGTCTGGCCATGCACTGCAGTAGTTCACGGTAAACTTTCTGGATGTCATGCACTGAATCAAGTTGCATTGCGATCTCCCCCTCACTCTTCCATCGTGTCGAATTGGACTTTTGTCTTTTCCAGTGCTGCCAGCTCCCTGTGTTTCCGGTCCGCCAGCCTGATCTCTTCCGCCTCAAGCATTGCGGTCCATCCGGCCGTCTCGGACAGCCCGGCCCGGCAAGCCGCGTCGATTACCGCCAGATCACCGGCCAGCTTTTCCCGGACACCCGCGACGATGCCGACCCCAATGTGGTCGCCAACCTCGACCTTGGCTTCTGTCACGAGTACTTCGCCCAGGTAAAACAGAGACTGTTTGGCCGTCTCCCTCATCTTGATCATCGTCAGGCCCTGTCGGGGGGCGACCAGTTCCCGTACGGGATAGTGATGCCTGATTTCAGATGCGAGCCGGTCCGCCAGCTCCGGGTTCCCTTCGATCAGGATTTCAGTCATGCGTCTGCGCTTCATTTCGGGTTCTCCCTCCTCTGCTGATTTCATCCTAACTTGGCAACAACTTAGCGCGGGTTAAGGCTGTGTTAAGAAATGTAAAGATGTATGCCAATCAAAAAAACGGACCTCCGGTTTTCCGGAAGTCCGTTTTGCCAACATTACAATTCAATTCCGATGATAGATCAGCTGGACCACGCCTGATGTGAATGTGCGTGTCCCGTCCAGTTTCAGGTTCAGCCGCTCTCTAATATCTGTGAACAGCGGCTTGCCTTCGCCAAGCACGACGGGATGGACGGACAATCTGAATTCGTCCACGAGCCCCGCGTTGATAAAGGTGGTGATCAGTCCCGCTCCGCCGTACAGCCAGATGTCCCTGCCCGGCTGTGCCTTCAGCTTTGCGACCGTGCCCGGGATGTCCTCATGGACGTAAACCGCATCATCGCCGTTCCTTGTTCTTGAGAACACGATCTTTTCCTTGCTGTGAATCCGTTCCCAGAAGCCGTGCTCTTCTTCGGAGGCCCCTTCTTCCGGGACGTACTGGCCCCACATGTCATAGCTCTTCCTTCCATAAAGGATCGTATCGATCCCGTCGAGGAATTCATCGAAACTCATATCGGGCTCCATGATGCACCAGTCCGTTTCGCCATTTTTCCCTTCGATAAACCCGTCGAGTGAGACTGCCAGATCCAACAGGACCCTTCTCGTTCCGTGTTCGGACATTAGACTGCTCCCCTTTCTTTCCGCTCCACTATTCCTGTATGTCGGAAATATCGTATTTGAAGGTATCGCTCCGGTACAGGATCCGCGTGTATTCCAGCATATCGCCGGAACGCCCGTCCAGGCAGCTGCTCTCAAGGGCGAGGAGAGGGACAAGGCGGCTGCAGCGGAGCAGTTCCTGCTCGCGGGATGAGGGGAAGACGACGCTCATGAGGGTCTTGCCGCTCTTGAAGTCCCCGTAGCCGTGCTCCCGGTAGTATGCGAACATCGACCGGATGCCCGGCCCGTCCGCTCCGATTTCGGGAAACCTGAACTGGAGCACATGGGAGTAGTGGATCGCAATCGGCTCCCCGTCCACCACGCGCAGCCTTCCGATCCGCCAGACCGGGTCTCCTGGAGAGGCCGCAAGAATCCGTGCCGCTTCTCCGTTGTCACTCCGTTCACAGGATACGACCGTGGTTTCCAGCGTACGGCCGAGTTCCTTCATCTTCTCCGTAAAGCTTGTCTTGCCGCTGAGCGGGATCCGAATCCTGGCCGGACCCGGCTTGAGGAAGCGGCCCTTCCCCTGCACGGATTCAATCAGGCCCCGCTCCTCCAGATGGTTGAGCGCATTCCGGACGGTATAGCGGGGCACCCGATACTGGTCGGCCAATGTATTTTCGGACGGGAGCTTCCCGCCAGGCCGGATTGTTCCGCTTTCCAGCAGTTCAAACAGTTCGTCGATGATCAGTGCCTCTTTCTCGATTTCCATCTTTCTCGCTCCTCGTGCGGTTTTTCATTATCATACCTGAACGAACCGGTATTCCGAAACTGACAGCAAAAAGACGTTCCGGAGCCGGAGGGGCTTCGAAACGTCTTTATCTCGGGTGGAACGGGTGTAATCTTCAAACTCGGGACTGTATTCTTCAAACTCAGAGGTGTAATCTTCAAACTGAGGACTGCTTTCTTCAAACTCACATCCGCCGGTCACCAACCCCGAGGTGGATTGCCCCCGTCATCATCGAGAAACTCCTTTACGACGGAGTAAAACAGCCGGGGCTCCTCGATGTTCGGCAGATGGCCGGACTCCCGGAATTCCATGAAGACGGAATCCGGTATAAGTGCCGCCGTCTCACGGCCGGCCTCCGGCGGGTTGAGCCCGTCATGGCTTCCGGCGATCACGAGCGTCTTTGCCCGGACCATGCCGAGTTCCGGCCTGAAGTCAAATCCGTTCAGCGCTTCATTCGCCGCTTTTTGCTGCTCTCTGGTAAGCCGCACGTTCAGATCGTCATTCTGCATGATGTCTGCCACTTCCAGCAGATTCCGGAACATGTACTTGGACGCGGCATTCATTTTTTCCCGGAAGTCCAGCCCTTCCAGTTCTTCCGCATGGCGCTCGAAAAGCGCCTGCGAGGAAGACGTGGTCCCGTGAGATTTTGTCGACACCAGGATCAGCCGCTCCACCCGCTCCGGTGCCCGGATTGCAACCCCCTGCGCAATATAGCTGCCCATCGACACCCCGAGCAGATCGGTTTTCTCGAGCCCAAGATGGTCCATGAGCGCAAGCACATCGCTAATATGGTCGCCGATCGTATAGCCGTCCGGCTTGTCCGACTTCCCGTGGCCGCGCGCATCCAGGGCGATCACACAAAAGTGCCGGCGCAGCCTGGCCATATCCACAGTGAAGTGGAGATGATTCATCGTGAGACCGTGCAGCATGATCAGCGGTTCCCCGCTTCCCTGCTCTTCATAATAAAGAGAGACGTCTCCGTTTTTGAATGTGGGCATGCCATCACCTCACGACTTCTTTTCCCTTATATCCTGCAAAAAACCCCCTTTGCCGAGGCGACGGGGCGCTCCTGTTCGTCATAGACCTTGCAAACCGCATGGACAAGTGTGCGACCGTCCTTTTCCAGCCGCGCCACCGCTCGCAGTGACTGCCCCCTTGCCGCCCTAAGAAAGGACACATTCAAATCAACAGTGACCATCTGCTGGACGCCGTTTTCATCGGCCGGGATCAGGTTCGACATCGCCACGTCGGCAAGCGATGAGATGATGCCCCCATGGATGACACCGGCACTGTTCACGTACAGGTCCTTCACTTCAAGCCCGACCTCGACTTCCTCCTCTGACAGGCGGTTGTATGTATAACCCAGAAATTCATCAAACGGCTGTTGGATCCACATGATATCCCCCCCTGTTTCAAGAGCTCCTGACCCTCAGACCACATTCAGTAATCCCGCGATCAGCTCTGTGATGTTCTTTAGATAACCCACGATAAAAAAGCTGTTTATTGCCAAGATCAGCAAAGAAACTGCGATGACTGCTTTAATCCACTTCTCCATAACCCGATGAACCACCTTTAAATTATTCTGTCATGATCACACGATCGGAAATTCAGCTGACCATAGAAAAAGCGCCGCAGCAACTGCCGCAGCGCTTCACTCTTATTCCGTTTCTTCACCGAGCGACTGGGAGACGAATACCTCCGTCACTTTCTCGATCGCCTTTTCGGCGTCGGCGCCTTCCGCGGTGACCGTGACGACCGCGCCGTGCGGGACGGCCTGTGCCATGACGCCCATGATGGACTTCAGGTTGGCCGACTTGCTGCCGTGGATCAGCTGAATGTCAGCGTCCAGCGAGTTGACCGCCGAAACAAGCTGAGTGGCGGGACGGGCATGAAGCCCCTCGGGTGCTGTGATTTTAAATGACTTTTGCATATGGAACGCCTCCGTTGGTACGTGTATTATCCGTTCTTATTATTGAGTTTCTTGACTTCATCGGCGACAAACTGGACGCTCGTGCCGACGATTACTTGTATGTTGTGCTTGCCGACGACATTGATGCCCGGTACGCCGGTGGATTTGATTTTCTGCTGGTCGACTTTGTCCATGTCGGCCACTTCGACCCGCAGCCGAGTCGCACAGTTGTCGACACTGCGGATGTTGTCGTTGCCGCCGAGGCCGTCGTAGATCTTAGCTGCCATCGACTTGAACTTGTCGTCGCCTGTTGCTGTTTCTGCTTCCTCCTCAACGATCTCATCGTCTTCCCGGCCAGGTGTTTTCAGATCAAACTTCCGGATCAGGAAGCGGAACAGGAAGTAATAGATAAGCGCGAAGAACAGACCCTGTACAAGGAGCATAAGCGGCATGTTGGCAATCGGGATGCGCAGGCTGAGCACAAAGTCGATCAGTCCGGCACTGAATCCGAAGCCTGCCGTCCACTGGAACGAGGCCGCGATAAAGAGTGACAGCCCCGTGAGCGCTGCGTGCACGACGTACAGTGCAGGTGCGAGGAACATGAACGAGAACTCAAGCGGCTCGGTAACGCCCGTGAAGAACGATGCGAACCCGGCAGCCAGCATGAGCGAGGCCGCCTGCTTGCGGCGTTTTGTCTTGGCCGTGTGGTACATCGCAAGTGCCGCCGCCGGCAATCCGAACATCATGATCGGGAAGAACCCGGCCTGGTAGCGGCCTGTGATGCCCTGTTCGCCGGTGCTGCTCCAGAAGTTGCCGATGTCGTTGATGCCGACCGTGTCAAACCAGAACACTGCGTTGAGTGCGTGGTGCAGTCCGGTCGGGATCAGGAGACGGTTAAAGAATCCATAGATTCCGGCACCCGCCGCCCCGAGGTCCAGGATCGACTGGCCGAATGCGACAAGCCCGCCGTAGACGATCGGCCAGACAAAGAACAGGACCGCCGATGCAACAAGCATGGCAACAGCAGACATGATCGGCACGAGCCGCTTGCCGCTGAAGAACGCCAGGAAATCAGGCAGCTTCACCTGACTGAAGCGGTTGTACATGATGGATGCGATGATCCCCGAAAGAATACCAATAAATGCGTTTTGAATCTGGCCAAATGCCATATCCACGTTTTCCGGGTCTGTTTGCGTCAAGAGTCCCACCGAATCGGTCGATAGCATCGAGGTGACCACGAGGTAGGCGACCAGGCCGCTCAGTGCCGCAGCCCCGTCCTTTTCCCTGGAAAGCCCGATTGCGGCCCCCACCGCAAACAGGATCGGGATGTTTTTCAGGATCGAGTCCCCTGCCGTGATTAGGAACGCCGCGAAGACGTTGCCGGAACCCCAGCCGTCATGGTCGATCCAGTAGCCGATCCCCATCAGAATGGCCGCTGCCGGAAGGACCGCGACCGGAAGCATGAGGGAGCCCCCCAGCCTCTGCAAATACTTTTTCATCTTTAATTTCCCCCTTTCGTCATGTCCCCTGATTTTCCGGATTCCTGAGCCGTTCGATGTGTAGTGCAATATATGCCAGCTCGGATTCCGGTATATCGATCTCGTGCAGACGCATGCTTTCCGCCGCCATCACTTTCGCGCAGTGGTACGACTCCGCGTAGCGGGTGCGGATCAGTTCCGCCATGTCGCTGTCGAGCGTGTGGGCATCGTACCTGCCGAGGTTGGCGACGGAATGCTGGAGATGCGTCACGAGCCGCTGATACGAAATGTCGTCTTCCTCGATCTTCGTCCGCAGGCAGGAGCGGATCGAACGCAGCATATCGCTGACGATCGTCGCCTGCCGGATCGTGTCGTTCAGGTCTCCGCCATGCGGCTTCATCGTATGAAGGTGAAGCGCGATAAATCCGGCCTCATCTACCGGCATCTCCACTCCGAGCGTGTCGCGGATATGGCCGATCCCCCAAAGCCCGATGCCGTACTCTTTCGGATACAGGAGGCGGATCTCCCCGAGCAGCTTGTTGTTGACGTGGATGCCGTCCTTTGTCCGCTCGATGGCGAACGACAGGTGGTCGGTCAAAACAAGATGGATATGCTCGTTCAGCTTGGTTCCGAGCGTTTTCTCCGCCCTCGAGATGATCGCTTCCGACACCGTGAAATGTTCTTCAGGTATCCGGCCGAGCAGTTGGCTGAGCTGCTCGTTTTCCGTCATGACGAATACCTTCTCGATCTTGTCGGCCGGGACGGGATCGTTTCGCTTCTTGCCGAAGGCGACTCCGGCTCCGACCACGACCTTCTCCCTGTCTCCGTCACGTACGATCACCGCGTTGTTATTGAGGATTTTGCTGATTTTCATCGGACTCCTCCTCTAATCGAAAACCGGGTCAGCCTGCAGTGACCGTCATGATCACGGTTTCCCCTGCCGTGCAGGTGCCTTCCGCTTCCGGCCGGACCGTCTTTCCTTCCCCGTTTGTCACGACGATCGGCGTGACCGTGCTGTTGGCATTTTCTCCGAGATAAGTCCAGTCCGCTTCGATCAGCGGCTGGCCCGCGGTCACTTTGTCATCCTGGCGGACAAGGACGTTGAAGCCCTCGCCTTTAAGCGCGACTGTTTCGAGCCCGATATGGATCAGGAATTCCGTGCCCTGTGCTGAGCGGATACCGATTGCATGGCCTGTGTCGGCGACCATCACGACCGTTCCGTCTACCGGCGAGACGACGCTCCCCGAATCCGGCATGACGGCTATTCCCTCTCCCATCATCTTGCCGCTGAATACCGGGTCCGGCACTTGGTCAATCGGCATCAATTGGCCAGAAACCGGTGCCAGCACTTTTTCTTCCTTGTCTTTTTTCTTGAACAGATTGGATAGCATTCGCACATTCCACCTTTCGGGATTGTCACTCGGCGCGGCCCCTTTCTGGGACGTAAAAAGGCACGGGAGCATAGCGAAAGCCCTCAGGCTCCGCTCTTGCCCCCATGCCTGATCGGATCAGTCACATGAGACCGCTGTGAATTTATGGGTACAGAATACCATAGTTAAAAAGAGATATCAATAAAGCGTTTACATTTTCCGATAAATCTTGCAATGGGATCGGGGCTTGTGCTGAACGTTGATCATCTTTAGTGAAACGTTGATTAAGTTTATTGAGACGTTGACGATCTTCATTGAAACGTTGACAATCACCCCGCTGCAAACAAAAACGCCCCGGCCGAAGCCGGAACGTTAACACTCAAAAACCTTTTCTCACAAGGCGGGGCGTATCCTTCAGTTCGCGAAGATTTGATGCGCCGATGCCGAACATCGCCATGCGGAGTTCCATCTCGCGTACGGCCATCGATTCCAGCACATCTTCCGTGCTTTGCGTCGCTTCTTTCAGGATCGAGCGGCCGAACCCGACAAAGTCTGCACCGAGTGCCAACGCTTTTGCGGCATCCAGGCCCGTCCGCATGCCGCCGCTTGCAACAAGCGTCCGGCCGCCGATTTCCGCCCGCACCATCCGGACCGAGTCGGCCGTCGGGATGCCCCAGTCGCTGAACGCCTCCGCTGCAGCCCGGCGCACCGGATCCTTGGAGCGGAATTTTTCCACCTGGCTCCACGATGTGCCGCCGGCACCTGCGACGTCGACGAACGCAATGCCCGCATCCGTCAGTCGCCTTGCAGTTTCGCCGTCGATGCCCCAGCCGACTTCCTTGACGCCGACCGGCACGCCAAGCCCTGCGCAGAGTGTTTCGATTTTCCCGAGGAGCGCCCTGAAGTTCGTGTCTCCGCCGTCCTGGATCACTTCCTGGAGGCTGTTCAGATGAAGGACAAGCATGTCAGCCTCCGTCAGCTCGACGATTCGCCTGCATTCATCGATGCCGTATCCGTAGTTGAACTGGACGGCGCCGATGTTCGCAATGATCGGCACGCTTGGCGCGTACCGGCGCATGAGAAACGAAGGCGGATGGCCGTCGCTGTCGAGGAGTGCCCTTGTCGAGCCGAGCGCTAGCGCCCAGCCGCGTTCTTCGGCAGCTTCTGCCAGGTTCCGGTTGATTGTTTCGGCCAGCGCCGTCCCGCCGGTCATCGAAGAGATGAGGAACGGCGTCCGGCACGCATGCCCCAGAAATTCAGCCTCAGTCGAAATTTCCGCAAAATCGATTTCCGGCAAGGCATTGTGGATGAACGCATAGGACTCAAATCCGGTCGAGATGGCATCCCCTGTGACTTTTTCATTGAGTGTGATCTGAATATGTTCCGATTTCCTCTGTTCTATTGAGCCGGCCATCGCCAACACCGCCTTCTGTCTTTGCTGTACCGGTTCCGGATACGTCAGTCGACACTGACCTCTTCGACCGTCCGGACCACTTCATCCCGTGACATCTTCTCGCGCCCGTCCTTCAGCGCGCCAAGCGTCTTATGGGCAAGGGCAAGCGGAAGGCGGCAAAACAGGATGACGCTTTTTGTGCTGAGCGCTTTCATATACTGATCCGCCTTGGAGAGATTTTCTTCCGCATAGCGGAACAGGTCATCGCGGGTCCATCCATCCGGCACGAAGCGGACGCCACGCTCGTCCATGTCTTCCTTCTCGTTGCGCAGGATATTGACCGCCTGCAGGCCGCGTCCGTAGCCGATCGCGAGCTCACGGTCCGTCTTTTCACCCGCATAGTGTCCCCAAAGATCGGACAGCAGCACGCCGACAAGCCCTGCCACATAGTACGTATAATCGTCCAGGTCCTCACGTGTGCGGATTTTCCATCCCGCCTTGGCCCACTTTGCCATGCCCTCGGACATTTCCCGGGCGGCATCCGCGATTCTCGGGCGCACCGCTTCCGGACAGGCCTCCATCCAGTCGGCAAGCCTGAGCGTCACTTCGGGCATGCGCTCCTTGACCGGCCCGAGGATGCCGAGGTAGCGTTCATTGTCGAACGGCTGCGTAAACAGCTCGCCCACCTGCATCAGGAGCGAGTGCTTAAGGTCGTTGCCGAGCTCTTCGTGGTCCTCTATCTCATCAATCGCCCGGAAAACAAGGTACGCGGAGGCGACGGAAGCTTTCAGTTCTTTCTGCAAAAAAGTAATCGGAATATAAAATGTCCGGCTTGTTTCTTTCAGTACTCGCAGCGCATCTTTTGGAAACCCACTCATTTTGATCCCGATCCTTCCTCGTAAAGTGAATGATATACCTTTCATCGTAACTCAATTTTTTCGATAAATACAGTCCGTTCCCCTTCTCTCCGGTGTACATTGATTGAAAATTTGATATCAGGCCGATAGCATTTGCAGAAAGGAGGCGGCACAGATGCAAGTGAGTATGCTGGACCAGACACAGCTGGCGGAAGGGCAGACCCCCGAGGCGGGGTTCGCCGGTACAGTGGAGGCGGCGCGGCTTGCCGAACAGCTCGGCTACCGGCGGTTCTGGGTATCGGAGCACCACAGTTCGGACACGATTGCCGGCTCCTCTCCCGAAATCCTTGCAGTACATCTATTGGCGCAGACGGAGACGATCCGGATTGGCACGGGAGGGGTCATGCTGACCCATTACGCGCCGTACAAAGTGGCCGAAAACTTCCGCGTAATGAGCGCGCTTGCCCCGGGCCGCGTCGACCTTGGTGTCGGCAAGGCACCCGGCGGCACGCACCTGCCGACGATCGCGCTGCAGGGCGGCCGGGCACTCACCGATGCCAAGCCACGCAATAAGGAAAGGTTCCCGGAAATGGTCGGCGAACTGATCGAGTACCTGGAGGACGACCTCCCGGAAAGCCATCCGATGAGCGGCTATCTGAAGGCTTCCCCTGCAGTCATCCAAAAGCCGCTCCCGTGGATCCTCGGAACCGGCCCCGCGTCCGCACAACTTGCTGCGGAGCGAGGCCTGCCGTATGCCTTTGCCCGATTCATCAATGCGGAGCGGGATGAAATGGAGCAGACCATCCGCCTGTACAGGGAAAACTTCCGCCCGTCCCGCTTTTCGGAAGCGCCCTACACGGTTTGTGCCGCCCGGGTTTTCGCGGCGGACACCGATGACGAAGCGGAATGGATTGCGCGCAGTGCGGCACACGTGCAGTTCGGATTCCACCGGGGCATCCAGGGGCACCTGCCGGATCCTGCCGAAGCGCTTACAGGCATTGTGACGGAAAAAGAAAAACAGGAAGTCCGGGATATCCTGGCCACCTACATGATCGGTTCAAACAAATCGCTCGGCCGTCAGATGGATGAACTTTCCTCTGCAGGCGTCGATGAAATCATGGCGATCACCCCTGTGTTCAGCCCGGAAAGCAAGAAGAGGTCGATGATTGTGTTAAAGGAAGCGGCCCAAAGCTAAACGCGGCAACCGACATATTTCCCGGGAAATTACGCGGAATCTGACGAAAGTGGGCATATTGCGAATCTGCTCTCCATCTCTCCACGAGGTTAATTCCTGTCATACGGGGAATAGAGTATCAACCTACGAGATGGGAAAAGGAGAGTGGAACCATGCTGAAACTGGAAACGGACCTTCAGGGCAAACAGGCACGGTTCGGTGATATTTATCCGATCCTGCTAGAAAAGGATATTACGCTTTGCGGTAACTGGGAATACGACGAGGCCATGTTCGACGGAATCCTGAATAAGGATGGCCCGGAGACGATCTATCTCCGGATCCCGTTCGACGTAGTTTCCGGCATGCTGGAAGATCCCGAAACACAGATTGTGTTCGGCCAGCCGTTCGTGCTCAAGCATGTAGTCAACGTCGGCCTCGACCACGAAGGCGATGACCTGCTGGCGACCACCGGCCTCAACCAGTTCCAGAGTCCCGAAGAAAAGGATGGAGCGATCCGCCGCAAATCCCGCTGGGAGGAAGAAGGCGAGCGGGTCGTCCAGGGAATTGTCGAAAGCTTCCCTCTCCTGGACGAGCGGCGGATCCGCTGACCCCAAACACAATAGAAACCGGCACAGGATTTTATCCGTGCCGGTTTATTTATGTGGTGAAATGATTGTTATCCAGATCCCGCAGCACTTGCTCCACATCATCAGTCATCCGGATATGGACCGGCTCACCTGCGGCCGCTGCAAGACGGATCCCATGCCCTCCCGCATAAAAACGAATAGCCGGGTGGTCTCCTGCGAAGCGGTCCAACTCTTCCAGCAAGTCGGGATGACGGAGAAATGGGGCTGTGGTTGATGCCGACAAAAGAACCGCGTCAGGCTTGAGCTGCCGGACGATCGACTCGATCGCGCCCGGCGCGGGGGAAGCTCCGACCAGATGCGTTCTGTAACCCCTCATCATTGCTTTTAGCAGAATGAGGTGGACCGGTATTTCATGACGCTCCTCCGGGAAGCACGCGCCGATGATGAGGGGGGCGCCGAGAGCCGGACGGACATTCCGCCGGATATTCACAAGCAAATCCCTCACAATGAGGCTTGATACAGACTCCTGGTACTCTCCCCATTCTCCCCGCTCCCACAAGCCGCCGACCTGTTTCAGGAATGGGATGACCACTTCATCCAGAAAATGAGCCAGCCCGAGTTCGCTGTGCGCCTGCCGGAGCAGCCTCTCCAGTTCAGCTTCGTGGCACTGTTCCCCCTGTCCGATCAACTTCCGTACATACCGTCCGGATTCGCTTTCCGGTTGCTGCTCCGTCCCGGCCGTCCGCTCTTCAGTCATTGCCAGTTCCGCGGCCCGCTTCAGCGGATGCCCCTCCTTGCGCAGCGCCTGCATCTTAAGAAGCCTACGGATCTCTTCCTCTCCGTAGATACGGTACCCGTTATCCTTCCTTACCGGGCGGACGATGCCATACCGGTCTTCCCATTTCCGGATGACCTGTTCGGAAAGACCGGTAATTCGCGCAACGTCTTTAATGTAATAGCCCACCGGCTCCTTCATCATGCCCGCCTCCTCCGATTCCAAAATATCCTTAACCAACATTGTATATCATCTCCACCAAACCTTGTACAGGTTTAGGTCTTTTAATCTAGGGGAAGACAACTATTAACAAATTATACTTGTTTTTTTCCTGTTTTTCGACTTTAATTGTATAATGTTAAGATAAAAACATTATAAAAAAATCACAAACCCTATTAAAGATTTTGAGAGGAGCACATCATGAACAAGCATGTCATCGTCATCGGCGCCGGAGTTGCCGGCCTGGCCAGCGCCATCCGCCTGCAGCATGCAGGCTACCAAGTCGAAATCTATGAGAAAGAAGCCATTCCCGGGGGCAAGATGCACAAAATCGAACAGGACGGGTTCCGCTTCGACCTGGGCCCGACCATCGTCATGATGCCCGAGCTGTACAGGGAAGTCTTCGAACTCGCAGGCCGGAATCCGGATGATTATATCCCGATGGAACGGCTCGACCCGATGTATTCCGTCTTTTTCGGCAATGGCCCGGACGACCGGTATGACATCTCCTCTGACCTTGTCGAGCTGACCAAGACACTGGAAGACATCAGTGAGGAAGACGCAGAAGGCTTCCTGACCTATCTGAAAGAGATTTACGAGCGCTTCACGGTGGCGAAAAACCACTTTATCCAACGACCGTTCCGCAATGCTTCTGATTTCTACAATCCGTCGGTTCTGCGCCAGGCATTGAAGCTGAAAACCTTCGACAGCGCGGACAAGTTTGTCGGGAAATATATCAAGAATGAACGGCTCAAGCAGATGATCAGCTTCCAAACCTTATACATAGGTGTTTCCCCTTATAATGGCCCTTCCCTCTATACGATGATCCCGATGATTGAATTCCTGTACGGCGTCTGGTTCATCAAAGGCGGCATGTACACGATGGCCTCCGCCATGGAGCGGCTTTTCCTGGAGCTTGACGGCAAGATCCACTACAACTCCCCGGCGGAGGACATCCTGATCCAAAACGGCCGTGCTGAAGGCATCCGGACCGGCGGGCGCGAGGTGCACGCGGACTTCGTCGTCTGCAACGCGGACTTCCCGTACGCCATGAAGAACCTCGTACTGGATACGGCAGCCAAGGGCAAGTACACCGACAAGAAAATCGACAAGATGAAGTATTCCTGCTCGTGCTTCCTGATGTATCTCGGAATGGACCGCAAGTACGACGAAGTCGATAACGTCCACAATTTTGTCTTCAGCAAGGACCTCAACGGCAATCTTGAGTCCATCTTTTCCGGAGAACAGATGGATGACCCTTCCTTCTACGTCTACATCGGCTCGAAACTGGACCCGACCATGGCACCGGAAGGCAAGGACGGTCTGTACATCCTCGTTCCGGTGTCCGACAGATCCGCCTCAAGCTACGAGTGGACCCAAGAGACAATCGACCATTACCGCAGCCGGGTTTTTGAGAAGCTGAAGGAAATCCCGGAGTTCGGCGACATCGAAAGCCATATCATCTCCGAATCCTACATGACTCCCCCGGATTTCGAAAAGCGCTTCAACGCCTATAACGGGGCCTGCTTCGGTCTGCGCCCGAACCTTGCGCAGAGCAATCACCTCCGCCCGCAGAGCAAGGCAAAGAACTGCGAGAACCTGTATTTCACCGGGAGCAGCACACACCCGGGCGCCGGAGTCCCGATCGTCTTGCTGTCCGCCAAAATTGCCACGGAAGAACTGATGCTCGATGACCTTGGCACCGTCCCTGATGGCGCGCGGGAATCCCTGCAGCCGGTGGAAGCCGGATCGGATGTGCCGTCCACATGACCATCCATAAGGAGGAGATTGACATGACCACGTCCTTCAGCCGCCGCACCGAAGAGGATTACCGCTATTGCGAAGCCATCATCAAGCGTCACTCGAAAAGCTTCTATTACGCCTTCAGCAGGCTTCCGCAGGAAAAAGCCCGCGCCGTCTATGCCATCTACGCATTCTGCAGGACTGCGGACGATAGTGTCGACAGCTCGGGCAGCAGGGAGGAACGTACGGCAGCCCTCGGCAGACTGTCGGCTGAATTGGACCGCTTCCGGGAGGGGCAGGATGCGGACACCCCCCTCTGGCGTGCGCTGCGTGACGTCTTTAGCCGCTATGATATGGATATCCAACCCTTCTATGACCAGCTGGAGGGGCAGCGAATGGACCTGGATTTCAGACAGCCTGCGGACCTCCGCCAGATGGAGAAATACAGTTATTTTGTCGCGGGTTCCGTGGGCCTGATGCTGCTTCCGATCATTGCGCCAGGCGCTGATGCGGAAACCCGCCGGCATGCGGCCGATCTGGGAGTCGCCATGCAGCTTACGAACATCCTTCGGGATATCGGCGAAGACCTTCGCGACAAAGACCGGATCTATCTGCCCCGGGACCTCATGGCCAAACACGGCTATACATCTGAAGACCTGGAAAACCGCCTGATCGATGACCGCTTCACCAGTTTGTGGGAGGCCGTGGCCGCCCGGTCGGAAGATCTGTACGATCGATTCAACCAAACCCTTGGCGATTATTCGGACGACAGCCGGCTGCCGGTTGCTCTGTCCGCCGGCGTGTACCGCGGAATACTGAACGAAGTCCGGAACAACGGGTACGACTGCTTCAGCAGACGCGCTGTCGTCGGCCAGATTGAAAAGAGCCGGATTGCACTGGCGGTGAAAGCGCGCCTTATCGGAAAAACCGGCATGGTACAGACTTTGGCAGCGGATGTGGCACCCTGACCGCGGACGGAATAGGAGGACGGGAATACATGGATGCACAAAAAAAGAAAACGGCTCTGGTCATAGGAGGCGGCCTCGGCGGGCTGTCCGCGGCCATCTCGCTTGCGCAGGCAGGCTACCAAGTCTCCCTCTATGAACAGAATAAACACCTCGGCGGCAAACTGAACCGGCTTGAACAGGACGGCTTCGGCTTTGATCTGGGCCCGTCCATTTTGACGATGCCGCATATTTTCGAGCGGCTGTTCCATGCATCCGGCAAACGGATGGCCGACTACATACCCACTGTCCGCCTGGAGCGGGAGTGGCGCTCATTCTTTCCCGACGGCACGGTGATCGACCTGTACGGAGACCTGGACAAGATGCTCCATGAAAATGATTCGCTGAATGAAAAGGATATCCGGGAATACCGCAATCTGCTCGAATACTCCAAGGGGCTCTACGACATCACGGAAGAGGGATACCTGGGCGATGAAGGGCTCGACACGGCCAAAGAAGTCTTCAGCCACCACGGGCCGGTCACGGCGCTCAGACGGTTCGACCTGTTTTCCTCGATGTATGGCGGCATCGAAAAACGGATCAGCCATCCGCATTTCCGGACGATGCTGTCCTATTTCATCAAATACGTCGGCTCATCCCCCTATGACGCGCCAGCGGTCCTCAATATGATGATCTACATGCAGCATGCACAGGGTGTTTGGTATGTGCCAGGCGGCATGGACCGGATTGCACAGGGGCTGACCCGCCTGGCGGAAGAGGCCGGTGTGGAGCTCCATACCGGGACGAAAATCTCCAAGCTGACGGAAGACGGGAACGGGACCATCACCGGGGCCGAGCTTGAAGACGGAACAAAGCTTCAGGCCGACCACTTCGTCTCCAATATGGAAGTGATCCCACTCTATGAAAAACTGCTCAATGTCGGATCGGATAAAATCCGGAAACTCGAGAAAAAGTTTGAACCGGCAAGCTCCGGACTGGTGCTGCATCTCGGGGTTAACAGGTCCTATCCGCAGCTTGCCCATCACAATTTCTTTTTCTCGGAGAACCTGAAAGAGCAGATGGACCTGGTCTTCCGCGAGCACAAGCTTCCGGATGACCCGACAATCTATCTGGTCAATGCAAACAAGACGGACCCCGCGCAGGCACCTGAAGGCCACGAAAACCTGAAGGTCCTGCCCCATATTCCGTACATCCAGGACAAACCATTCACCAAGCAGGATTACGTCGATTTCCGTGAGCGCGTCCTGGTAAAGCTGGAGCGCATGGGACTCGATGGACTGCGAAGCCATATCGTGACCGAAGATATGTGGACACCGGAAGATATCCGCCGGGTCTACGGCTCCCACCGAGGCGCGATCTACGGGACGGTTTCCGACCGGAAAAACAATCTCGGCTTCAAGCATCCGAAGGAAAGCAGTCTGTATGACAACCTTTACTTTGTCGGCGGCACCGCAAATCCCGGAGGCGGCATGCCGATGGTGACACTGAGCGGACAGCAGGCCGCGACAAAGATCATCCGGAAGGACCGCGGTAAGTGAAGGACATTGCCCGAAAGGAGAAGCGGACATGCTGACTGTACTCATGGCGGCCGGGACATTGGTTGCAGTCCTCGGCCTCCTCGCAGGAAGGCTGATGATGTGGCGGCTCACAGTCCCGGAAAAACATCCGGAAACTTCCCGTCCCTCTCTTTCTGTCATCATCCCGGCACGCAATGAAGCGCAGCGGATCGGTCCTCTTATGGAATCGCTCAGAAATCAGCAGTATACGGATATGGAAGTGATTGTCGTGGACGATGATTCTTCGGACCGGACGGCAGAAATCGCCCGGACCGCCGGGGCCCGTGTTCTCCGCTCCGCTCCCGCCCCGGACGGCAGCGCCGGAAAATCCGCCGCCTGCTGGCTGGGGGCGAATGCCGCAGGCGGACAGCTTCTTCTGTTCCTTGATGCTGACACCCGTCTGCATGCGCCCGGCGGCCTGGATAAGCTTGTGTCCGAATACGAAGTGCGCGGCGGAAATGGACTGTTATCTGTACAGCCCTATCACACATTCGAACGGCCGTACGAGAACCTGTCCGCTGTCTTTAACCTGATCGTCATGGCAGGCATGAACACCTTCACCCCGGCAAGCTGGAAGCTGCCGCCCGCAGGCGCATTCGGCGGGTGCATTCTCTGCAGCCGGGAAGAATACATAGGAACCGGGGGCCACTATGCAATCCGCGGTGAGCTCATGGACGATCTGGCACTCGGCGCAGCGTTCCGCGACATCGGGCTTCCGGTTTACTGCCTGGGCGGCAGGAATGTCATCACGCTCCGGATGTATCCGGACGGAACCCGCAGCCTGGTGGAAGGCTGGACAAAAAGCATGGGTTCTGGCGTCAGCTCCACCCATCCCGCGGTCACCGCGCTCGTCAGTTTGTGGATTGCGGGAGCCTTTATGCCGGCTGCCCTCCTTGCGGCTGCCGGATGGAGCGGGATGACCGGGTGGATCACTGCCGGAGCTGCCCTTTATCTCCTTTATGGCCTGGAGGTCTTCAGGCTGTTCCGGAAAGCCGGAAATTTCCGGTTTACCGCAGTGCTTCTTTACCCGTTTCACTTCCTGTTTTTCACGGCGGTCTTTATCTGGTCTCTTTATGCTGTCCGTGTCCGGAAACGCGTCACCTGGAGAGGACGCCAGGTTGACCTTTAAAGGAGGAGAGCGATGCGGATGATCGAACTTCCGATTGCTTGGACTGCCTTAGTGGATATTGCCGCATGGGCGCTGTTTCATCTGGGTATTTCCTACGCCCTGTACCGGATGCCGCTCCGTGTTTTCGAAAAAGAGACTGCACTCACCCGCATCCGTTATTGGGAGCAGGGCGGCCGTACGTGGCAGCGGCTGCTCCGGGTCAGGCAGTGGAAAGACCGGCTGCCTGACGGCGACTCCGTGCTTGGCAGAGGGTTTCCGAAAAAGCGGCTTGGCGAAGGTTCGGCCGATTATCTTCGGCAGTTTGTTGCCGAGTCCAGACGCGCCGAGTGGACGCATTGGCTGCTGATCCCGCCGGCGTTCCTGTTTTTCCTCTGGAATCCCCCTTGGGCAAGCTGGGTGATGGTGGCCTATGCGCTCGCGGCAAACGTCCCGTTTATCCTCATTCAGCGCTTTAACCGCCCCCGCCTCATGAGGCTGTCAGCCAGAATGACCGTACATAAGGAGGAAGGCCATGAATGAACGACGCATGATGGAGGAACTGTGGAGCCGCGAGAAATACCGGGTCATGTACCACAGCCAGGCCCATTATGACCAGATCAGGCAAACCCTGAAGGGGCAGCCGGCTCTCGCTGACATCGAGTCGCTGATCGGCGCAGCGACAGAAATCCTGCCTACCCCCGGGTCGGTCGGGAATGCCGTCCAGCATATGTGGGGCTACTTCAAGAAGCAGGCGGATGAAGAGGAAAAGCATGAATACCGCCGGCTTCTGGATGGCTTTTCCTCAGGCAGCACCCGCGAAGAGGACCTTCTCCTGTTTCTCCGCCGGCTTGCGGAAAAGTATGATGTCGAGTATTTGCTGAACAGCACGATTCTCGAATAGGCGATCCATAGAAAAAAGGGCTGTCCATCGAAATGGGCAGCCCTTTCTCATATGGGGATATGTTAACGTTTCAATGAAGTATGTCAACGTCTCACAGCAGTATGTTAACGTTTCAACGAAGTATGTCAACGTCTCATAGGGGTATGTCAACGTCTCAACGAAGTATGTCAACGTCTCACCAAAACCTGCCTCATGCAGCCTGCACTGCTGGCTTTTTCAGCATGCCGGCAAGGAATGCGGTGACGATGGCGCCGGCGATAATCGCAGCCGCATAGAGGATCACCTTCATGAAGCCGCCGTCAACAAGGCCCATGACGAAGACTCCGCCGTGCGGTGCGCGCAGGCTGATGTCAAACAGCATCGTGAGAGCGCCCGTCACGGCAGCGCCGCCGATAGACGCCGGGATGACACGCGCCGGGTCGGCCGCCGCGAACGGGATGACCCCTTCCGTGATAAAGCAGGCTCCGAGTACATAGGCCGTCTTGCCGGCTTCGCGCTCCTGTTTCGAGAAGCGCTTCTTGAAGAGTGTCGTGGCGAGCGCCATGCCGAGCGGCGGCACCATGCCCGCGGCCATGACCGCCGCGATAAAGCTGAAGTTGCCCGCATCCAGCATGGCAATGCCGAATGTGTAGGCCGCCTTGTTGACCGGGCCGCCCATGTCTACCGCCATCATCGCTCCGATGATCAGGCCGACCAGTACCTGGTTCGTGCCGCCGAGCCCTTCGAGGAACGACGACAGGCCGGTGTACAGCTTCGTCAGCTGCGGGTTGATCAGCATCATGATGATGCCGGTGATGGCGATGCCGAACAGCGGATAAAAGAGGACCGGCTTGAGTCCTTCCAGCGCATCCGGCAGCTTGGCGAACATTTTCTTGACGAAAAGCGTCACATAACCGGCAAGGAAACCGGCGATGATTCCGCCGAGGAAGCCGGAACCGCCGTCCGCCCCTTCCACTCCGGAAACAGTGACCGCGATCAGGCCGCCGACCATGCCGGGCGCGAAGCCGGGACGTTCGGCGATGCTCGATGCGATAAAGCCCGCCAGGACCGGTACCATGAGGAAGAACGCCTTGCCCCCGCCAATCGTGTTGAGCATGGCCGCGAATGCATTATATTCAGGGCTTTCCGGATCACTTGCGTTGATGCCCCAGAAAAAGGATAGGGCAATCAGGATTCCGCCGCCGACGACAAATGGCAGCATGTTCGACACACCGTTCATGAGGTGCTTGTAGAATCCGCTCTTCGGCTCAGCCGATTCACCCTTGTCCGCCTTGCGTTCAGCATGGTAGATCGGGGCGTCTTTTGTTACGGCACGATCAAGCAGTGCATCTGTTTCATGAATCGCCTTGCCGACCTTTGTCTGGATGACGGGCTTGCCGTCAAAGCGGGCCATCTCCACTTTCGTGTCCGCCGCGACGATGATGACATCGGCCTCGGCGATCTCTGCTGCAGTCAGCCGGTTTTTCACGCCGGAGGAGCCGTTTGTCTCGACCTTGATCGGGATGCCGCGCTCCTTCGCGCGCTCATTCAGCTTTTCGGCCGCCATGTAGGTATGCGCGATGCCGGTCGGGCAGGCGGTGACGGCGAGGACCTTGCCGAGTGCGGGTGGCTCTTCCTGCCCTGCCTGTGCATCAGCTTGTACGGGAGCGGATTCCGCCGGTGCTCCGGATTCCGCCGGCGCTTCCGGCTCTTCCAGCTCCCGCTCCTTGTCGTTCACGGCAGCAAGCACTTCATCGGCTGTGGCCGCATTCAGGACGCGGTCCCGGAACTTGCCGTCCATCAGGAAGGTCGCGAGACGGGAAAGCGCCTCGAGGTGGGCATTGTTCGCCCCTTCGCTTGCTGCGATCATGAAGAACAGATTGGCCGGCTGTCCGTCGAGCGACGCATAGTCGATTCCTTCGGCGGAGCGGCCGAATGCAATCGCCGGTTCGCTGACCGCGGCGGACTTGGCATGAGGGATGGCGATACCGTCTCCGATGCCGGTCGTGCTTTGTTCCTCGCGCGCGAGGATATCATTCATAAAAGCTTCCCGGTCCGACAGCTTGCCCGCTTCGTCGAGCTTGCCGACAAGTTCCGAGAGCGCAGCTTCCTTGGATGCAGCCGCAAGGTCGAGAAGGACTGTATCTTTCGTCAACAAAGAAGTGATGTTCATCGCTTATTCTCCTTCTTTCAATCGGGTGACCGTGATCTGCCCGGCCAGCACATCGACATCTTTTTTCCGGCAAAGGTCCGAGCGGGAGACCGTTGCACTGCCCGCTGCAACACCGTACCTGAAGGCGTCTCTCGCACTTTCGCCGGACTCAAGCGCAGAGATAAATCCGGACACGAGCGAATCGCCCGCACCGACGGTATTGACCACCTTGACTTCGGGCGCCTGCGCCTCGGCTTCCACTGATTCCGAGAGGTAGAGTGCGCCTTCCCCGCCCATTGAAACAATGACATGCCGGACACCCTGCCCCACGAGCAGCCGGGCGTACTTCAGCGCTTCTTCCTTTGTTCCGATCTCTACACCGAACAGTTCACCGAGCTCATGCTCGTTCGGCTTCATCAGTTCGGGCTGCATGCCGGCGAGCTCTTTCAGGACAGGCCCGGATGTATCGACCGCGAGGCGGATACCATTATCCCTGCAGATGCCCGCCAGTTCCGAGGCAAAATCTGCCCCTGCCGAATCCGGGATCCTGCCGGCGAGCACGAGCCAGTCGCCCCGCTCCATCCGTCTTGCCCGGTCAAGCAGTTGCAGGCGTTCCTGCTCCGATATTTCCGGGCCGGGACCGTTGAGTTCGGTCTCCTGCTCCGACTTGATTTTCACATTGATGCGGGTGACGCTGTCCGTCCGGATCAGTTCCGTACGGATCCCTTCATCCCGCAGGAACTGCTCCAGATAATCTCCCGTGAATCCGCCGGCAAGTCCGACGGCGGTGCTGTCGGTGCCAAGCCGCTTTAAAACGCGGGAGACATTGATTCCCTTGCCCCCCGGATAGTAGTACACTTCTTCCGAGCGGTTAAGTTTCCCCGTGCTGAAGCCGGGAAGATAAACGGTATAGTCCAGAGAAGGCGTCAGTGTATACGTATAGATCATTCCGTCACCACCTTGACAGTTGTTTCGTTCTCAACGGCTTCCATCATCGCCGCATCCAGGGAATCCGTGATCAGCCCGGCGGAAGCGAGCGGAAGGACTTTGGTGAAGCTGACCTTGCCCGCCTTGCTGTGATCCGCGACGACATAAGTGCGCCGCGACAGCGAAGCGGCCAGTTTCTTGACAGCGGCTTCCTCGGGGTCCGGTGTCGTGTAGCCGTATTCCGGATGGAACCCGTTTGCCCCGAGAAAGCACCGGTCAAAGCGGTATTCCGCAAGGGCACCTGTCGCCTGCGGACCGACAAGCGCGCCTGTTTTGCCCTTTACGTAGCCGCCGGTCAGATAGGTCGTGATTCCATGGTCGATCAGAGTATCCACATGGGTCAGGCCGTTCGTGACGACGACCGTCCCCTTCCCCGCAAGAAACGGAATCATCCGGAAAGTCGTCGTTCCCGCATCAAGGAAGATGAATTCCCCTTCCTCGACGAGGCCGGCGGCTACAGCCGCAATCTGCAGCTTTTCCTGCTCGTTTTTGACGGATTTGTCAGAAACGCTCAACTCCTGGATGTTCCGGTCACGGATTGTGGCACCGCCATGGATGCGCTCCAGGAGATTGATAGCCTCCAGCTCCGTCAGATCGCGGCGGATGGTCGATTCTGATGCACCTGTGCCTTCCACAAGCTCAGAGATTTTCACGGTCTGCTTTTGTCTCAGCAGATCCATGATCCATTCATGGCGTTCAGTCGTCAGCATGTTTGATCACCCGTCTGTCATTGATTAAGCCCATTTTACTTGAAATCGGTTCCAAAATCCATCATAATCGTTCACAAACATTCAAAAACAGTCATCCTGTTGACTGTCTTCATTTAGGAGGAATTACGCTCATGGTCGAAAAACAATATACAATCAGTGCATCAGAAGGTCTCCACGCACGTCCGACTTCCCTGCTCGTCGGTTCGCTGGCGCCTTTCTCTTCCGATATCTCCCTGATCTACAACGACAAGACGGTGAACATGAAGTCCATCCTTGGCGTCATGGCGCTTGGAGTCGCATCGGGAGCGACCATCACCGTCAGGGCCGAAGGCGAAGATGAAAATGAAGCCATCGCCAAAATCGATGAAGTCATGAAATCCGAAGGACTGGCAAACTGAATGGAACAGCGGATCAAAGGTATCGCAGCCTCCGGAGGCATCGCGATTGCAAAAGCTTTCCGGCTGGAGCATCCCGACCTCCAGACCGAAAAAGCAACCGTTGCGGACACAGAAGCGGAAACTGCCCGCCTGGACCGGGCGATCGATGCTTCGCGGGAAGACCTCAAGGCCATCCGTGAACGTACCTCAGAACAGCTAAGCGAGAGCGAAGCGGACATTTTCAGCGCACATCTGCTCGTCCTTGACGACCCTGAACTCATCGGGCCGGTGAAGGAGAAGATCCGATCGGAACAGGTTAATGCGGAGCATGCGCTCAAACAGACCGCGGATGGCTTTGTCGCGCTGTTCGAGTCGATGGACAATGAATACATGAAAGAGCGCGCGGCCGACGTGCGCGATGTCACCAAGCGCATCCTGGCCCACCTGCTCGGCGTGACGCTCCAGAGCCCTTCGATGATCCGCGAACAGACAATCATCATCGCTGAGGACCTGACACCGTCCGATACCGTGCAGCTGAATCCGGAATACGTCCGTGGATTCGTCACGGATATCGGTGGCCGTACATCCCACTCCGCCATCCTGGCAAGGACGCTCGAAATCCCGGCAGTCGTCGGCAGCCGCTCCGCGATGGCTCAGATCGAAAACGGCGCGACGGTCATTGTCGACGGAACATCCGGCGAAGTGATCGTCAGCCCGTCTGACTCCACGCTCAAGGTCTATGAAGAAAAGCAAACCGCGTTCGCCGAGGAAAAGACACGGCTCACCAGGCTCGTAAATGAACCGACACTTTCAAAAGACGGCCACCGGATGGAACTGGCTGGCAACATCGGCTCGCCGGCCGACGTTGCAAAGGTTCTGGAAAACGGCGGAGAGGGCATCGGCCTGTTCCGCACGGAATTCCTTTATATGGGCCGCGACCAGTTCCCTACGGAAGACGAGCAGTTTGAAGCGTACAAGAGCGTGCTGGAGCAGATGGAAGGCCGCCCGACCATCGTCCGCACACTCGACATCGGCGGCGACAAGGAGCTGCCTTACCTGAACCTTCCGGAAGAGGCGAATCCGTTCCTCGGCATCCGAGCCATCCGCCTTTGCCTGCAGGAAGAGGACATGTTCCGAGTGCAGCTGCGCGCGCTGCTTCGGGCAAGTGTCCACGGGCATCTCAAGATCATGTTCCCGATGATTGCGACACTGGATGAATTCCGCCGGGCCAAGGCGGTCTTCCTCGAGGAAAAAGAGAAACTGGAACAAAGCGGCATAACAGTCAGCGACCGGATCGAACTCGGCATGATGGTCGAGATTCCGTCCGCCGCACTCATGGCCGACCAGTTCGCCAAAGAAGTCGACTTCTTCTCGATTGGTACGAACGACCTGATCCAGTACACGATGGCCGCCGACCGGATGAACGAACAGCTGTCGTACCTGTACCAGCCGTTCAGCCCGGCGGTTCTCCGGCTGATCAAGATGGTCATCGACGCCGCCCACCGGGAAGGCAAGCACGCCGGCATGTGCGGCGAAATGGCGGGTGACGAAGCCGCGATTCCGGTCCTGCTCGGCATGGGCCTCGACGAGTTCTCGATGAGCGCCTCCTCCATCCTGAAGGCCCGCGCGAAAATCGCAGGCCTTTCCAAGGCAAAGATGGAAGCGAAGATTGATCACATCCTGTCCCTCTCCTCCGGCGAGGAAGTCCGCTCGTATATTGAACAGTCCCTATAAGAAAAAGCGCATCGCCCGGGTGAGGGTGATGCGCT